>CAMVRE010000028.1 GCA_947169825.1 uncultured Verrucomicrobiota bacterium | reverse complement strand
CGATCGCGATGGACTGCGCCTCGTCCGAGTTCTTCAAGGACGGCGTCTACGACTATACCTGGAAGGAGGGCAAGAAGGGCGCCAAGCGCACCTCCGCCCAGCAGGTGAAGTATCTCGAGGGCCTCGTCAAGAAGTATCCGATCGACTCGATCGAGGACGGCATGGCCGAGGGCGACTGGGACGGCTGGGTCGCGCTCACGAAGGCGATCGGCGGCAAGTGCCAGCTCGTCGGCGACGACCTCTTCGTCACGAACACCAAGTTCCTCGCCAAGGGCATCCAGCTCGGCGCCGCGAACTCCATCCTCATCAAGGTCAACCAGATCGGCTCCCTCACGGAGACGCTCGAGGCGATCGAGATGGCGCACCGCGCGGGCTACACGACCGTCACCTCGCACCGCTCCGGCGAGACCGAGGACGCGACGATCGCGGACATCGCGGTCGCGACGAACGCCGGCCAGATCAAGACCGGCTCCGCCTCGCGCACCGACCGCATGGCCAAGTACAACCAGCTGCTCCGCATCGAGGAGGAGCTCGGCGACACCGCGGTCTACGGCTACAAGAAGGTCAAGTAGGCCCGCGTCCGCCGCGCGCGACGGCATGCGACAGGAAGGCCGGCCGCCCGATCGGGCGGCCGGCCTTTCCTTATGGCCGCGGGGACCGCGGCCGCTACCGCGCGTTCGCCGCGCGGAAGCGCCCGATGAGCGCGTTGGTGGAGGAGTCGTGGGCGAGCGCGGAGTCCGACGTGAGCTCCGGGATGATCTTCTTGGCGAGGACCTTCCCGAGCTGCACGCCCCACTGGTCGAACGAGAAGACGTCCCAGAGCGCGCCCTGCGTGAAGACCTTGTGCTCGTAGAGCGCGACGAGCGCGCCGAACGTCGCCGGCGTGAGCTCGTCCGCGACGAGCGTGTTGGTCGGCCGGTTGCCCTCGAAGGTCTTGTGCGGGACGAGCGCCTCGGGCGCGCCCTCGGCGCGGACCTCGTCCGCCGTCTTGCCGAACGCGAGCGCCTCGGTCTGCGCGAAGAAGTTCGCCATGAGGTGCACGTGGTGCGGCCCGATCGGGTTGTGCGAGCGCAGGAAGCCGATGAAGTCGGCCGGGACGAGCTTCGTGCCCTGGTGCAGGAGCTGGTAGAAGGCGTGCTGGCCGTTGGTGCCGGGCTCGCCCCAGACGATCGGGCCGGTCTGCCACGCGACGCGGCGGCCCCGCTTGTCGACGCTCTTGCCGTTGCTCTCCATGTCAAGCTGCTGCAGGTAGGCGGGGAAGCGCGCCAGATACTGGTCGTAGGGCAGCACCGCGAGCGACTGCGCGCCGAGGAGGTTGTTGTAGAGAATGCCGAGCAGGCCCATCGTGACGGGCAGGTTCTCTTCGAACGGCGCCGTGCGGAAGTGCCTGTCCATCGCCTCGTAGCCGCCGAGCATCTCGCGGAAGCGCTCCGGGCCGATCGCGATCATGAGCGAGAGCCCGATCGCGGACGGCAGCGAGTAGCGGCCGCCGACCCAGTTCCAGAAGCCGAACATGTTCGCCGTGTCGATGCCGAACTTCGCGACCTCGTCCGCCGCCGTGGAGATCGCGACGAAGTGCTTCGCGACCGCGGCCGCGTCGCCCTTGTAGTGCTTGAGCACCCACTCGCGCGCGGTGTTCGCGTTGTCCATCGTTTCGAGCGTCGTGAAGGTCTTGGACGCGACGAGGAAGAGCGTCTCCTCCGGATCCATGTCGCGGACCGTCTCGGCGAAGTGCGTGGCGTCGACGTTCGAGACGAACCCGAGGCGCAGGTTGCGCTGCGAGAACGGCGCGAGGGCGATCGCGGCCATGCAGGGCCCGAGGTCGGAGCCGCCGATGCCGATGTTCACGACGTTGCGGACGGGCTTGCCGCTCAGACCCCGCCACGCGCCGGAGCGGACCTGCTCCGCGAATGCGGCCATCTTGTCGAGGACCTCGCGGACGCCGGGCATGACGTCCTTGCCGTCGCCCTGGTCGACGACCGCGCCGCCGGAGAGGGCGCGGAGCGCCGTGTGCAGGACCGCGCGGTCCTCGGTCTCGTTGATGTGCTCGCCGCGGAACATCGCCTCGATCTTCTCCTGGAGGCCGCACTCGCGCGCGATCGCGTAGAGGTCGGCCATCGTCCGGTCGTCGACGAGGTTCTTGGAGAAGTCGAGCGTCCAGCCGGCGGCCTCGATCGTCATCTTGCGGGCGCGGTCGGGATCGGCCGCGAAGGCGGCGCGGAGGGAGAAGTCCTGGTTGGCGGCGACGTCCTTCTGCAGGGCGGCCCAGGCCTTGGTTTCGGTGAGGTTCATGTCGGGTGTCGGGGTGGGTTGGAAACGGGCGCGGAGTCTAGCACACCCCGCGCCCGTTGGCAAAGCCGCCGCGCCGGACCCGGGCGGTTCGCCCGGCGGATCGGGGGATTTGCCGGCGGACGGCGGTTCTGGTAGAATACGCGGCGCTTCCACGCTTTTCCGATGGACCAGAACTACCTCCGCCCCGATCTCCTTCCCACGACCGTCCCGACGTTCGCGCTGTGGGCGCTCGCGGGCCTCGCCGTGGTGCTGTGGGTCTTAGCCCACGCCGCGGTGAAGCGCCGCTTCCAGACGCCGCGCGTCCGGCTCGGCATCCTCGTCCCCACCGGCACGGTCGCCTCCTGGTGCCTCTTCCAGCTCCTCGGCCGCTACTTCTTCCTCGCCGGGCGCTGGATGTTCGTCCCGCAGGCCGTCGACCTGCTCTTCACCGCCTTCGTCTCCGGCCTCTGCATCGAGCTCGTGTCCTGGCTCTACCGGCGCGAGGCCTCGCGCGTTCCGTCGGCGCGCCGCCGCCGCTGGATCGTCGCGCTGCGGATGGCCGCGATCTTCGTCGCGCTCTGGGTGCTGCTGCAGCCCGTGAAGGTGAGCGACCGCGAGCGCACGATCCGCCGCACGGTCGTCGTCCTCCTCGACGACTCGGCGTCGATGAACTTCCCCGACACCTACTGGGAGGACGCGGAGCGGCTCGACGTCGCGGTCGCGCTCGGCCTCCTCCCGCCCGGCGAGGAGAGCGCCGCGCTCGGCGCCTTCGGCGAGAAGGCCGAGGACTTCCGCCGCCGCGCCGCCGCGCAGCGCGCGCTCGGCGAGGCCGGCGCGCCGGACGGCCCCGCGTGCAAGGTTCTCGCCGACGAGGCGGGCGCGTTCGCGGACGCCGCCGCCGCGGCGATGGAGGGCGTCGCGAAGAGGATCGACGCCGCAGCCCACCCCGAGGCCGGCTCCGCGCTCCCGCGCGTGTCGGCGTTCGTGCGCGGCCAGATCAGGCCCGCCGTGGATGCCCTCGCGGCCGCCGTCGCGGACGCGGAGCACGCGGACGGCGGCGCCGTCGCGCGCGAGGCGGGGCGCCTCGCGGACGCGCTCGAGCAGCTGCTGCCGTTCGCGGAGACGGTCGAGAGCGCGGGGTCGCTCGCGACCTACGATGCGCTCGACGCCGACGGCCGCGCGGAGATCATGGCGGCGTCGGACACGACGCGCGCCGCGATCGCGCGCCGCCTGCTCTGCGCCCCGAACGCCCTCCCCGAGCCGCCGCTCGCGACGCTCGGCCGCTCCTACAACCTCGAGCTCTACCGCTTCGGCGCCACCGCGGAGCCGGACGCCGACCTGGTGCGCGCCGCGACCGGCGCCGCGAAGGCCGCGCAGAAGGCCGAGAAGGCGAAGGAGGCCGGCGCCGAGAGCGCCGCGAAGGCGGAGGAGGACGCGGAGGCCGCGCTCGACGCGCTGCTCGGAATGGCCGAGACGAAGGGGCGCACCGAGGAGGTCGCGGAGACCGACGAGGCCGCGCGCGAGACCGCGTTCCGCTCGTCGACCGACCTCACGCGCGCGCTCGAGACCGCGCTGCGCGACATCCCGTTCGAGGAGATCGCCGGGTTCCTCGTCGTCACCGACGGCCGCCACACGGGCGAGGCCGGCGTGGACGCCGTCTCGCGCCGCATCGGCGGCGCCGGCATCCCGATCCAGACCGTCGTCGTCGGCGGCACGCGCCCGCCCAAGGACCTCGCCGTCGCCGAGGCGCGCGCGCCGGAGTCCGTCTTCCTCGGCGACAAGGTCCGCGTCGCCGGCTCCATCTCCGCGACCGGCCTGCGCGGGACGGAGGCGAAGATCCGCCTCTTCTGCGGCGAGCGCGAGCTGGACTCCGTCGTGGAGTATATCGAGAACGACGACTACTCCCGCGAGTTCCGCTTCACCGACCTGCCGGAGGAGAAGGGCGTGCTGCGCTACCGCGTCGCGATCGACCGGGTCGACGGCGAGGAGTTCGACAACAACAACGAGTGGACGCTCGACGTCTCGGTGACCGACGACCGCACGAACGTGCTCCTCGTCGACGACCGGCCGCGCTGGGAGTTCCGCTACCTGCGCAACCTCTTCTACGGCCGCGACAAGTCCGTGCATCTGCAGGAGTATCTCGTCCACCCGGACCGGATGTTCGGCCAGGACACCGACCCGCTCCCGCCCGCGAGCGCCGCGCGCAAGTTCGGCGACTCCGAGTCCGGCGCGTTCCCGGTCGACCGCGACGAGTGGCGCAAGTTCGACGTCATCATCCTCGGCGACCTCGACGAGGACGTCCTCACGCCCGAGGTGGTGGAGAACGTGAAGTACTGCGTCGAGCAGCGCGGCGCGCTGCTGGTCCTCATCGACGGCCCGCGCGCGATGCCGCACCGCATCCGCAACGAGGCGCTGCTCGACCTCATGCCCGCGACGTTCGAGGAGGAGGACGACCCGTATCTCGCCTCGCCCGAGACCTCCTTCCGCCTGCGCCTCGCGCCCTCCGGCCGCGGCCACCCGGCGATGGCGCAGTCGTCCTCGTCCTACGAGAACGAGCAGATCTGGAACGACGTGCCCGAGATGACCTGGCGCCACCCGGTGAAGGGCGTCAAGCCCGGCGCCGAGGTCCTCGCCTACGCCGAGCCCGAGGACGCGGCGACGGCGGAGTCCGTCGCTCACCTCGCCGCGGCCGACCTCGAGCAGGACCCGGAGGCGGCGGTGAAGCGCCTCGCGGAGATGCGCGAGCAGCAGGCCGTGCACTCGCTCGTCGTCGCGCGCAACGCCGGCCACGGCAAGGTCCTGCAGCTCAACACCGACCGCACGTGGCGCCTGCGCTACCGCGTCGGCGACACGCGGCACCACCAGTTCTGGGGCCAGGTGCTGCGCTGGGGCGCGGGCGACAAGCTCCGCGCCGGCAACCCCTACGTCCGCCTCGGCACCGACCAGCTGCGCTACACGCCGGGCGACAAGGTCGTCGTGCAGGCGCGCTTCCAGGACCTCGACTTCAACGCGATGAACGACCTCCGGCCCGAGGCCGCGATCCTCGCGGAGAACGGCGCGCGCATCCGCTCGCTGCGCCTGCGCTACCGCGAGGACAGCAACGGCTTCTACGAGGCCGAGACCGACCCGCTGCCGGAGCCGGGCGTCTACACGGTGCAGCTGGAGTGCGCGGACGCGCGCTCGCGCCTCGCCTCGGAGTACCCCGAGCAGCTGCGGACTCGCTTCTTCGTCGTCACGTCGCGGCGCCCGGCCGAGTTCGTGAACGTCTCGGCGAGCTTCGACCTGCCGCGGCGGATGGCGGCCTCGTCGGGCGGCAAGGCCGTCCCGCCCTCGCGCCTCGGGACTCTCCTCGGCGCCTACGGCGAAGGGAACCGCACGCTGCACGAGCGCTCGGAGCTCTTCCTCTGGGACCGCTGGTGGATCCTCGCCCTCCTCGTCGGCCTCCTCACCGCCGAGTGGATCGTCCGCAAGCGGGCGGGCCTCAACTAGAGCGGTTCCAATAAACGTGTAGCCTCCGCTCCATGCGCCGGCCTGCTCGGGCTACGGTGGCGCGTCCGGGTTCAGGGCTCGTAGTAGTCGCTGTGCCTCGGGACGAAGGCGGGGAGCGTCGGCAGGAGGACGAGCAGGGCCGCCATCGCGGCGCCGGAGGCCAGGAACAGCGTCTGGTAGCCGCAGAGTTCGAGGGGTCCGAGGCGCCACGAGGGCGCGAGCAGGTCGGCGCCGAGGACCGCGGCCGTCCCCGCCCGCCCGATGGAGATCCCGACGTTCTGGTAGGTCTGCAGGAAGGCCACCGCCATGGGCTTGTTGCCGGGGCGCGCCAGGGCGAGAAACTCGGTGGAGTTGTTGCACATGAACGCGCTTCCCGCGAAGGAGGCGAGAAAGTAGGTCGCGCCCGCGACGGGGAGGAATCCCGGGACGCCGGCGCCCGCGAAGGCCAGGACCAGGGCCGACGCCGCCAGCGCGAGGTGGACGCACAGCTCGAGGCGCCGGATCCGCAGGACCCGCAGCAGGAGCCCGTAGCAGAAGAATCCCGCGACGCTTCCGGCGATGCCGACGACGGAGAAGACCTGGACGCGCCCCGCGTCCAGCCCCGCGTGGTTCCGGAGGTAGAGCAGCGTCAGCGGAACGATCGAGGTGGATGCCGCGGAAAGGAGGCACACGTAGACCGAGTAGGCGACGAGGGGGCCGTTCCGGACCGAGATGCCGAGCGCCCGCCTCCAGTCGAGCCGGACCTTCTCCTCCGCCGGGTTCTCCGGGAAGCGCATCACGCAGAAGAGCCGTCCGAGGAGCAGCAGGCCCGTGACGGCGAGGACGGCCTGCATCAGCCCGACGGGCGGGTCCTCCCCCATCCACCGGCCGACGAAGTAGAACAGGGTCCCCGTGAGGACCATGTAGGTGAAGCGCATCGTCCCGAAGAAGCCCCCGCGGTCCTGCGGGCGCAGGAAGGCGTCCAGCAGCGGATACCAGGCGGCGCCGTAGAGCGTGCGCTGCGCGCAGAAGACGAGGCAGCCCGCCAGCGCGGCGGCCTTCCGCCACGGACCGAAGAACGGCGCGGCGGCCATCAGCAGGAATCCCGCGCACCCGGCCAGGCAGGAGACGGCGACGGCGCGCTTCAGGCCGATCCGGCCGACCAGCACGGCGCAGGGAATCATCGCGAGCATGCAGAAGACGGCGGAGAAGCCGGTGGAGAGCATCGCCTCGGACTTGCTCCCGCCCATCATCGCGATGTAGAGGATGACGATGGCGCTGCTGTCCACCATCACTTCGGAAATGCAGCCGAAGTAGCAGGCGAGGCAGGCGAGGACCCGGCCCCGTCGCCGTTCCTGCGGAGAGAGGGTGTCGGCGAAGGTCATGGCGCGGAGTCTACCACGGGCGGCGCGCCCGCCGCAACGCCGCATCGACCGCGAGACGGTTGGCGTCGGGCGACCGCGAATGCCGGCGCTCGGCCTGGAAGCGCGTCAGGCCGCGGGCTTCGGCAGGCGGAAGAAGAGGGCGTAGAAGACGGGGATGACGACGAGCGTGAGGAGGGTGGCGAAGGCCAGGCCGCACATCACGGTGACGGACATCGCGGCGTAGAACGGGTCGGCGACGAGCGGGATCATCCCCAGGACGGTCGTCGCGGCCGCGAGGCCCAGCGGGCGCAGGCGCGTGACGCCCGCCGAGAGCACCGCGTCGACCGGCGCGTCGCCGGCGGCCAGCCGGGCGTTGATCTCGTCGATGATCACGATCGCGTTCTTGATCTGCATCCCGATGAGCGAGAGCAGGCCCAGCAGCGCCATGAAGCCGAAGGGCTGGTCGAAGAGCAGCAGCCCCGCGACGACGCCGACGAGGATCAGCGGCACGGTGCAGAAGATGACGAGCGGCTTGCGGATGGAGTTGAAGAGGAACACGGTGATGAGGAACATCAGCGCGACGATGGACGGCAGCTTCGCGAAGATGCTGGCGTTGGCGTTTTCGGAGCTCTCCGCCTCGCCGCCCCATTCGACCCGGTATCCCTCCGGGAAGGTGGCGGCGAGCGCCTCGATGCGCGGGCGGAGGCGCGCGACGGCGGCGGCGGCGTTCTCGCCGAGCCCGGGATTGGCCTTGACGGTGAGGCAGAGGAGGCGGTTGCGGCGCTTGATGATGGGGTCCTCGGAGGCGGTCTCGAACCGGGTGAGGACCTGCATCAGGGGGATGGACCGGCCGAGGGAGTCGGCCCGGAACCAGGCGGCGGCGAGGGCGTCGGGATCGTCGCGCTCGGACTCGGGGGCGCGGAGGCGGATGTCGAGCGACTCGTCGCCCTCGAGCCAGGTGCCGATGGAGACGCCGTCGGTGGCGGCCCGGAGGGCCTTGGCGACCTCCTGGCGGGTGATGCCGAGGGCGCGGAGGCGGGCCGGGGAGACGACGGGGCGCACGAGGTCGGTGCGGTTGCGCCAGTCGGTCTGCACCTCGACGAGGCGGCCGTCGGCGTGGAAGGCGTCGAGGGCCTCCTGGCCGAGGCGGCGGACGGTGTCGGCGTCGGTGCCGAGGATGCGGAGCTGGATCTTCTGCGCGTCGCCGGGGCCGAGGGCGAAGCGCTGGCAGGAGACCATCGCGTCGGGGAGGTTCGCGGAGGCGAACTCGTCGACCTTGGCGGTGATCTCGGGGACGCGCCGGTAGTCGTCGAGGTCGACGAAGAGGATGCCGTAGGCGGCATCGTCGTTCTCGGCGGCGTAGGTGAGCATGAAGCGCAGGCCGCCGGTGCCGGCCAGCTGCGTGGTGCCGGTGACGCCGTCGAGGGTGCGGACGTATTCGGCGAGGGTCGTGAGGCCGCGGTCGGTGGCGCGGATGGAGGTGCCCTCGGGCATCCAGAAGTGGACCATCATCTGCCGGCGCGTGGAGTCCGGGAAGAAGATCTGCCGGACGTTTCCGAAGCCCTTGAAGGCGGCGAGGAGCATCACGGCCATCGCGGCGAGGACGAGGAAGCGGTGGCGGAGGCAGGCGGCGAGGGCCGCGCGGTAGGCGCGGTAGAACCTGCCGCCGTAGGGGTCGGCGTCCGCCGCGCCCGCCTTCTTCCTGCCGGACGTGAGGAAGTCGGCGGAGAGCAGCGGCGTGAGGGCGATCGCGAAGACCCAGGAGAAGAGCAGCGACACCATCAGGACGATGAAGAGCGAGCGGCAGTATTCGCCGGAGGAGTCCTGCGAGGCGCCGACGGGGGCGAAGGAGAGGATGGCGATGACGGTGCCGCCGAGGAGCGGCCACATGTTCTGCGCCACGACCTCGCAGGCGGCCTTGACCTTGTCGAGGCCCTTCTGGGCGGCGACGAGGACGGCGTCGCAGACGACGATGGAGTTGTCGACGAGCATCCCGAGCGCGATGATGAAGGCGCCGAGCGAGATGCGCTCCATCAGGACGCCCTGCTGCTTCATCACGGCGAGCGTGGCCATCACCGTGAGGACCAGGACGCCGCCGATGATGAGGCCCGAGCGGAGGCCCATGAAGAAGAGGAGGACGGCGATGACGATGACGACGGCCTCGAGCAGGTTGACCATGAAGCCCGAGATGGCGGCCTCGACGGTTTCGGCCTGGTTGGAGATCATCCCGATCTCGATGCCGACGGGGGTGGTGGGCTCGAGCTCCCGGAGGCGTTGCTCGAGGGCCTTCGCCATCACGGTGACGTTGCCGCCGGAGACGGTGGAGACGCCGAGGGCGATGCAGGGGTGGCCGTTGTAGCGCAGGATCGCGGAGGGCGGGTCCTCGTAGTCGCGGCGGATGGTGGCGAGGTCGCGGAGGCGGACGGAGGGGCGGGTGGCGGAGTCGCTGCGGACGACGAGCAGGTCGCCGAGCTCGTCGAGGGAGCCGAGCTTGCCGGTGGGGTCGATGCGGATGTACTTGTCGCCGACGGTGAGGTGGCCGGCCTGGACGGCCTGGTTCTGGCCGGCGATGAGGGCCTGGATCTCGGAGAGGGGGACGCCGAGGCGGGCGAGGCGGGCGCGGGAGATCTCGAAGTAGACGACCTCGTTCCGGTCGCCGGTCATGTCGATCTTGGCCACCTGGTCGCAGAGCAGGAGCTCGCGGCGGAGGGTCTTCGCGTAGTCCTTGAGCTCCGCCAGCGAGTAGCCGTCGCCGTAGATGACGAAATACATCCCGTAGACGTCGCCGAAGTCGTCGACCACGATCGGCCTGCCGCACCCCGCCGGCAGGGACGCGGCGTGGTCGTTCACCTTGCGGCGGAGCTCGTCCCAGACCTGCGGAAGCGTGGACTTGTCGTATTGGTCCTGCATCTCGACGGAGATGATGGAGCGCCCGGCGTAGGAGGTGGAGGAGACCTCCTTGACCTGGCCCATCTGCTGGATCGCGGTCTCGAGCGGGTCCGTGAGCTCGGAGGCGACCTCGGCGGCGGTGGCGCCGGGCCAGTAGGTGACGACCTGGGCGACCTTGATCGTGTATTCCGGGTCCTCGAGGCGGCCGATCGTCCGGTACGCCGAGATGCCCGCCGCGAAGAAGACGAGCGACAGCGTCCAGGTGAGGACCTTGCGGTCGATGAAGAATTTCGCGATGTTCATGGGAGGGTCGGGAGGGTCGCTCCGCGGCGGGCGTCGGCTTCGCCGCGCCCGCGCGGGGCGGAGGAGGGGTTAGGGATTGGAAGGGACGGGGTTCAAGGGGGGAATCAGGAAGGCCGCTCCGCAGCGGGCGGGTGCTAGGGCGTGGCAGACTCTGCGTTCTCTGCGTGAGGTCCAGACACGGCGGGGGTGTTCGTGGCGGGGTGTGCGGACGAAGCCGATTTCAGGTTGTCGTAGCGAAGAACGACGTCATCCTTGAGAGAGGGAAAATCTTCGGCTTCGACGAACGTCGTCGCCGGAAGACTCAGACCGCGCCGAAGGCTGAACAGCGAGAAACTCTTCACGCGTTCGTCCGGATCGTTCAACAACGGCAAAAGTCGGAAGGCATTGTTCTTGATCGAATCCGGCGAAAGACGCGAAAAGCCCAAGGCGCCGTGGGCGCGGATCCCGTCGTCCGGATCGTCGACCATCTTCGAGAGGATCGCGACGTCGGTTTCCCGTGCCAAACGGGAGGCCAGCGGTGCAACCCTAGCGCAGATCGCACGGTCTTCAGCCGCGAGAAGACGGAACACCGCTTCGTGGAGAACGTCCGCTCGGTCTTCTTGGAAACGACCGTCGTGCTCGGACGTTTCCAGATAGGAGACCAAGGCGTCGAAAAGCTTCAACCGTGGTCCGGAAACCACGCGGACGGCCGGCAGGGTTTCGGCGAATTCGGCGAAGCAGTCCAAGGACATGCGGTCGACGTTTTCGTCCACAACACCGGGAGTCTGGGAGAGAGACTGCCAGGCGAGCGCCCGGGCGTCGGGTTCGGCGTCCAGCAACAACGCCCGGAGGGATTCCGGCGAAGGCAACCGGTTTTCCGACAGGAAGGCGCCGAACGCCCGGCGTTTCAAGACCAACGGGCTCTCATCCGATTCCAAAACCGATTCGAGAACCACGCCGCCGTCGTGGACGCCGTTGAAATACAGACTTTCGGCCGCGACGAACAACTTCAGCGGAGACTCGGACGACGGTTCTTCTTCGTTCTCGATCCTGGACAATTCTCCGGAGAGGAACGTCCGGAAGGACTCCAATGCCTTGGACGAACAGAGCAGTCTGCCCAACAAATCCATTCCGGCGATTTCGGACTCTTCGGCGCCCGATTCCATTGCGCGAAAACCGAGGCGTTCCAGTTCGGACCAGGAATCTTCGCCGATGAAACGGCGCGCAAACGCCTCGTTCGAACCGTTGAATCCGCATCGAGCTCGCTCTCGTTTGACGACGGGCGCCCAGACATCGACGAGCTGGGTTTCTCCGGAAAGCCGGAGCGCTCCGACGCGCGATTCCGCCGGCAAGACCGAAACGAAATTCGAGAACCAGAAAACCGGATCGGGAGACTCCGCCGACATCCGGAATTCCAGATCCGGTTGCGCCGAAAGGACGCAATCCGGCGTCGCCGTGATGGCGAGGAGGGGGAGGAGGAGGGCGAGGCGTTTCATTGCGGGCGGGGGCGGGGTCAATGCTGAATGCTGAATGCTTAATGCTGAATGCGACGTGGAGGGGGTGGGGGCGAAGTCCAGGGGAAGTGGTCAGCGGTGGCTCCAGAATCCGTAGAGGATGCCGCGGTCGATGTCGTAGACGACGGCGCGACCGCCGTTGTTGTGGTTCACCCAGCCGTGGAACCAGAAATGTTCCGGGAAGCTTTCCTCGGGAATGTCGAGCCAGAGGGACGGATCGGTTCCGTCGAACCGGCGGCTGCCGGCGGTTGCGGGGTTTGCGTTGAACGAGGCGTCGTCGCGGCGGAGTTCGACGTGGTTCGACGCGGCGTGGGCGAGGAAGTCCTGCTCGGAGACTTCGCAGGAAAAACGGACGGTTCCCCCGAAACCGCAGCGTCCTTCGCAGCGAAAGTTCCGGGCGCCGGCGGGAACGAACGGTTCGACGGTCCACTGTCCTTTCCAAGTCTTCGCCGGATCGTAGACGTTCTCCGAACGGTCGATCTGGCCTTCCGACGTCCAGACGAGAAACGCGGACCCCATCCAGACGAGGCCGAAGAGGAGAAAGGCGGGGACGAGCAGTCCGGCCAGGCAGCCCGTGTGCGGCCCGGCCGGTCCGTCCGCATAGAGGCGAGGACGAACCGCCCCCCAGACGAATCCGGCCAGGATCAGGCAGGGCGGGACAAAGTAGAAGAAGGAGGAAACCGCGCTTCCAAACTCCGCCGCGAGAAGGGCCAGCGCGATTTCGGCGGCTACGGCGGCGAGGATCGCCAGCAGTCCGCGTTTCATCGCGGAATGCCACCGGCTGCTCCAAGGCCGGGTCGGTTCGGACGGGATGGGCGGAGATGGCGTTTCGTTCATCGTTCGGTGTGTTCGGTGTGTTCCGTGGTTTGTTCGGCGGCGGGCGGGTCTGGGCCCCTCACCCCCCATAGACGCATTTCGCGGGCAAATCGTTCACGGTTTTCGAACCTTTTTCGTGGGCTAGATTCCAAAGGTGCTCTTGGCGCCATTGGGGACGCGGTCGCGGGGGAATTCGACGTATTCCTCGGTCTGCCAGGCACCGATGCGTGGACCCTCGGTCTTGCGGTTCAGGCCGCGCAGGTCATCGGTGCGGGCGTAGCAGGCCTTAAGCGCCTCCAGGGCGGCGTCGGCGTCGGAGGGCGCGAGGTGGTGGAACCCGTCGGGGCGGTAGCGGACATGCCTGCTGCCGGTGCCGGCCGAATTGAGGCGCACCTTCGTGAACAGCACGTTCTTCCGACCCTGCGCGTCGGTCGAAAGCCACGGCTTGAGGAACCGGTTGCCGGTGCTCGACCCCCAGTCGGAACGGAGGAAGAGCCGCGACCCGCGAATCGCGCGCAGGTCGGTCACGGCGTAGACGGCGGTCCGAAGCCCGAGGAAGTTCCAGAGCGGCGCGAGAAGGACGACGAAGCCGAACAGGGCGACGGCGATCTGCCCGGCCTCGAAGGTCAGCGCCTCCCCGAGGGCGAGCGGCAGTCCGACGGTTCCGCCGAGAAACACGAGTCCGATGAAGGTCGTCGCCGGCCAGGCGGGAAACCACCATGTGGCGTGCGGCCTCCCCCACCAGAGCAAATGTTCGCCCTTCTGGAGCTTTTCAAGTAGCCAGGCGGGCGGGGCGGCCTGGCACGGCGTGGCGGGGTGCCGCCGCGCCGGCTGCGGCCGAATGTCGCGACTTTGCCGCTCGCGGGCAAGAGGGTTCACGGGGCGGGCTCCTTCGCGCCGTCAGCGGATCCCGCGTGGGGAGCGGGCGCGTTCGTGGCGGGGTGCGGGTTTTCATTGCGGCGGAAATCGCGTTCGAGTTTCCAACGAATGAGCGGTTCGAGGCGACGGAAGTGGAAGGAGTTCTTCGACGTCCACTTGGTGAGAAAGATGTAGAGCCAGCCTTCTTCGCCGCTGCCGCCGCCCCACTTCGGATCGGCCGTCCACTCGCCGAATTTCGCGAGCAATTTGCGTTGGACGGCGGCTTCGCCGTCGAACCAACAGGCCAGGAAGAGCCCGTCGCGGAAGTCTTCGGGGACGATGTCGAGCAATTCGACGATTCGCCGTCCGGATTCCGGCAAGGCGGCGAGTCCCGCCAGAAGGAGCTGGCGCCGGGCGAGGATGTCGAATCGGCCCCAGTCGCGGTCCGGCAGATCGAGCGCGGCGGCCAGTTCGCCGGCGACGAGCGCGCCTTTCTCCGCGAGGAGCCGCGCGAAATGGAGGCCGAGTTCGAACCGGATGATGGTGCCGCCCGCGGTGCGCGGACGGAGGGCGTCGTCCAGGAACAGCCGCAGGAGCGCGGCCGCTTCGTCGTCCGCTGTCCCGCGGAACGCCCATCCCAGACCGAGGCAATCGGGTTCTTCGAAATCGGAGAATTCGAGAACGTGGTTTCCCTCTTCGCGTCGGAGGACGAGGCGCGGGCCGTTTCGCTTCGCGACGGCGCGGGCCGTTGCCATCGCCGCGTGGCAGGCGGCGGGTGAGAGCGGGGCAATGGTGGCTTTTCGTTTCATTGCGGGCGGGGGCGGGGTCAATGCTGAATGATGAATGCGGCGTGGCGGGGAATTCGGGAAGGCCGCTCCGCGGCGGGCGGCGGTCAAAGGAACATGGCCATGTAGAGCGGAAGGTGGAGAATGCCGTCCTTCTGCATGACGTCCTTCGTGTAGAGGATGACGGGAGGAGCCAGCCGGCTTCCGAACTTGGCGCGGAACTTGTCCAGCGACGCGTGCGAGCGATAGTTTCCGCTCTTCACCTCAACCGGACAGATCCTGCCGCCGCGCCGCAGGAGGAAGTCGATTTCGATGCTGTTCTTCCGCGTCTTCGGATCGGCGCGGGAATAGAAGAAGAGCTTCCGGCCGGAGGCGCGGAACGCCTGGGCGACGGCGTTCTCCGCGACCATGCCGTTGTTGACGCCCGCGTTCCCGAAGAAGATCTCCCGGTAGAGGGCGTTGTCCATGTAGCGTCCGTCGTCGTAGGCGTGCGTCACCAGAAGGCCTGTGTCCCCCATGTAGAGCTTCTGCGTCGCGTGCTCCGCGCTGAACCCGAGCCCGGCCGTCGGTTCGGTCGCGTTGAGGCACGGATTCACCACGCGGGCGTCGTCGAGCCACGTGAAGGCGTCCTCGTATTCGCGGAACCTCGCCTCCTTGCGGATGGAGCTCAGGCGGTATTTCTTCTCCTTCCGCGACAGCTGTTCCGGAATCGCGTCGAACAGAGCCCGGACGCGAGCCTCGTATCCCTTGGCGAACTTGGCGATGTCGTCGCGGTACAGCCGGAGGATCTCGCGCTTGGCGCGGTCGGCGTCGCCGAAGTCCCGGCTGTCCGCGTAGGCCGCGACGGCCTGGGGCATGCCGCCCACGAGCATGTATTCCCGGAACCGCTCCATGGCGGTTTCGTGCAGTGCGCGGGTCATCGGCGCGCGCGCCTCGAACCTCTCGCGGACGGTCGGGACGGTCGCCTCGTCTCCGAATGCCCAGCGGAACTCCTCGAAGTCCATCGGCGTCATGTCCAGATGCTCTTCCTCGGACGGGACGAGGATGTCGCCCACGTTGCGCTTCAGCGAAATCAGGGAACCGGTCTCGATGTAGTCGTAGCGCCCGTCCGCGACAAGATGCTTGATCATCTGCCGGGCCGGCGGAAAGAGCTGGACCTCGTCGAACACGATCGCCGACCGGCGGGGGTGGAGACGCGTTCCCGACACGAGCGAAAGCGTCGTAAAGAAGGCGTCCAGGTCGGAAGCCCGGTCCCGGATCGCCGAGGTAATCCGGGAGTCGGCCTTCGAGAAATCGACGACGATGGACGTGTCGTATTCCCGGCGGGCGAATTCCGTTGCGAGCCAGGTCTTCCCGACGCGGCGCGCGCCGTCGATCATGACGGCCGTCCGTCCGCGGGACGACTGTTTCCAGTCCAGCAGTTTGCCGTAGCATTTGCGCCTGAAAGCCTGCATGATGCCCCCTTTTCTGTTCAAACGCCATCAAGCCTACCATATACGTCACGGAATTGCAATATGGATTCTACTTGACAATCACGGAATTACAACATTGCAACCATGTATTCAAACACGAAATTGCAAGATTTGATACCGATCCACGGCGGGCGGCGGCTTGGCCGCGCCCGCGCGGAGCGGAATGGTGCTAGGGCGTGGCGGGGTCCGGAGCCGGAAGGCCGAGCAGTTTCCGGAAGGGGACGATCGCATCGAAGTATCCGTCTGCGGCGGCAACGGGGGAGAGGTGTCCTTCGTAGACGAGGGCCGTCCGGGCCGAGACGCCGCGGGGACGCGAGACGGCGCGGACCTGGTCGTCCACCTGCGCGGCGGCCTCCCTCCCGATTTCCTTCCGCCGCTTGATTTCCACGAAGAAAAGCGAGCGCCGGGTCTGGACGAGCAGGTCGACCTGGCATCCCTTGCGCCCGTTCTTCCCGTTCGTGGCGGGACGGCGGTACGGACCGGCCGACATGACCAGGCTTCCGTCCAGATGCAGGAACGGGATCAGCTCCCGGACGTTGTTCACGACGAGGTTTTCGAACGCCAGTCCCATCACCGCGTCCCAGCCCTCGAATTCCCGAAGCGACGAAAACGAGAACGACCCTTCGTCGATGACGGCCTTCTGCGGTTCGACGTATTTGAGGTAGAATCGCGCGTAGTTGTCGCGCAGCCGGTACCGCCGCTCCCGGTGCTCTTCGCCCGTCTCCGGGTTCCGGGTGCACTCCGGGGCCGCGAATCCGGCTTCCTCCAGGACGGACATCGCCGCCGAAACGTCGCCGCCGCGACCGATTCCGAGCGCCTTCGCGACCTCCGCGCAGCTCCGCGGGCCGTCGACGAGGCACCGCAGAACCCGCGCGGCGAGTTTCGGCTTGGACGTCACGACGTCGCCGAACATGTCGTCGAAGTCGTCGCGCAGGACTCCGTTCGGACGGAACGCCAGCTGCCGGATGTTCTCCTCCGCCGACCGCCTCGGGTCGATCTCCTCGAGATACCGGGGAACGCCGCCCGTCACGGAGAGGACGTCGACGATTTCGCGGACGTCGATTCGCCCGGCGGCCTTCCCCCAGAACTTCGCGCATTCGCGCAGCGGCAGTTCGGGCACGACCATGTCGAGCGAGCGGCGCCCCACCCAGGCGCGGTTGCGGACGATGTTGTCGCGGATCCAGGCGGAAACGCTGCCGCACGCGACGAGGACGAGGCGGCCGTGCTTCTTCAGCCCGCCGTCCCAGGCGATCTTCAGGTAGTCCGCGAACGTGTCGTCGCCGTGGGCGAGCCAGGAAATCTCGTCGAGGAGGACGACCGTCCTCCCGTCGTCGGAAATCCGCCCGTCAAGGGCGTCGAATGCGGCCAGCCAGTCCTCCGGGGTCTTGCGGGATGCGCCCGTCTGCTTCGCGAGCTGTCGGGCGAAGGCGGCCCGTTCGTCCGCGGCCGTGGTGCCCTTGCCGGGGCGGACGCCCTCGATCCGGATGAACCGCGCGCCGGAACGCCGCGCAAACTCTTCGATGAGCGTGCTCTTTCCGACGCGGCGGCGCCCGCGGCACGTCACGAACGACGACACGGACTTCCCCCACAGCGCTTCGAGCTGTTCCAATTGGCTCTCCCGTCCGAAAAACATGGTGTTTCTCCTTGTGGCTTGACAACTGCGGGGATGATAGCAGAACTGGAATCCGAGTCAATAAAAAAAAACTCCCCTATTCGGGAATCTCCCGGACAAGCGAGCTCATTAAACCGACTCCGGATGTAGCGAGGAGGGGGAGGAGGAGGGCGAGGCGTTTCATTGCGGGCGGGGGCGGGGTCA
>CAMVRE010000027.1 GCA_947169825.1 uncultured Verrucomicrobiota bacterium | reverse complement strand
AACGATGAAAGACGACCGCCCCTGCGTCCCCTGGGACATGATGAACGCGTTCATGGTGGACGTGTTCGTGAAGTACGGCGTGCCCGAGGAGGACGCCCGCATCTGCGCCGACGTGCTGCTCGAGTCCGACCGCCGCGGCATCGAGAGCCACGGCTGCAACCGTTTCAAGCCGATCTACCTGGACCGCATCGAGAAGGGCACGCTCCTTCCGGTCACGAGGACCGACATCGTCAAGGAAACGCCGACGACCGTCGTCATGGACGCCAACAACGGAATGGGCATGGTCGCGAGCCACCGGATGATGACGATGCTCATCGAGAAGGCGCGGACCTACGGCATGGCCGGCGGAACGATCTTCAACTCGACGCACTACGGCATCGCCGGCTACTGGACGACGATGGCCGAGAAGGCCGGCATGATCGGCATCTCCGGCACGAACGCCCGCCCGTCCGTCGCCCCGACCTTCGGCGTCGAGCCGATGATGGGCACGAACCCGCTCACGTTCACGATGCCGACGGACGAGGACTTCCCGTTCAACTTCGACTGCGCCACGTCGATCGTGCAGAACGGCAAGATCGAGTTCTACGAGCGCAGCGGCAAGCCGACGCCCGCGGGGCTGGTCGTCACGAGGGACGGCGGCACCATGACCGACTCCGGCGCGATTCTCGCCGAGATGCGCAAGGGCAACTGCGCGCTGCTCTCGATCGGCGGCCTCGGCGAAGAGACCGGCGGCTACAAGGGCTACGGCTTCACGACGATCGTCGAGATCCTCTCCGCCGCGCTCGCGGGCGGCCCCTACATGAAGGAGCTCTCCGGCAAGGGGCCGGACGGCAAGGACCGGATGTACCGCCTCGGCCACTTCTTCTTCGTGGTCAACCCGGAGTTCTTCATGGGGCTCGACACGTTCCGGAAGACCGCGGGCGGCATCTGCCGCGAGCTCCGCGCCTCGACGAAGGCCCCCGGGGCCGAGCGCATCTACACCGCCGGCGAGAAGGAGTGGATCGCCTGGCAGGAGCGCAAGGACCGGGGCGTCCCCGTCGGCGAATCGATCCAGAGGGAGCTCGTCGCCCTCCGCGACCGCTTCGCCCTCCCCTATCGCTTCCCGTTCGAGGCGTAGCCGGCGCGTCCCGCCGCCCGCCACGCGAGCGTCCGTTCGCATTCCCGCGCGCCGGGGCCGCCGAGCGCGGAGCCGCGGCGGAACCAACGGTCGGCCTCCTCGCACGGAACTTCGAGGAAGAGCCGGTCGCGGTCGAGGAAGCGCAGGCGCGTCTCGGTCCCGCCGCTCCGCCGCGCGCGGATCGCGTCGAGCCGGTCGAAGGCCCGTTTCCATGCGATCTGGCCGAGGTAGAAGCAACCGAACGCGTCGCCCGACTCCGCGAGTTCCCGGAAAGTCGTTTTCGCGAAGGCGGACGGCCGTTCGTTTTCCGTTTCGTCTTCCGACCAGACCGGCGCGGGCCTCCACGGGCCGCAGGCGTCTCCCCGCCACTCCCCGCCCAGCACGGCCCGCGCGAGCGATGCAAGCGCCAGGGGCGCGCCCTCCCGGCAGAGGCGTTTGAACTCGTCCCGGGCCGGTCCCGCCGGCAGGGGAAGCCGGTTGTGCCCGACATGGAGCGCGAAATACCGGGCGACCGGATCCCCGGTCTCCTGCGCGACGCGGGCGAGTTCGGCTCGGAACGGCCTTCCGGCCCTTTCCGCTTCCTCCGGGGAGAACGCGCGGATCCATTTTCCGGCGGTCCGTTCACGGGCCTGCCTCTCGTGGAGGAACCACAGTTTTCCCTCCTCGTCCTCCGTGCGCGCCCACTCCTCTGCGACGGAGAAGAACGACGGCTCGCCGCCCGCGAGAGGACCGATCCGCCGCCAGGCCCGCGACAAGCGCCGGATCTTCCTGCGGCACCGCTCCGCCTCGGAGAGGAAACGGTCGCCATCCTCGGCGCGCGCCTCGCGGAACGAATCCGCCGCGGGCATCGCGTCCGGACAGCCCCCGTCGGCCGCCCGGAACGCGAGCCCCGCCCAGGGCGGATGGAGGAAACCGCCGCGGTTCCGCCGGAATCGGAATCCGGACGCCTCGGCGTCTCCCGGGTTCGTCCAGAGCATCCGCATCGCGTTCCACGCGGCCTCGGCGATTCCGGCGCGAAGTCCGAGCCGGAAGAGACTCGCACGGGCCCGCCGGAGGGATTCCTCGAGTTGGTCCGTTTCGCGCTCCGGATCGAACAAGGGGCTAACG
The DNA here is from genome assembly GCA_947169825.1 of uncultured Verrucomicrobiota bacterium. GTDB lineage: Bacteria > Verrucomicrobiota > Kiritimatiellia > RFP12 > UBA3636 > UBA3636. The sequence continues at coordinate 15,366 of CAMVRE010000027.1, read as the reverse complement.
TCCCTCGAGCCGAACCAGGCGGTCGGACCGTCGAGTTCGATATATCCGGGATTGGGCATGGAGAGCGTCTCCAGCGCGAGCGCGAACGCATGCGCGTCGCCCTGCGCCGTCGCGTGGAAGAGCGCGGGCAGGAGCGTCGCCGCCATCTGGACCGCGACCGGATAGAGATCAAGGCCGTCCGGCCGTCCGAACAACGCGACCCGCGCGTGGACCGCGGCGTCATGCATGCCCCGCCAGTGGCCGATCGAAACGTCGTCGGGTCCGTCGTCGCCACCCCGCCATTCCGGCCACCACCCCCAGAGCGCGGCCAGCGGCTGCGCCGCCAAGTCGACCGGCAGCGGAAACGGCGGCTCGCGCATCGCCCGCGTCTGCTCCGCTTCGCGCGTCAGCCACAGCTTCCGCAAATCGGCCAGCAGCGCCCTCCCGGCCGGTCCGGGCGCCTCGCCCGGTCCTTCCCCCAGCGCCGCCTTCCACAGCGCAACCCGCGCCCGAACAGCGGCGCGTTTCGTCGTTCTTTCCGTTTCGTTTTCCATATTGCAGTCTCCAAGCCGCGGTTCCCGGCTCGTCCGTGCAATCTTACGGTGCAACGAGGTCATGTTGTTGGAGCCATCTCCAGGAGGAGCGTCCCTGCGGGAATCCGGACTCGGCGCTTCTCCTCCAAAGGAGCCGGTTCAGTTTTCCGTTCCGGGGCGAGTGCATTCCGACATTCCATTGGAGTTCCGCCGTTGGCATGGTCTGGAACCAGTCCACCAGTTTCGGTTCGGGAGCATCAAGGACGACCCGGACCGCTTCGGCCAGCAGATCGGCGTCGATGCTCCCATCGTCCTGCATCAACCGGACAAGGGCGTGGTCTTGGCATCGTCCCAGAAGCCGGATGGACAACGACCGTCTTTCCGGCAATTCGGCCACGGTGTCGAACGGAGGGCTTCGCAGGATTTCACCAAGAGCTTCAAGGCCGTCCCGGGAGATGCAGGGATTCCTTTCCAGCCAGTTCCTGAACGCATTGGATCGTTTCGTTTCGCGTTCCACGGAAAACGCCTTGATCCGGTTTTCCGCATCGTTCCGGATTTCCGTCGCCTTTTGCCTGGCCTCATCCCATTGGGATTGGCCGAGCAGTTCCGCGACCTCTTCCAGACGGGAATCAAAGGAACGACGAACCTCTTCGGAAAGCGTGCCGAGACGACCGGCCCGCTCGACGCGATCCGCCGCTTCCCGCCGTGCTTCCCGCGCCTCCCGGATTGGCTCCGCGGCCTTGAACCAGGCGATGTTTTCGTGCATCCTTCCAAGAAGTTCGTCCTGGCGCATCGCCATTCCGACCATCAGCTTTCTGGTGTATTCCTCCAACGTCTTCCGATGGTTTTCGACCTCCTGGTCCCGACGCCAGCCGGCCGGACTTCCAATCCGGCTCGCTTCCTCGAAGAAACGGAACAAGTCCGCCAGCCACTCGCCCGCGGCCTTCGGATCTCCCATGGCGAAGAGAACGTCACGGGGACGAGGCAACGACACGAAACGCTCGAACAACCCCTCCGGCATCCATGGACAGGCGAATTCACCCGTCCACGTTTCCGGGTTTTTGAGCGGTTTGAAAATCGCGACGTCCGAGGAATCCAGGACCGTCTGCGCGATCCAGCGGCTCAACCGGTTCGATCCGCGCGGCTTGTCCGCGGCCCGCGCCATCGCCAGATAGGCGTCCGGAACGACTTTCTTCCAGTCCCGGAGCGCATCCTCGGCGCATCGCGCGGCACGCTCGTATTCGGTCTTCGCCGATTCGGTCGCCCCCCTCGCGGCTTCGGAGTCGGCTCGTTTCCAGACCTCGTCCGACGACCGGGCCGATGCCGGATACAGCGTCTCCGGGATGCAGACCCGCCACGCCTTGGCGGATTCTTCGGCTTCCGCCTTGCGTTTCCGGAACGCTTCGCGGGCTTCCGCGATCTGGCCGATGCCTTCCAGAATCCGGACGCCTCCGCAAATGTGATTGTATTCGTTGTGCGCCCGCCCGCGATCCTTCCACGACGAAAACGACCGCAGTCGTTCGTTGCATTCGGTCATTTTCTCGTAAACGGAACGGGACGGCTCGTCGGAACCGGGGTGGACGTTTTGGATCGTTTCCTCTGCGTCGGTTTTCCAGTCCTCGATTTCCTTTTCCCGGCTTTCGATGGCTTCGATCGCTTTCCGGCGGAGTTCTTCGGCTTCCCCCCTTCCCGGTTCCAGGGCGAGACATTCGTCCGCCGCCGCGATGCAGTCGTCCAACCTGCCTCCGCCGAACGCCTTGGCGGCCGCGCCAAGCCGCTTGTCGGCCCTGGCGTGGCGAAGTCCGATCCATTCCCGCTCGAACGCCGCGGCCCGGCCGTCCGCCTCTTCTGCGAAATGCCTCTCCGCCGGAAGCCCCTCCGGAAGCGGATCCTTCCGCGCCTCCCAAGAGGCAAGTTCGGATTCGGCGGAGACAATCCTTTCGAAAAGGGCCTTCGTGACGTCTCCCGACAAACGGATCCGTTCGAGTTTCGCACGAATCGCCGGAACCGTCCGGTCCTTCAGCCTCGCGAACTCGATCCGGGCTTCGACGCGCCGCTTCTCCTTCTCCTCCTCTTTCGCGACCGCCGCGTCCGTCGCCGCCTTCGCATCCTCCCACGCCCGTCTCGCTTGATCGGCTTCGCGGATCGCCCCCTCGGCAACGGCTCGTGCCTTTTTGGCCTTCGAATCCGCCGTTTCCGTCCATGCCGAAAAGGCGGACAAGGCCGCGTCGACGGTCGCGGCAGCCGACTTCGTCGCCGTTTCGAGCGTCTCTCGCTTCGCGGCAATTTGTCCGCTCGTCGATTCGACGGCGGTTCGAAGCAACTCCAAAGTTTCTCGGCGCCGGGCGGCGAGGGCTTCCCCGCGTTCGCGCCAGACCGCAGTCCTCCGGGCCAGTTCCGACTTGCGGTCTTCAAGCGTGGCCGCCGCCGCCACGGCGTCAAGGACGTCCTCCCACGTTTTGAAAAAACGGGCCTTGATGTTTTTGGATCGTTCTTCCGCATCGGACAACCAGTCCGGCAGCGTGCGAAAGCCTTGCGTCTCTTTGACGATCCGTATCGAATCTTTGGTAACGGATTTTGCCCAACTCCGCTTTTTCGAGAGTTCGGCCAGCAGTTCCGTCAGATCGCCGCTGGCGGAATGTGTCCGCTCCAGTTCCGACAGGCGGTCGCCGACGGTCTTGTCGGCCCATTCCGAATACAGACGCATGCGTTCGATTTCTTCCCGGTGCCATCGCCAGACGAAAGCGAGCAACGGTCCGAAGAATTCGAGAAACATCCAAAATGCGGCCCTCCAGAACGATTCGTCTTCTCCGTAGGCCCATCTTCCCAACGGTGGAATCCACCAAAAGGCAAGAAACAAGACGCCCCCGGCAATGGCCCAATATTTAGCGTTGCGGAAGAGAAACGCGACCGGAAGAGACGCCGCCGACAGGACGTTTTCCGTCGCATGCCGCTTCAGGTTGACGTCTTCCGGAATGGACGGTCGTGCCGTATTCGGAACGGGAACGTCCTCGAGCTTCGGTTCGTCGTTCTCCCAATCCGCGAACTCCCGCATCCTGTCGCCGCGCGCGTTCAAGGCGGCGGCCACGTCGAAAATGCCGGGCACTCCGTCGACGGGGTGCAGTTCGATTCCCGTCTCGTCGAACGCGGTCCGTTCGGGAGAAACCGGAAGGGCGGCAAGTTCCCGCTCCAACGTGCCGAGTGCCGCATTGCCGTCCGATTCGACGGACCGGGCTTTTTCCCAAGAACGCCAAGCGTCGAGAACGGGAAGCTTCGCCTCGCCGGGTATTGGGGATGCATCCAGCGCCTCTCCGAGCGAAAGCGGTCTCGTGTTCCAGGTTTCGCGGATTGACGCCACCATCGCGAGCATGTCGCTCGTTCTGGCTTCCGATTCCTCGAGTTTCCCCCAAGCATCGCGCCGCGCCTGTTCGGCTTCCTCCAGCCGGCCCCGCGCGTCGCGTTCGGCTTCCAGATTGGGAATCAAGGAATCCGGAACGCTGGTACCTCCGGACAGAGAGGCGACCATTTCGCGAAGACCGGCCGAATCGGGAACGCCGGGATCTTCGCGAAGCCGGGCCGTGACGAGATTGAGCACCTGTCGTAGCCGGATTCCGGTAAGTGACGATGCGTAGTTTTCCAGCGGATAATTCGTCAGCCAACGCTTGGCCAACGCAACGGCTTCCGATTCGGCTTCGGCCGTCTTTGTGCCGGACAAGAGAGTTCCGTCGATGGACTTGAGTCGGTCGAGATCGTCCCAGAACAGCCGAAGCAAGCGGTGGAAACGCTTCTGCTCTTCGTTCCACCAGGTTTGGTCGATTTTGATTTCCGGATTGTCGGCGAGAACGAGCAATTCGCCGTCGCAGGCCGACAGAACCAGGATTTCGTCCGAACCGCAATCGGGACAGCGCCCGGGATTTTCCCGAAAAAGAATCCCGCACTGCTCACAGATCGCCGTGTAGAACTGTTCGGACATGGCGACCGCTCGTTCAATCGAGACCAATCGGCTGGAGAGAATCGCCGTCGTGAACGAGCATGACGGGATTGTTCTCCCGGTTCACCACGCCCCGGAACGACGAGAACGTGACGACATGGCGCCGGGAAGCCGGAATCTCGAAATCGCGGAGGCCCTCGGCCGGATGCTCGTGGCCGTGCAACCAAACGGTCACCGGCTTCTCGCAAAGGCGCAAGCCGTCCAAACGGCCGAGAAACGAATCGACGTCCTGGAATCCGATCTGGCACGTTTTCTCACGCCGATTCGGGAATTTCTTCGGCGACCGTTCGGAAAAACGGCACCAGACGAAATCCTGCGCGGCCGCCGGCGTTTCCAGATCCTGCGCCGATTGGATCGATTCCTGCAAATCGGAATGGGGAACCCCGCCGTGGGAACAGAGAATCCCGTTGTCGAACAGGACCGCCGCCGGGCAACACCGGACGAAACTGCAGAACGCCCTTTCGAGAAAGAGAGTCGCCGTTTCGCGGCGGCAACTTTTTTCCACGAGGGCGAACAGTTCGTCCGCGAATTCCGATGGGCTTGCGTCCGAGCCGAATGACGTCAACGCCTCGTCGTGGTCTCCCTTGACGAAGAGCACCTTCATTCCGGGGTGCCGGCAGTCCTGCCCGAGGCAGAGCCGCAGCAGCATTGCGATGCAATCGGCCGAGTCCGGACCTCGGTCGATCAGGTCTCCGAGAATCACGACAATGGGTTCGGCTCCCGCCGCCCGCGCCGATTTCTCCGCTTTGTCGAGCGCCGTTTCGAACAGTCCGGCGTCGCCGTGGACGTCCGACAGGAAGAAGTGCCTGAAGCGAGTCCCGTCGAACGGGCAAACGGAAACGACTTTCCGGTTGTCCGGGTCGATCGGCTGAAGAAGTCCGGGAAACGGATCCATTTCTCGGTATTTCAATGCAGACAACACATCGGAGGCGATGCGATGGTAGTCTTTCGGGCGAAACGGTTTCTTGTCCGCACGACCGGTTCTCGCGCAGGCCGGAATGTCGACATCCATGCGTTTTATCCTCCCACGATGGAGATGGATAGGATCGCGCGCTCTTCACCTGGCCCGGATGAGGACGGAACGAAGATGGACAGGACGTCTCCGTCGTTGAGCTTCGTCCGGATGGTCAGCGGCGTTGAATTGATGTGCGTCGCGAAAGTTGAGGTTCCCGGTTCGACGAACCAGTCCGTACCGTCCGTGTCCAGCACGAACTGCGGATTGCTCGTGGCGAACCGGTAGTCGTCCGCGCACAGACGCTTCAGCGTCGGACGGGAGACGGATTGCCGAACATTGAATCCAACGGTTCCGGCATCGCCTTTCAAGACGAGAGGGCTACGGAATCGCAAATAGCAATTGCTACATTCCAATGCCCCATCAGGATTCTCATGATTGCATTCTGGGCATTTCATTCTCTTGCCTCCTTGTCGGATCCATTTTCGACGCCCGCGCCGGACTTGATCCGTGAAAACAGTCGTTTACAGAAAAGAAAGACCGAAGCGCCGAGGCGGGGCTTGGAAGCCGGCTTGGGTTCCAATGTCGGCGGAGGTTGCGGTTCGGGTTCTTTCTTCTCTGGAATGGGCTTCTCGGTTTTCGGTTCCGGAAGCGGTGGATTCTCTGTGGACGGCGTCGGCATCCCGGACATCGCATCGGGTTCGACAACCCGGACTTCGATTGTGCCTTTGTCGGATTGGAATAGTTCCAGAATCCGGCATACGGCGGGCGTTCCGTAGGCGTCCGGATCAGAGAACGACGTGAGCGTGTGAACGGGAACAGGATAGGCCGGAAACGGCTTGTATCCGCCGGAAACATGTTCGTGACCGTGGACATACAAGCCAAGGGGCTTCCCTCCGGGGAAACACCGCGTGGACGCCTCGTTCAGCCAATCGACGAACGCACCGAAATCCTTGTATCCGATCTCGCATGTGGAAGATCCGCGATTGGGTATCTTTTTCGGAGCGCGCTCGTGTAGGCGGCACCACATGAAGTCCTTCGCACAGGCAGGAGACCAGAGCGAAAGGTCGACGCCCAGCCGGCCTTGCAGGTCGACGTGCGGAACCGCGCCGTGGGCGAAGAGCATTCCGTTGTCGAACCATGCGGCGGCGGGGCATCCGTCCAGAAACCGGACAAAGGCGCGCACGAGAGCGCCCAAGGGTGTGAACCACGATTCCGGGTCGGCCAGTTCGTCCGCCAGGCGGTCACCGCCGCTTCCGGCTCCGTTCGAGACGCCCGTCCTGACTTCCGCGTCCGTCGGATGGAGGGCGACGTCATGGTCTCCCTTGACGAACAGGATCCGGACGTTCCTGCGGGCGTTGTCCATTCCCAGTGCGAGGCGGAGCAGAAACGCGATGCACTCCGTCGATTCGCAACCTCGATCGACGAGATCGCCGAGGACGACGAGACAGACCGTCCGGTCGGGCGACGCGGACCGGCGGACCGTCTCGATCGCCGCGTCCGCGCAACGGACGAACGACCGGAGATCGCCGTGGAGGTCTCCGATGGCGAAATACGCGAACTTCGACGCATCGAACGGAAACAGCATGAAGTTGGAATACGGCTCGTCTTCGTGCCGATTCCCCGGTTTCCGCGGATCCGGCAACGCCGCGTAGACGCCCGGCAGGGGCTCTTCCTTTTCAAGTCGGAGAAACAGTTCCCGGGCGATGCGCGGAATTTCCTTCCGGATGGGATTTACGAGGTCGTCCGGAGCTTTTGGAATGCTCATTCGATTTCTCCTAGGCAATGGCGACTTTCATTTTCGCGTGGGGCTCCGAACCGCCGGAGCGACGCGGCACGTCGATGGCCAGTTCGTCCCCGTCCGAAAGCCGGGTCCGTTCGACAAGCGGAGTTCCGTTCCGAAGCGTTTTGCACGAGGATTCCCCGGGACTTGCGAACCAGTTCGTCCCGTCCGTCTCGAGAACAAATTGTGTCGCGTGCGAAGCAAAACGGGCCTCGGCCTCACCGCAAATCTTTTTGATGCTTGGGCGGGAAACCCTTGTTCCGACATTGTAGGAGACGGTTCCTTCTTCGCCCGTCAGAGACAATTGATGACCGGATGCGGTCGCGGAAACAGGTGACGAAGCGGACTTCAAGATCGTACGCGGTTTCGGTGGAGTCAAGCGACTTTCCGGCGGGATCGTGATTCGCCTCGTTTTCGTGGGGGTGGATTTTGTGCGCGTTTCATTCAAGACGTTCGCCACGGCCTTGTGCAACGCCTCCATCGTCGGACGTTTCGTCGGATCCGGCGACAAGGACTCTCGGAGGACGGCTTCCAATCCGGGTTCCTGTTTTCCGTTCAGGAATGTTATCGGCCCGGAACCGAAATCCGTTTCGCCGGAAAGAACGCGCTTCTCGTATTCTTCCTTTTCCCCGAAGACCGATTCGAACGGATGCTTGCCGCACAACAGTTCGCAAAGAATCTCCGACATGGTGAAGACGTCGGAGGCTGGAAGAGGTATCGCACCGGTCAGATGTTCGGGGGAGAAGTATCCGGGCGACCCGACGTATCCTTGGTTCGGATCATCGTGCCAAGGAGCCTGCCGATCCTCCAAAACGGAAAAGTCCATGTCCACGATCAGGGGACGGTACAACTCGCCTCGTAGCGTCTTCTCCTTCGCGACCTGGAAATTCTTCGGTTTGAGATCCGAATGGACGATTCCGGCCTTGTGAAGGGCGCGCATCGCGGCCAGTGTCACCGTCGCGACCAGAAGACGGTTCGCCCAGTCCAACGGCTTGCCGTCGACGCCTGACGCCATCAGTTCGTCAAGGGTCGTTTGCCCCGAAATGAACGGAAAGACTTGTATTTGCGTTTCTCCGCCGACGGAACTGCCGTCCCGTTCCAGTTTCCCGACGAATACGTCCGTTGCATAGACGGATTTTTGCAAGAGTTCCGGGTCGGTTTGAAGCCGCTTGTTCAGTTCCTTTTCGTATTCGAGATACGGACGGAACCACGGCTTGAATTTCGACGGCGTCTTGTAGAATTTGAGAAACACCGTCGTTCCGCCTCCGTCTCGCGCTCTGCACGCGATGGAGGAGTCGCCCTTGTTCAGGATTTCTTCGATAGTGTAGGTCGTCCGGTCGCCGCGGAGCCTATCACCGGGATTTGGAACGACGGCCATGTTTGGTGTCTCCCTTCACGTTTGACTTTTCAAGGACCTCCGCAAGTCGCCGGACGGTCGCCTCCAGTCGATTGATGGCGTCCACGACGGATTCCATTCCCGTCGGGCGCCCGGTGTCGACGGAAGGGTTTGATTCGTCGCGAAGGACGACGAGAAGGTCCGCGGCGGAAGGTCTCTTTGCGGAATCCGGAGAAAGCGCCCGTTGGAGTGCATTCTCCAGTTTCGGATGCGGTTTTCCATCCGCGAACGGCATCGCCGCTCCCGCGAAATCCGTCACGCCCGATTTGATCCGATTCTCGTATTCCTCCTTTTCAGCGAAAACCGATGCGAACGGATGCTTCCCGCATAGCAGTTCGCAAAGGACCTCCGACATGGTGAAGACGTCCGATGCGGGAAGCGGCGTGGCTCCCGTCAAGTGTTCGGGGGAGAAATAGCCGGGCGAGCCGACATACCCTTGGTTCGGATCGTCGTGCCAGGGGGCTTTTCGGTCGGAAAGAATGGAGAAATCCATGTCGCAAACCGAGAAGGACAAGCCATAGCGCTTTCCGACGGAAGGCACCGACAAGAAATTCCTAGGTTTCAAATCGGAATGGACGATCTCGTTTGCGTGCAGGAGGGAAACAATCTCCGCCAGTTGCATGGCGATGTCCAACCGCTGCTCCCAAACCATCGTGGTGGAGGCGATCGAATTTTCCAAGATGTTGCCCAAAGTGATGCCGGATTCAACGAACGGGAACACTTGGACGACCGATTCGCCGCCGACGGGACTGCCATTACATTCCATTTTTCCGACGAATAAATCCGTTGCATAGACGGATTTCTGGCAGAGCTCCGGGTCGGTCTGAAGCCGCTTGTTCAGTTCCTTCTCGTATTCGAGATACGGACGGAACCACGGCTTGAATTTCGACGGCGTCTTGTAGAATTTTAGGAACACCGTCGTTCCGCCTTCGTCGCGCGCCCTGCACGCGATGGAGGCGTCGCCCTTGTACAGGACTTCTTCGATGGTGTAAACTGTCCGGTCGCTGCGAAGCCTATCACCTGGATTGGGTACGACGGCCATGGGTTGATCTCCTTTCCGAAACTAGGGAAGTTGGGCGATTTCGCCGGAGGACGTCGAAACCGATTTCGCCAGAAGTTCGAGGGTCTTGGTGAAGTTCTTTTCGTCGCCCGTAAAGGAGGCCAGCGCTTTGGAGGGGTTTTCCCCCGCGGCAACGGGGTAGCGGAGATCTTCGCACTTGTCGATCTGGGAGAGCTCGTCGTAGCAGGAAAAACCAGACGGAACGAAGAGCGAAAGCCGGAGCCCGGCCTCGCACACCTTGTTGTTCAGGTCTTCGATGGTCGCGGCAGGCTGGGTCGGCGGCGGCATGTGGAAGGAGGCGTCGGTCATCACGACGACGACGCGTGCCGCTTCGGACCGGTATCGCCACTTTTCGGGATCCTCCATCTGGGCGTGTTTCGGAGTCTGGTCCATGTCCGCGATTTTGAGGAGGGCGTCGATGAGGTCTTCGGGTTCGTCGCCGCCACCGTCGGCCTTGATTTCGGCGAGCTGGGCCTTCACGGCGGCCGCGCCGCGGACGAACGGACGGGGCTCGAACCACTTGGGACCGTCCGCCGCGTAGTCGCGGTAGGCGTAGACGGCAGCGCGCCAGTCCTTGACGGGCAGCTGTCCGTTCGGACCGGACGGATTCTCGAGCAGGTCGAAAAAGTGCTCGATGTTGTTCTTGAGGTTGTCGATGCCGGGCTGCATCGATCCGGTCGCGTCGACGAGGAAGATGATGTCGGCGACGCCTTTTACTTTTTTGTTTTCTTCGTTGCTCATGGCTGGGGTGGGGTTGGGGGTGATTTGAAAAATTACCAGGACGTCTCGCCGAAGAGCGGAAGGGGCTTTTCCACGGGAGCCTGCTGCATGGAGGTCCGGGAAACGGAAATCGACTTGCCGATCCCCTGCATCAAGTCGGAGAAATCGACGCTCGCAAGCGCGTCGCCGCCCTTCACGACCGTATGCTCGCAACGGTCCGCCTGGCTGAGGAATTCGTAGCCGTCGCTCTGCGGCGTCACCATGTAGAGCAAGGCGTAGCGGTCGGTGATTTTCTTCAGGAGTTCCTGCTTGCGGGCTGCGTATTCCGACTGGTGCGTTCCGGTTTCGGTTCCCTCGTCGGTGAGCAGGATCACGACGCGGTGGCAGGAGCGCGGATCGCGGAACGGAAAGTCGAGGCAGGCGGAAAGGGCGAGCGGGCCGGCTTCGTCTCCGCCCGTCGTGACCGTGCCCAGCGCGCGTTTGAACACCTCCACGTCCGCCGTGAAGAAGTTCTGCGGGTTCGGATTCTTGTAGAGGTCTCGGACGGGATCGTCGCTGCGGACGCTGTGGTAGACGGGACCGTTCCGGAGCGTCTGGAACGAAAGAAAGTCGAAGCGGAGGTCCCAATGGCGCTGGAGATCGGACTCGAGCCCCGTCACGAGGTCCTTGACGTGTTCGCGGACGGCGTCGAAGATGGGGGACATGGAACCCGAGGCGTCCATGCAGAAAACGATGTCGGCGGTTTCTCTTCCGGGCATTGTGTGCTCTCCTTGTTGATCGGTGGTGTTCTGTCTTGATGGGGAAGAAATGGTTTTACCAGTCCCTCTCTCCGAAGAGAGGCTTTGGCGAGAAGGGGCGGTTTCGGGCGGCCGACGTTCCCGATGCGGAAACGGACCGCCCCATGTCGCGGAGGATGGTTCCGAAGTCGAGCCGGTCGAACGCGTGGGTCTTGTCGGCAAGAACGGTGTATTCGCTCCCGTCGACCTGGGACAGGAACTCATAGCCCGCGCTCTTCGGCGCGACAATGTGCACGACGATTCCCCGTTCCGCGATCTTCAGGGCGAGGGCGAGCTTCCGGTCGCGGAACGCATCGATGTGCGTGCCCGTCTCGACCCGTTCGTCCGTGAAGAGAAGGACGGCCCTGTGGCAGGTCCGGGCGTCGCGGAACGGAAAGTCGAGACAGGCGGAGAGCGCGAGCGGGCCGGATTCGTCCCCGCTCGTCTTGATCGACAGCAACGCCGACTTGAAACGTTCGAGATCGGTCGTGAAGAACCGCGATTCGTCACGGCATTGATAGAGATCGCGCACGGGATCGTCGCTTCCCACGCTCCGGTAGGTCGGATTCCCGTGCCGGACCGTCTTGAAGGCGAGAAAGTCGAACCGGACGTCCCATGTTCGATTGGCGTCCCACCTCAATCCTGCGAGAAAGGCGCCGATGTGGTCCGCGACCGACCGGAACAGCCTCGACATGGAATGCGAGGCGTCCAGGCAGAAGACGATGTCGGCTGATTCGCGGATGGGCATTATTGATGTGTTAGATGCTTGAAAGCCGTTTTGAAACACATGCCAAATTGGGAAAACTATTGTTCTCGGCATAGGCGTTCACTTGCTTCCACGACTCAGAACCGAGACCATGAAACCGTGAAAGATGAAGGGCCGCCATACTTGTTATACAACCCAGAAGAATGTCGCCCTTCCCGTACTGGGAGAGGACCGTTTCCGCTCGTTGGGCAATCTCCAGTTTCTGATTGGGTCCAAGAGAATCAAAAGGACATTTCGAAAGCTCTTCCGCGGTTGTAATCAACCAATTCCAAAAACCCTTTTCCGATTCTGAAAGTTCTTCCGTCATTGCTGCATTTCTCCGAATTGATTATTCTGGTAAAGATCCTAAATTCGTTGTCGCCCTCTTCCTTCCGATTTCTTCTGCGCCCAAGAACCGGACCAGATTCACAAATCGTCATCGTCGTAATCCCGCCGGGGAAACTGTTCGCGGAAACCGCGCTCTTCTTCCACAGCATCGAAGTAATCCCGATCACGGGTTCTGCTTTCTCTCAAACGGTCGAGGAAACTCGCATAGGGACCGCTTTCGCGACACTCTTCACAGATCCAGTCCGGGATGTTATCTATGCCGTATCCGTAGGGGTTCACGAACCGGCTGCAGGCGACGTGGTAGCAGGGGCGTCCGTCCATGTTGATTGTTCTTGTAATCTTGGTGGGTTTTGATGGGATTGTTTGAAATCAGTGTCGACGTCCGTTGTCTTTCTTGAAGATGGAGGCGATGGCGAAGACAACGAAGAGGAAGGTGGCGATGAGGGTGACGACGCCGACGAGGATGGTGAGGACGCCGAGGATGCCGAGGTTCTCCAGAAGGAGCATCGGGCCGCGGCTGCGGAACATCAGGACGTTGCCCGCGACGCCGATGAGGACGAGGATGCCGACCGTGATCCAGAAGAACACGTCGAAGGAGGTGTGCGCGTAGGCCGCGTCCCAGTCCTCGTAGCGGACCAGAAGCGCGAGCGTGACGGCACCCGGTGCGATGACGGCGAGCCAGAGCTGTCTGATGATTTTGTAGACGTCGTGCACGACCTGCGGTTCCTTCGCCCCGTTCACGTTGCGGTTGCGGCCTTGGGGCAAAAGAAGGGGCGCGCCTCCGGTGGTTGTTCCACTGGAGGCACGGCCAAGCGCCTGGGAAGAGAACAAGCCGGGGGCGCGCCGAGGCGCGGGCGGCAGGTCGCTCTTCCGTGAAACCGGCACCTTGCGGCGCCGTTTGGCCGTTTCCCAGTGGTGAGCTGCCTGCGATGCGGATCGCAGAAGTTCGGTTCGTTTGTCGTCGCCGGATTCTACCAGACCCCGCCACGCGCCGGCAAGCGGAATCTTCCGCTTGCCGGCAAACGTGGCGGGGTCTGGCGAATGGGCCGTGCATCCAGTGGAGCGGAGCGGCGAAAGGCCGCTCCGTGGACGATTCCGGCGGGAGGCGCCGAATCTTACGGTTCCGCCGCGAGTTTTTCGAGAAGGTCGGCGAGGTCCGCGCCGCCGGCGCGGAGGGCGGCGGCCTTCGCCTCGAAGCGCGTCAGAACGCGCTTCTTGAGCTGGTAGATGGCGTTCTCCTCGAGGCCGAACTCAGCGGCGAGCCCGCGGACGGTGGACTGCCCGGACGCGAGCCGCAGGAAGATCGACCGGCTCTGCGCGGAGAAGCGCCCCTCGGCGAAGACGCTCCGGACGAGGAGCCGCCAGAGTTCGGAAAGCGCGGCGAGCCGGTCGGCGACGGCGTCGTCCTCCTCGGTGGACGGCGCGCCGGGAGCGTCGTCGGAGGGGACCTCCGCGATCTCGCCGCGGCGTTCGAGCGCGCGCTGCGACTTGTGGCGGAGGACGCCGCGGAGCCACGAGTGGAAGTCTCCCTTCGCGCGGTCGTAGCGGCCCTCGGGGAGCGTGGTGAGGAGCGCCACGAAGGTCTCCTGCTCGATGTCGTCCCAGAGGTCGCGCGTGAGGCGCGGGTCGGCCTTGGCCAGTCCGCCGAGGTAGTAGTCGAGCACGGGCTTGTAGCGCGCGACGAAGTCGGGCCAGCGCTCGGCGTCGCCCCCGCGCGAGACGTCGCGCAGGAGGCCGGTGGAGGTCTCGGGGACGGGGGAACGGGGGGCCGCGCGCCCCGAACCCCCTGCGGCTTCGGATGTCGGTTTGCTCGGATTCAGACGTTTCATGGTTCGGACTCCTTCGTCCCCGGTTCCGGCGCGGCGGGCGGAATCTTACGGCGCCTCTTCGGCGGCGACGCGAAGGCCCGTCCATCCGGTGGTGTCGTCGGAGGGGGCCGCGTCGTGGGAGCCGTTGCGGCAGTAGGCGGCGGACAGGAAGAGGTTTCCTCCGCGAAGGACGCGGTAGTCGGTCCGGGAGGCGCCGTCCGGCGGATCGTGGCGGTCGAGGCACCATTCGGAGTAGGATCCGGCCATGTCGAAGAGACCGAGCTCGTTGGGGCGCTTGGTCGCGACCTCGGGGAAATCCGCGGAATAGGGCGATCCGCCGTCGGGAGGCCAGGAGTTCGCCGTCCACGCGACGTCGGCCGGATCGTCGGAGCCGCTCCAGGCGTGGCCGCCTCCGAGAGGACCGCCGCGCGCGGCCCACTCCCATTCCGCCTCGGTCGGAAACCGGAAGGAGAGTCCAGTGTCCAGGCGGTTGAGATTTTTGATGGTCCGTTCCGCCATTTTCCACGAGAGGATTCTCGGTCGATTGGCGTAATACGGGGTCGAGCTCCCTGCCTCCCCGTATTCGATCTTGCTCCACTGCGCTTGGGTCAGCTCGGTCCTCGCGAGCCAGAAGCCGCGCGGGAGGGTAACGGTTCGGGGGCGCAGCCCGTCGCAGTCGGTATCGTCGCCGGGAATCGTGCCGGCCGGCGTCCTGCACGGCGCGCGCTCCTTCTCCGAGAGCCCCATCGCGAACGTCCCGGGCGGAACCCAGACGAGATCGAGCGGAACGCCGCCGGGGAGCATTACGGTGCGGACCACGCCCGGAGAAGGCCCGACGGAACCGTCCTTCGCGCGCCGGCGCGCGAGCCAGGCCTCCCAGGTGTCGCGCGTGACGATTCCTTGTGAAAAGTCGCTGTCGGAGAGTTGCTCTCCGGCTTCGGCCTTCCGGCGAAGCCGTTCGGCCCTGTCCAACGCGCGTCGCGCCATGATGAGCCGGTATTCCCGGGCGGCCGGATTGGCTTCGAATTGCGAGACGGGAAGGTTCCAATCGGGAAGCAGCACGCCATGCTCCTCAACGATCCGGTCGACGGCGGGCAGGAATTCGCGGACCGCGTCGAGGATGTCGTCTCCGGACTCCGCGCTCTCAAGGCGGAGGCCGGCTTCGCCGAGACTGGCCGCTGCGCTCTCTGCGTGTGATTCAAGACGCGAGCCAGGAGGCGCGAGACGTTCCGGAGCAGGGGCCTCTGCGCTCTCTGCGTGTGATTCAAGACGCGA
>CAMVRE010000026.1 GCA_947169825.1 uncultured Verrucomicrobiota bacterium | reverse complement strand
CTGGCGGGCGTCGGCGGCCCCCGGAAGCGCTTTGAAAAGGCAAGGCGCGGCCCGGTGCGGGCGTTTCGCGGAAGCGGTTTGCCAGAGTAAACGCCAGCCCCTCGAAGGGGCGTTTTTCCGATGCGTCGGCGGCTAGGCGGTGGCGCTCATCGGTTTGAAAGAGCAGATGTCAGAACGATGTCACGAGGGGACATCTCGGCTGATCCAGCGGCCGAGAGAAGGGGAGTAGTGGCGGTAGCCGTAGTAGTAGAGGTCGGCCTCGGCGTCGTAGTACTTCGTGGAGAAGCGGTGCGGGAAGAAGTCGGCTAGATCGCCCTCTTCGTAGATCGTGTTGCCGAAGGCGTCGTAGGCGTATTCCTCTACGAGGTCGCCGTCCTCGTTCCAGTAGCCGATGACGTTGCCGTTGTTGTCGTAGGTTCGCAGGCTCGGCTTCGCCTTCGCCTGTATGGCGCTTCGCGCGGTTGGGCGGGCCGACGGATACGGAAACGGTACGTCGGAGAATATGTAGTTGCACACCAAGGTAAGAGTCATGGAATTTTGTTGCTTTCGGTCGATTCGTCAAAAGCTGGAATCGTGCAGCGAGTTCGTGATGGGAAAGTACGAATCGAACATCGGATCGTCCGTGGATAGACGGCATTCCATTTGATACGAAAAATCCATGTTTATAATAGGATCTGTCTTTTCGAGTTTCCTGCTAATGGTCACGAAAGCAGTCGCAGTGTCTTCAATTCGGAATTTGACGGGATTTCCCCAGGGATCGGTCGAAAACGTTTTCCAGTCTGGCTTGTGCAATACAGGAGAATGGTCCCACGCCTCGTAAAGCGATTCCGGCCAGGAACCAGTTGTCGCACGATAGGAGTAGACGTCCTGCCCCGCCCTGAACAACTGGTTCCGAGCTTGTTGTTCACGGGATGGTGAGGCCATGAAGACCAGGCCCGCATTGAGAAGCGCCAGTAATATGGCAACACCGAAGATCAGCAACCAAGTTTTTTTCATTTGTACCACCAAGGAGAACCGGGAGCGTCATTGAACTCAAGAAAAGTATATTTTCTACAATTGTGATTGGCGATCGAGTAAAGATCCTCAAGCCCAACGCGAGTTTTTCTCATTATCGTTAGCCATGCTCGATCCTGCCATTTTGTCGTAGCTTTTTTAGCGACCAACCGAAGTTTTTTGAAATTTGGAGACTCTTGTTCCCTGATGACGCCGACATAGTCCAGAACAGGAGGAGAGGGGGAGAACCACCCAAGCCATGTCGTTTTTGCCGGAAATGAACGAATCTTAAAGGTTGAAACAAAGGAGAAACAAGCCAATCGGCACTGTCTTGAAAAATCGTCATTCCAGACGGTAACGCATATGTCTTGATGGTTGGAATCAATCGGCAAAAACCCTGTCGTTCCTGTTCCCTCTATCAAGTAGATGTTCTTTCCGAGTGGATCAAAGCGGCTAATAGAATCGTTCTCACAAAACGAAACAAGATTCAATCCTCCTTTCTCCTCAATCGGATCCCGGCTGATCCAGCGGCCGAGGGAGGGTGAGTAGTAGCGGTAGCCGTAGTAGTAGAGGTCGGCCTCGGTGTCGTAGTACTTCGTCGAGAAGCGGTGCGGGAAGACGTCGGCCATGTCGCCGTCCTCGTAGATCGTGTTGCCGAAGGCGTCGTAGGCGTATTCGGCCACGATCTCGCCGTCCTCGTTCCAGTAGCCGATCACGTTGCCGTTGTTGTCGTAGCCGGGGAAGTAGAAGTCGCCGTCGATCGAGACGGCGACGAGGCCGCCGACGCCGCCGGCGCCCGTTCGCAGGCTCCGCTGCTCCTTCGCTCGGCGGGCGCTCCGCGCTGGGAAACACCCAACTTTGGACGGGAACGATTCGTCTGAAACAATTCGATTGTCGGCACGGCAGAGAATCATGGAATTCTGTCATTTTCCGGATTGATCAAAACGCCAGCTGTCATTCGCTTCACGAACTGTCCGTATTTCTTCGCCCTCTACAATCATTTCCTTCAGCATCGTTTGCTCTATGTGGTTTGCCCGATAGCGCCGAATTTGGAAAACGCGGTAGCAGGAAGAGACCTCCAAATCGAAAACCTTCGTCTTTACGGGCGACGGCCATGAAAAAACAACAAAGTCCGGTCGAACGAGATAAAGTGTGAAAAATTCGTTTTCATCCGGCGAACGGATCGGAAGATAGTCCGCGCCGATGGAAAACGAAGAAACCGCATCGTCATCTGGGAACTGGATACACTTATCCCAAATACGTTCTTGAACTCGCGTGCGGGCGGACACCCAGGAAACAAAGACGCGAACCGCAGCGTCTCCGTTGTCATCTTGAACGGGCAACACTTCAATCTCTTCCCATCCGCGTTCACCGTCGCGGAATGTCTCGCGATGTCCGCCGGAAAGTGACACGCGTTTCTTGGGGCCGTCAAAACCATTAATACTCCACGATTCTGGAGCTTGCATGACATTTCGCGATTCCAAATCGATTAAAATGCCATCCAAAGAGCGTGTTGATCTGCAACCTGTCGCAAGTGCAAGGATGAAGACATACACTAAAAAACTGGCTCCTCTGCGATTGAGGAACTGGCGTGGGCGGGCGGATGGCTTTCGCATGGCTCTCTCCGTTCGTTGTGGCGCATATGAATTCGCGGAAGATATTCGATTGTCGGTCCGACGGGAATTCATGGAATTCTGTTACCTTCCGGGAAAACGAAATTCATCTCGTAGCGGATTTTTCCTTTGGAAACGAGAGGCGGCGAATTGGTCACGCACCTTCCGTCTTCCGTTGAAAGGATCACGCCCAACACGCCATCCGATCTCAATCGAGGGGTAGAGAAAGCAGCGTTTCCATTCTTGTCTCTCGGAAAAATTCGATAGTGCGAGAAAACCGGAATCGACGCCAAGTAACGCCCATTCGACGCGACAAGAAAATCAGGGATGTCTTCCACATGATATCCGGGCAACAAGATGGACATGCGGAACGATGCACCATTATTCGCAGAATCAGAGATGGTTCCGGAAATGGCAATATGCTCCGTGCTCTCCCACGGAGCGCTTCCTTTGATGAAAAGAGGCCCATCGGGTAGCGCATAATATAGATTTCTCGAATCGGAAAAGTACATTTTACAAACATCACCCAAAGACGGGGCGTCATTCGTGGTCACGTCCACGTACATCTTCCCCGTTATGTCTCCAATTCGATGGACTGAAAACTCCGATTGGGATGGTATTTTTGTACGAACTTGATTCTGCAAATCGGACAAGTCCACAACCCACGCCAAAGGGATTCCCTCCGGTTCGGCATCTCCTTCGAAAGGGATGCGCTGTTTGTCGGCGATTTTATCTATCGGTATGCGTTCCCACGGATAACAAGCCTCATGGAACGCCTTGTCGTCTTCACGAACGACCTGTTCTTCCCCGTTTGCCGAATAAACAAGGAGGAAAAGCCCCATTGACACGATGGAAATGCTTGTTTTCATTGTGTGACTCCATTAATCGTAGCCGCGGCCAGGAATGTTCCAATAGATTTGGTCGGGATGATCATCCATGTTCGGCGGTAGATTGTCGTATCGACTGTCTTTGTCGTCTTTGTAATAACCTCCCCAACCAACACTATGTGCGGTTTCGTGAACGGCTGTCTCTGCCGCTTCGTCTGTACTCTTGATTTGACAAATGCAAAGAACGGCTCGTGTCGTCCAGTTTTTTGGATAACTCATTGGGTGTGGAACATGGTTGCCGTCAAACAACGTCACTTTTACCGCACGAAGCGTCTGGTTCTTGTCAATCGTATAACCACGACGAGTTGTGAAATCCAGAAGAGTAGGGCCAACTGTTTCTTTACACGGGTTCTCTTGTCCATATGGCTTATTGTCAAGAACTTCAAAAACCATTCGTGGCCAATTGGCTTGTATTGCGCTCCGGAATGGTTCGCGAATTGCAGCAATCAACGGGGCGGCTCGCGTTTCTAGCTGTCTCTCCGTGTATGCAATCTTAGCAGGGGAAGCATACCGGCTTGATTTGTTGATGATTCGAATCAAGCCAAGATAATCGACTCGCGCAAGACAGTTGTTTTCAGTGGCTACATACAGATTGAGCAAATCCTCCTCCCCGATCGGGTCTCGGCTGATCCAGCGGCCGAGGGAGGGGGAGTAGTAGCGGTAGCCGTAGTAGTAGAGGTCGGCCTCGGCGTCGTAATACTTCGTCGAGAAGCGGTGCGGGAAGACGTCGGCCATGTCGCCGTCCTCGTAGATCGTGTTGCCGAAGGCGTCGTAGGCGTATTCGGCCACGATCTCGCCGTCCTCGTTCCAGTAGCCGATGACGTTGCCGTTGTTGTCGTAGCCGGGGAAGTAGAAGTCGCCGTCGATGCTGACCGCCACGAGCCCGCCGACGCCGCCCGCGCCCTGGAGGGAGCCGGAGAGGTCCGGGCCCCAGAAGTATTCCAGCTCGGTCTCGGCGTCCTCGTCCCAGTCGTAGCGGTATTCGTGGACGAGGTTCCAGTCGTCGTAGACGAAGGCGCGTTCCTCGGCGTACTGGTAGCCGTGCCCCGTGTTGCGGTCGGTTCCCCTCCCCACGCGGCGGCCCCGCCAGTCGTAGACGTTCTCCAGCCGGACGGAGCCGTCCGAAACGGTGTAGAGCCGGCCCGCGGCCTCCCATTCGTAGGAGCGGGTCCCGTCGTCGACGAGGTTCCCGTCCGCGTCGTATTCCGGCTCCTCGGAGCCGACGGCCGTGTACTGGTTGACGGCGTTGGCGGCGTAGGCGGTCGCCGCGCCGTCCGCATAGGCCGAGGTCCGGTTGCCGATGGGGTCGTAGGCGTAGCGGTAGGACGAGCCGTCGAGGACGGCGTTGGTGACCTCCCCGCGGGCGTTGTAGGCGAAGGAATCGGAGTCGCGCCCGACGGGGCGGCCGCACGCGTCGTAGGCGTAGGAGAAGGAGCGGACGTCGCCGGCGCCGCCCGACTCGCAGGACGTGGCGAGCCACGGCCGCCGGGGCGCCCGCGCGACCGTCCGGGAGAAGACGGGCGGAGCCCAGCCGCCTTCATCCTCGTAGACGTCGTAGCCGGCGAAGCGGCCGTCCTCCCACAGGTAGCAGATGGAGAGAGCGCGACCCTGCGCGTTGGAGATCGTCATGCCGGCGAGTTTTCCGTCCATGCCCCAATCATAGCACACGGACCGCCTGAAGTCACCCAGATAATCGACGGAAACGCCGACGGGGCGGCCGGAGGAATCGAAGGAACGGCGGACCTCCGCTTCGCGGATCGGGTTGCCCCATCCGCCGCCGAACCGCACCTCGTTGGTGACGCGGCCGATCGCGTCGCGCTCGAACACGTGGCGGTTCCCGGTGTCCTCGGCTTCGGACACGCGCCCGAACGGGTCGTAGGAGAGATCGTAGTCGTCGTAGTGGTCGGAGGTCGTGACGGACGAGAGGCGGCGGTTCGCGTCGTAGGCGTTCTGCGTCCAGGCGCCGCTCGCGAGCGTGGTGCGCAGGGGCAGGCCGTCGGGCGCGAAGGTGTGCCGGACGCGGGTTCCGTCGGCGTAGGTCTTGTTGGTGCAGAGGCCCGTGGCGGCGTCGTAGTCCCAGAAGGTCGGGTCCCAGACCGATCCGCCGCGGGTGGTGCCGAGGGCGACGAGGCGCCCCGCGGCGTCGAGGACGCGGGCGGAGGGGTATTCCGCGCCGGACGTCCCGACGAGGCGGCCGATGGAGTCGCGGACATATCGCGTCTCGTTCCCCTCCTCGTCCCGGGAGGCGACGAGGTTTCCGCGGACGTCGTAGTCGTATTCCGTCCGGAATCCGCTCCACTTCACGTGGTTGTTGACGAAGGGCGGCGTTCTGCAGAGCGACGAGGAGCGGGTGGACGAAAGCCCCATTGCGGCGAGCCCCTGGGCCGTGATCGCAAACCGTTCGGCGACGTCGCCAATGGCGTCGCGGATCGTCCGGTCGCGCCACGTGAACGTCCCTCCGGGCGCCTGGTCGCCCGTCAGGTAGGGGCGGCCGTAGGGGTCGAAGTAGCTGCGTCGGACCGTGCCGTCGCGGTCGACCGTCTCGAAGGCTCGGCCGAACTTGGAGCGGACGACGAGCGGGGCGAGGCCGTCGACGAGGTTCGACTCGACGGAGACGAACGTTACGGGGTCGAAGGAGACGGTCGTCGTGGTCGAAGGACCGCCGGCGGGAACGGAGACGGTCCTGGAGCGAAGGGCGTCGGAAAGCCCGGTGAGCTGCTCGCGGACGGTCGAGAGCAGGTTCGTCTGCGCGCCGGCCGCTTCGCGCGTCTCCGTGACGCGCCACCAGACGCCGGAGACCTGCTCGTAGCGCGCCCGCGAGAACGAGGCCACGCCGGCGGAGAGGGAGCCGACGGGCTCGCGAAGCGCGTCGTAGAGCGTCGCGGTCGAGAGGCCGGAGACGGAATCGGAGACCGAGAGGACGCGGGAGGAGGGGCCGTCGTAGGCGTAGGTCGAGTCGGAGAGCGGGGTCGTGACGCGCGCGGTGCGGCCGAGGAAGTCGGAGACGGCGACGGAGTTGGTGACGGCGGGGGCGTCGGAGGCCGACGTCACGGAGTAGTCCGTGCGGCATCCGTCGGCGCCGTAGCGGGAGAAGGAAAGCGCGTCGGTCCAGCCGGAGTCCCACGCGCGGAACGTCTCCGTCTCCCCGCCGCGGACGGAGACGGAAACGGTCCGGTCGAGAAGATTCGTTCCGTAGTAGTTTTCCGTCCACGTCTCGTCGGCCGACTCGTCGCGGTAGACGGCGGTGACGGTGCGGAGCCCGCGGGCGTCGACATGGACCCGATGGTCGGAGGTGCCGAACGGGTAGTAGTTGGTCTCGACGGACTCCCAGGCGTCGTTCGAGCGGCGGAGCGATGCGATGGAATTGGTGCGGTTCGGCTCCGTGGAAAGCACGCGTCGGCGGATTTCCCTTCCGAGGGGGTCGAACAGGCTTTCGGTCGCGCGGAAGGAATACGTGCGCTCGTTTGGGTAGGAGCCGGGCTCGGCGTAGTTGTATCCGGGAACGTTCCACTCGTTTTTCGGCAAATCCCGGAACGACACGTCGAGCCAGGCGTGGCGGAGGTGGTCGGTGCCGGTGTCGGCGAGGCGCTCGCGCTTCATGCCGTTCCTGTCGACCGTGAAGAGCAGGCGGCAGCAGGAATAGGCGTTAGTGGAGGAGGAGCCGTCGGAATACAGGGTCGAGCGGAGGCGGTCCTTGTCGTCGTAGGTCCTCGCCTCCCAGTCGAACGGGTCGGAGAGCGAGCCGTCCGCGAGGAGGACGCGCGTCGCGGACCAGACCTCGTTTCCGTGGACGGCGTCCTCGACCGTCTCGGAGACGGTGGAGACGAGCGGGACGCCGTTCGGCGCCTCGGGCGAGGTCGCGAGGGCGCGGGTCCGGAGATGCGAGGCGCCGGACGAGGCCGCGAAGGTCCGCGTGGCGGGGTTCCAGCTCCCGAACGCGTAGTCGTAGGACGTCGTGACGCCGTCCTCGCCCGTGTAGGAGAGCGGGCGTCCGCGGAGGAGGAGCGGGACGCCCTCGGCGTCGGGGTCGACGGAGACGGCGACGGAGACGGCGTTGGAGGGGTCGCCGAACTGCGCGGCCTGCGACGCGGCGCGCTCGGTGCGGACGGAGACGAAGGGAAGCCCGGCGTTCGTGCCGTGCACGTAGACGGACCACGTGCGGGCGACGAGGACCGGGGCGTAGTCCTCGATGACGTAGCGGGACTGCGTCCGGACGGCGCCGGCGTCGTCGCGGTGGTTCGAGTCGCCCGGAAGGGGGGTGTAGTCGCTCACGGTCGCGAAGGCGGAGGCGGCGGGAGGATTGGCGAGGGACCAGCCGGCGCCGTCCCACGGCGTCGCGCTCCCGTCGCGCTGCTCGAAGGCGAGGACGGCGCGGCCCCGCTCGTCGTAGTCGGTCCACGACCAGGAGCGGGCGTCGCCGGCGACGAGGCGCGGAAGGCCCGCGCGGTCGCCGCCGTCCTCCCAGTAGGAGGCGGTCGTCGTCTTCTCGAAGGGCGTGCCGACGTCTTCGCGGCGCTCGACCTCGCGCAGGACGGCGGACGCGCCGTCGCCGTAGCGGCGGGAGACCGAGACCGTATGGGAGTAGACCCTGTCCGGGTCCGAGGCGTCGGCGAGAACGCGCTCCTCGGTGAAGGTCGGATCCTCCGGATCGTCGAGAAGGTCGGTCGTGCGGAGGGAGGAAAGGGTGTTCGCGACCGGGTCGACGACGTTCCAGTCGGAGCCATCGTGGACGTAGAGAGCGTCGGACATCACGTTGTTCAGCCGGCTGATCCGGCGAAGCCGGACGCGGGAGGGGCTTCCGCCCTCGTTCACAATCTCCCACGCGTGCTCCAGGGAGCCCGTCGCCGTGAGAAGGACGGTCGCGCGGACGCCGTTCGTCAGGGCTTCGATCTCCACGGTCCGGCCGCGCTCGTCGGAGCAGGCGACGAGGCGGTTGGTCCCGTCGGTCGTATCGGAGACGGTCGCGTCCTCGCGCGCGAGCACCTTGAAGAGGGAGGGCTCGATCTCGACCGGGCCCTCGGTCCGGAACCAGAGGAACCCCGAGAACTGTCCCTCGCGGGGCTGTCCGAGGGGGATGCGGAAGGCGAGGGAGGACTGGGACGGCCCCTCGGCATCCTCGCAGGTGGCGCAGGCCGAGTCGCATCCGCAGTCGTCCGAGAGATCCTCCCAGTCGGGATACCACCGGACGTGGACGATGGAGTTGGACCAGACAAGGGAGCCGCCGAGGAAGATCCGTCCGGTCGCGGTCTCGTTCTGCCCGTCGACATCGAGCTCGGGGTCGAACCAGTCCTCGTATTCGGGCGGGGCCCCGGTGTCGAGCTCGGGCTCGCAGTTGCAGACATACCATCCGTCCGCGTCGCACCGGAACGCCCGCCAGAGGCAGGCGGAGTCGAGCGGATAGGGGGATTCGCGGACGTAGCGGCCTTCGATCCAGTCCCAGCCGACATCCCATCCGCGCCAGGCGTGCCCGCCGCCGAAGCGAAGCTCGGGATCGAGGATCGCCAGGAGGAATTCGCGGGTTGGCGCGGGCGCGGAGCGGAGCGCGGAGGCCTCGCGGGCGATCTGGGGGAAGGCGACGAGCTCGGGGAAGCGGAAGGACAGCGTCCCCTGCACCGGGGTGGCCCCGTCGGGGCTCGTCCGGGCATACGAGGCGTCGGGCGGGAGGATGGAGCCGAGGGCGGCCTCCTCGTCCGCGGGGATCGCGGACGAGCAGGGGCGATTGGACCGATCGATCAGGAGGGGGATCTCCTCCCCCAGCGCCGCCGCAGCCAGGCGGATGCCGTCCCGTTGCTCGGACGGGAGGCCCGGACAGGAGACGGTCGGGGCGTATTCGAGAAGATGGAGCGGGACGGGACTCTGCGCGAAGCCCGTCCGGGTCGCGCGCAGACGGAGCGTGAGCGCGGCGGGGGAGTTGGTGGAGACGGGGAGCCGGCAGGTCGTCCATTCGGGGGAGGATGACGCGGTTCCGGATCCGCCCGAGGAGTCCTCCCATTCGAGGACGAGGCCGTCGAGCGACCAGGCTCCGTAGCCGGACTCCCATGACGAGAGCGGATCGGGGCACGAGGAGACGAAGTACTGCTCCCACGCGCCGTGGCGTCCGATCGCGAAGGTCCGCTCCCAGACGACTTCGTTCGAGACGGCCTCGGTCCCGAACCGCGGCGCGAGCGGCGTGGCGCGGAGTCCGTCGAGCGGATGGACGGGCGGCTCGGGCGACGCGTTCGTCGGGCAGAGCCCCGCCGCCATTCGCCCGAGCAGGGTGAAGCCAGAGCCGTCGCGACGCCATGGGGACGGTGTCGCCGCGGTCGACCCGAACCAGAAGACCTCGAACGAATCGGGGACGCCGTTGCCGTTCGCGTCCGTTCCGTCGTCCGGCGCGGACGGGTCGGGGTCGACGCCGTCGACCAGGCCGTCGCCGTCCGTGTCGCGGTCCGTCGGATCGGTGCCTGCCAGCCATTCCTCGAAGTCCGTCAGGCCGTCCCAGTCGAAATCGGCTTCGGGGTCGGTCGGCGTTCCGTATTCGCTCCAGGAGATCAGCCCCCAGTAGCGCTGCCACCAGTCGGGGATGCCGTCCGTGTAGGAGTCGATCTCCGGGTCGAAGTTGAAGACGTTCTTGAGGTGGGCGAGCGAGACGGGTTCGTTGGAATGCGAGCCGTAGTCGAAGAGGTCGGAGATCGACGACCACTGCGCCGGCGTGAACATGCTGTCGATCTCGAGCTGCTGCACGCGGTCGACGACGGGCTCGACGAGCGCCGCGAACTCGGCGACCGTCACGGCCGAATCGTTGTCGGACAAGGGGAGACCCTCCGCTGTCCAGGAAAGCCAGGGGCCCGCGCCGCCGACGTTCGTCGCGACGTTGTCGAGCAGCGCCGCCGTCTGGCGGACGCACCACTTGAGCTGCCCCGTCGTCGCGGCGGCGTCCGGTGCGGGGGACGCATTGGGCTTCGTCACGCCGTAGGCCGTCCACCAGACCGGGGTGTAGGAGCCCTCGCCGACGTTGAGGACGCCGTCCAGCCACTCGTTCGTCACGCACGGGATGCCGACGGCGGCGGTGTTCGTGTAGACGCCGCATGCGATGTCGCCGAGAGCGGCGACACCCGACGCGCGGGCGGAAAGAGAGCCGAGAAGAAGCAGAAGGAATGCGGTTCGTTTCATGGCGGTCCGTCTTGGTGTTTCGCGTGCGCGGCGCCTTCGTCCGGGGAGGCGCCCCCGGAACGGAGCGAAGGCTCCGCCGCATGGAACGGAAGCATAGCACGAACCGGCGGAAACCGATTGCAACATTTGTGCAACAAATTTTCGCTTGACTTTTTGCGCGGCATGGAAAGCGCACGCATCGAGCGACGTTCCGCCGACGCGGGACAACGACCGCCAAGGGTCGGCTCGCGGCAGGGGCGGCGGCGCTCTAGAACGTATGGACGAGGAGGCCGGAGCGGAGCTTGGGCTCGAACCAGGTGGACTTGGGGGGCATCATCTTCCCCGCGGCGGCGACGGACATCACCTGGCCGATCGCGGTGGGCTGCATGGCGAAGGCGACGGCGGCCTTGCCGGAGTCGACGTCGCGCTCGAGCTCGGCGGTGCCGCGGATGCCGCCGACGAAGTAGATGCGCGGGTCGGTGCGCGGGTCGCCGATGCCGAGGACGGGGGCGAGGAAGTCCTCCTGGAGGCGGGCGACGTCGAGGCGCGCGACGGGGTCCGCGGCCTGCGCGTCCGTGAGCGGCCACGTGAGGCGGTACCAGCCGTCGGGCAGGCGCATCGCGCAGGAGTGCGACGGGAGCGCGATGTCGGGGAACGGGATCGACGCGGCGGAGAGGCCGCGCGCGAGGGCGGCCTTCAGCAGGTCGCGGGGCGAGAGTCCGTTCAGGTCGCGCACGCAGCGGTTGTAGGGCAGGATGCGCAGCTGCGAGGCGGGGAAGAGGCAGGCCATGAAGCGGCCGGACTCGGCGTCCGGGCCCTCCGCGGCGCGCAGCTCGGTCCCGGCGCGGAAGGAGGCGGCGGAGCGGTGGTGGCCGTCGGCGATGAAGGCGCGCGGGACGGCCTCGAAGGCGGCGAGGAGCGGGGCGGGGTCGCGCACGCGCCAGACGGCGTGGCCGACGCCGTCCGCGGCGACGAAGTCGCAGAGCGGCGGCTGCGCGGCCTCGGCCTCGACGAGGGCGTCGATCGCGGCGAGGTCCTCGTAGCAGAGGAAGACCTGGCCGGTGTGGGCGCGCGTCTCGAGGATGTGGCGCGTGCGGTCGTCCTCCTTGTCCTTGCGCGTCTTCTCGTGGCGGAGGATCGTTCCGTCGGCGTAGTCGTCGATCGAGCAGCACGCGACGACGGCGGTCTGCGAGGCGCCGTCCATCGTCTGGCGGTAGAGGTAGAGCGCGGGCTTCTCCTCGCGGACGAGCCGTCCGTCCGCGACGAGGGACTCGAGCGCCTTCCTCGCCTGCGCGTAGACGGGGGCGGAGTGCGGGTCGGTGCCGTCCGGAAGGTCGATCTCCGAGCGGACGACGTGGAGGAAGGAGAGCGGGTTGCCGGCGGCGAGGGCGCGGGCCTCGTCGGTGTCGACGACGTCGTAGGGGAGCGAGGCGATCTGCGCGGCGAGCTCGGGGGTCGCGGGGCGGAGGGCGGAGAAGGGGAATAGTTTCATGAGTGACGAGTGACGAGTGAAGAGTGAAGAGTGAAGAGTGAAGAGTGGGGGATGCGGGAGGACTCTAGCGGACGAGGCAGTAGAGGTCGGCGCCGTCGGCGAAGTCGAAGAGGCGGACGATGTCGGCGTTGGAGAAGCGGATGCAGCCGTGGGAGGCGGGGGTGCCGAGCTTCTGCTCCTGGTTGGTGCCGTGCAGGTAGATGCAGCGCTCGTGGCTGTCGGCGCCCGGGCCCTTGTTGACGCCGGGCTCGAGGCCCTCGAGCCAGATGACGCGGGTGAGGACGGCGTCCTCGGCCGGGTCGGGCGCGCTCCAGGCCGACTCGGGCAGGACGCGTCCGTTCGGGCGGCGCGAGACGAACATCGTCCCGGGCGCGGCGCCGGCGCCGAAGCGCTCGGCGGCGCGGTGCCAGCCGAGCGGCGTGCGGTTGGAGCCGGGCGCGGAGCCGGTTCCGACGGCGGAGGTGGAGACGGGGAACTCGCGCAGGCCGCCGCGGCGCGAGGCGAGCAGCGCGCGCTGGCGCCCCGTGTCGACGACGAGCAGGAGTCCGCCGGAGGGAAGCCCGCGCGCGACGGCGTCCGCGAAGAGCGAGGCGATCTCGGCATCGGGGACGAAGAACGCGGGGCGGGGCGGGGGAGGGGGCGGCGCGGGCTCGGCGGGCGCTTCGGCGGTCGGCGGAACGGGGGGCATCGGGGGCGGGGAAGAGGGACGGGACGGCGCGGGCGCCGCGGGACGCGGGCACCCGGCGAGGGCGAGCGCGGCGAGAAGCGCGGGAAGGGGGCGGATCATGCGTCGGTATTCTACCGGGAAGGCCCGTCCGTTGCAATCGCCGCGGCGCGCGCGCGGAGGAGGGCGAGGGCGGCGAGCGCGGCGGCGAGGAGGAGACAGCCGACGCTGATCGTCTGCGAAATGGTGAGCGGCCCGCCGAAGGGGTGCGCGCGCTCGTCGGCGCGCGTGGTCTCGACGAGGAAGCGCAGGACGCCGTAGCCGGCGAGATACGCGGCGAGGACGAGGCCGGCGCGCGTGCGAGAGACGGCGGCGGGCGGGTTCAGGCGGCGGTAGAGCCAGAGCAGGGCGAGGAAGAGCAGGACGCACCCGGCGGCCTCGAAGAGCTGCGAGGGGAGGACGGGGAGCGAGCGGGCGGCGTCCTCGGGAAGGAGCCCGGCGCGGATCTGCTCGACGCAGGGGATCGACCAGCGCGGGTAGGTGACGGCGAGGCAGGACTCCGACGGCCGCCCGTAGCAGCAGCCGTTGAGGAGGCAGCCGACGCGGCCGAAGGCCTGGCCGACCGGGACGGCGACCGCGAAGAGGTCGAGGAGGGGGAGCACGGGCGTGCGCGTGGCGCGGCAGTGGAGGACGAGCGCCGCGGCGCCGAAGACGATGCTGCCGTAGAACATGAGCCCGCCCTCCCAGATGCGCAGGGCGGAGGCGGGGTCGGCGCGATAGTCGGCCCAGTGCTCGACGACGAAGAACGTCCGCGCGCCCGCGAGGCCGCAGACGACGAGCAGCGCGAGGAGGTTGGCGAGGCGGTCGGAGGAGAAGCCGCGCGAGCGGCCGAGGCGGACGAGCACCCCGTAGGCGCAGAGGATGCCGACGGCCAGGCAGAGGCCGTAGCTGTGGAGCTGAAAATCTCCTAGACGGAGGAGGACGGAATGCATATAATGCACCTTTCGCGATTCGGAGCCGTTCCAGGGGCCTCGCGGTCCCCGCGGCGGCGCCGGATTCTGCCCGAACCGGGCCGCCCGTGTCAAGCCGCCGCGCTTCCGCGCGCGGGCCGCCGCCCGAACACGATTCCCAGGACGAACCCCCGCCATGAGCGATTCCTCCGAAAACGCCCCCGCCCCCGAAAACCAGATCTCGATGCAGATCCCCGAGGAGATGAAGTGCCCCGCCTGCGGGGCGCGGATCGACGTGCGCGGGCTCGCGGCGTTCTCCAAGATCGAGTGCCCCGGATGCCGCGCGGAGGCGCGCGTGCCCGCGAAGTTCTCGCACTTCACGCTGCTGCGGCGCCTCGGCTCGGGCGGCATGGGGACCGCCTTCCTCGGCGAGGACGAGGCGCTCGGGCGCAAGGTCGCCGTGAAGGTGATGCAGAAGGCGCTCGGCGACGACGAGAAGGCCTTCGAGACGTTCAAGAACGAGGCGCAGAACGCGGCGCGCCTCAACCACCCGCACGTGGCGCAGATCTACTCCTTCGGCAAGGAGGGGGACAACCCCTACCTCGAGATGGAGCTCGTCCCGGGCGGCGACCTCGGGACGTTCATCGCGAACCGGACGGTCCTCGACCCGGCGTTCGTCCTGCGCGTCGGCATGGAGATCGCCGAGGGCCTCGAGGCCGCCGAGAAGGTCGGGCTCTTCCACGGCGACGTGAAGCCGGACAACATCCTCTTCGACGAGAACATGAGCGCGAAGCTCGTGGACTTCGGCATCGCGAGCCGCGCCTCGCAGGGCCAGATGGAGGAGCTCTGGGGCACGCCCTACTACATCGCCCCCGAGAAGGTCCAGAAGAAGATGAACAGCGCGCGGAGCGACATCTACAGCCTCGGCGCGACGCTCTACCACGCGATCACCGGCCAGCCGCCCTACGACGGCGAGGACGCGGTCGCCGTCATCAAGGCCCGCTTCAAGGGGCCCCCGCCCCCGGTGGAGAAGATCCGCCCCGACGTGGAGCCCGAGGTCTCGCGCATCATCACCCGCATGATGTACAACGACCTCTTCATGCGCTACCCGAACTACAAGTCCGTCATCGGCGACATCGAGAAGTATCTCTCGGGCGTGAAGGACATTCGCAAGCAGGGCCCGAAGGGCGCCTCCGCCACGATCCGCGCGAAGCTCACCGGGACGGGCCCCGTGAAGCCCGAGTCCGCGACGGGATCGGCCGAGGCCGCGTCCGGCTCCGGCAAGAAGAAGTTCGTCCTGTCCAAGGGCCACCTGTCCGCCGCGGCCGAGGCGTCCGGCGAGGGCGGCGCGTCCGGCGGATCGCACGTCGTCCTCAAGGGGCACGGCGGCGGGAAGGCGCTCGCCTCCGCGCCCGGCGCGGAGGGGCGGGAGACCGGCGCCGACGGCAAGCCGAAGAAGAAGGGCAAGGGCCTGCTGATCACGCTCTGCGTCGTCCTCGGCGCGGTCGTCCTGGGCGTCACCGGCATCGTCTGGAAGGTGGTGCACGACAAGAAGGTGCTCCGCGCCGCGATCGCGCGCTGCGTCGACGAGATGAACGCCGTCGCCGCGAAGCTGCCCGGCGTCGTGAGCGACGAGGAGCATCCCTCCGAGCTCGAGGCCGAGGCCGCGAAGGTCGCCGAGCGGATGAACAAGCTCGTGGACGACGTGAACGCGCGCCTGCCGGAGGTGGACGACATCTACGGCAAGGCGACCGGCGGGCGCTACTCCTGGCCGGACACCACGCCGCCGCCGCGCGTCGAGGAGCCCTCGCCCGAGGAGCTCGCGGCGCAGGAGGCCGCGGCGGCGGCCGAGGGCGGCGAGGGCGGCGCGGAGGGCGGCGGGGACGCCGCGGAGAAGAAGCCCGAGGCCGCCGAGGCCAAGCCCGCCGAGGCCCCCGCCGAGGAGGCGCCCAAGCCGAAGAGGCGGACGTCGCCCGTCGACATGCTCGTCAAGGTGCTCAGCGAGAAGCAGGGCTATCCGATCCCGGCGGACCTCATCATGCAGCAGGCCAAGCAGAACGACATGACGGCGGACGAGTTCGCCCGCGCGAAGCTCGAGGAGCTGGGCATCGACCTGGAGGACGAGGGCATCGCGCCGCCGGCGCCGAAGCCGGACGAGCCCGCTCCCGCGGCGGCCGCCGGCCCCGCGATGGTCGGCAGCGTCGGCGGCGCCGGCGGGCACGAGCTGGACGCCGTCATCGAGCAGCGCGTCGTGGAACCGATCCGCGAGCTGCAGATCCAGGCGCGCGACTGCTACTGGCTCTGCGACAAGGTCGCCGAGGGCGTCTCGTTCGCGCCCGTCCCGCCCGAGTCGCCGCTCGAGTCCTACCAGGCCGCGCTTGCGGAGCGCCAGCGCGTCTACGCGGAGCGCCAGCAGCGGCTCCAGGAGGCGAAGGACTGCTACGCCCAGGCCAACCGCAAGGCGCAGGACATGATCGCCGGCATCGCCGGCGTGAAGAAGCAGGCCAAGAAGTTCATCAACCAGCGCGAGCGCGAGAAGCGCGAAGCGGAGGAGGCCGAGGCGCAGCGCCAGCGCGAGGCCGCCGAGCAGGCCGAGAAGGAGCGCCTCGCCGGCGTCGAGGCCGAGGAGATCGCCCGCGTCCAGGAGGTCGCCCGCAGCCACCAGCCGCTCATCGACGCGTTCGACTACTCCGGCTACCAGGACAAGATGCACCGCATGGAGAAGGAGCTCACGAGCCCCGCCGCGCTGGAGGAGCTCGACTGGGCCATCCGCCGCGCCGAGTGCCTCAAGGACTACCGCAAGTTCCTCATCGCCGACATCAAGCGCTACGGCGACGTCAAGAAGGGCTACCACGGGCGCGACGTCCGCGGCGTCTCCGCCGACGGCAAGCGCCTCCTCGTCAACCAGATGCAGGACGTGAAGATCGAGACGCTCGGGCTCCGCGAATGGATCGCCCTGAGCTGGGGCGTCCTCGAGAACCGCGCGCCGGACCGGCCGACGCTCGACAACATCGCCAAGGGGACGCAGCTCTTCAACGCCGCCGTGTTCTACTACATGCACGGCAAGGGCGACTACGCCAGCATGGAGCGCGCGAGGAAGCTCGCCCGCCAGGCGCTCGAGCTGCGCGGCGCGCTGCGCTCCGACGCCGGGCACCTCATCCCGCCGCTCGCCGCCGAGTTCGGCGAGGCCCCGGCGGGCGAGGACGGCGGCGCCGGGGGCGGCGACTCCGGCGGCGGATTCGGGTTCGACGAATAGCGCACGGTCCCGCCATGCTCACGCGTCGCATCATCCCGTGCCTCGACGTGATCCGCAACCGGGTCACGAAGGGTGTGAAGTTCCAGAACAACGTCGACCTCGGCGACCCCGTCGAGCTCGCGGCGCGCTACTACGACGAGGGCTGCGACGAGCTCGTCGTCTACGACATCACCGCCTCGCACGAGCGCCGGCCGACGGACCTCGAGATGGTCGCGCGCGTCGCGCGCGCGGTGCGCATCCCGTTCGCCGTCGGCGGCGGCGTCTCGTCCGTCGCCGACATGGAGAGAATCCTCCTCGCCGGCGCCGAGAAGGTGAGCGTCAACTCGCTCGCCGTCGCGCGGCCCGAGGTGATCGCCGAGGGCGCGAGGGCGTTCGGCGCGCAGTGCGTCGTGCTCGGGATGGACCCCGTCCGCACCGACGACCTCGCGCGCTGCCCCTCCGGCTACGAGATCACGACGCGCGGCTTCCGCAACCGCACCGGCATGGACGCCGTCGAGTGGGCGAAGCGAGCCGAGGGCCTCGGCGCGGGCGAGATCGTGGTGAACTCCGTCGACGCCGACGGCACCCGCGCGGGCTTCGAGCTCACGATCACGCGGCTCATCGCCGACGCGGTCGGCGTCCCGGTCGTCGCCTCCGGCGGCGCGGGATGCTCGGAGCATCTGCGCGACGCCTTCGTCGAGGCGCACGCCGACGCGGCGATCGTCGCCGGCATGCTCCACACCGGCGAATACACGATCGGCCGCATCAAGGACGAGCTCGCCGCGATGGGCGTCCCCGTCCGAAAGCCGCTCTAGGCGGCGAACGCATTTCCCCGGACCCGACGCGCCGACATGAAGCGGTATTGCACGCCCCTCTCCCCGGACGACCTCTCCGCCCTCGCCGCGCTCTTCCGCGCGGGCGGGATCGCGATCGTCCCGACGGATACCGTCTACGGCGTCGCCGCGGAGCCCGGGCGCGCGGACGCGCTTGCGCGCATCGTGGCGGCGAAGGGGCGCGACCCGCGCAAGCCGTGCCAGCTCCTGGCGGCGGACGCCGGGG
>CAMVRE010000025.1 GCA_947169825.1 uncultured Verrucomicrobiota bacterium | reverse complement strand
TTCGCGTAGATGCGGATCGGGAGGTTCTTCGCGAGCCGGCAGGGCGTCGTGGCCGTGCCGAGCTGCAGCGAGCCGGCGTTCACGACGAGCTCCTCGGCGATGTTCGTCTGGTTGCCGCCGAGGACGAGGTCGCCGGTGTAGGCGCAGACGAAGCCGCCCGGCGCGGTTACGGGCGCCCAGATCTCGTTCGGGGCGTATTTCGTGCTGTCGGAGACCTTCCCGCGCGCCCAGACGTAGGCGGGATGCTCCGCGTCGCCGAGAACGAGCGCGCCGTTCGCCGCGCCGCCGTCCTCCGCGCCGATCGCGGCGGACGTCGTGGTGGAGTCCCAGTCGATGTCGCCAAGGATGAGCCCGCCGGACGTGATCGTGAGCGTCCGGCCCTCGCCGAGCAGCTTGTCGCGGCGGTCGTTGTGTAGGGAGAGCGAGTTGCACGCCAGGTCCTCGTCGAGGGCGATCCCGGCGTCGAACACGTAGGCGTTGTCGGTCGCGCCGAAGGTCGACAGGGCCTTGTATTTCTCGTGGAATACCCCCGTGAGCCAGCCGTCCCCGTCGAACGCCGCGAAGCCCATGTCCTCGGCGGCCTTGGAGCCGACCTGGGTGGCGATCCACGGAACGATCGGATAGGCGTTGGAGGCGAGGGGGTCGCCGGCCGCGCCGACCGCGTGCGCGGAGGCGCCGTGCAGGATCGTGGCGGTGTTCGTCGCATTGCCGGTTCCGTAGATCCGGGCGTCCACCGCGTAGAGCGACGCCCGGTTTCCGTGTCGCAGGTCGTCCGCCTCGAACCAGGTCGTGGGGTAGTTGACGTGGTCGGAGTAGGTCCGCAGATAGACGAAGCCGTCCGCGATGTCGAGGAATTCCGTGAGGCGCTTGTCGGGGATCGTGGAGAGGACCGTGACGTTCGTCTTGATCGAACCGTCCGACTGCTCGACGAAATTGGTCGCGGCGGTCGCGATCCACCGCGAGTCGTTCTCGCTCCGGTTGAAGAGCAGTCCGCCGTGCATCGTCGTCCCCTTGCGTGGGAACCACGGATCGTGCGGGCCGGTTGCACCAAAGAAGTGCGGCCAGCCGGAGACGAGCGCGCCGACGCCCTTGGTGAAGTTGCTCTCGGGGGCGGAGCCGCTGCGGCCCACCCAGCCGACGACCTCCGCGGCGACGTTGGTGAGCGAATCGGTGCGGACGTAGGTCGGCCCGGTCCGGTCGTCCGTCCCGGCCTTGTAGCCGCCGGAGTCGCGCAGCAGCCCCTCGAAGAGCGGCGAGCCGTAGACGCGCATCGTCGCGGAGGAGCGGTTCCAGAACGTCCCCTTGCCGGCGAGCCGCGTGATGGAGAGCGTGCAGCCCATGCTCTGGCCCTGCGTATCCATCTCGACGAGCTCCACGGTGACGCCCTCGGGGATCGCGTTCGTCTTCGCGCCGATCGAGAACCGCCCCTGCGGGAAGCGCGAGTCGGTGCCGTCCCAGCCGCCGGAGAGGATCGTGTCGGAGGCGTATTCGAGGAACGGGACGCTGTCCGCGACGGTGAACGTCGTCCGGAACTGGTTGTTGCCGAGATCCGTGGCGTTGCTGCAGAGTTGCACGAGGACGGGCTCGCCGTCGGAGCGGCGGAAGCGGACGGCGCTCGTGAGAAGGACGTTGCTCTGCTTCGTCACGCAGCGCAGGCTCGCCGACGCCTGCTTGTCGCAGTAGCCGCCGGCGTAGAGGCCGGCGAGCTCGATGTCGTCGGCGCGCGAATCGAACTGGACGCCCGTGTTCTTGTAGAAGGCGATGATCGCGATGTCGTCGGGATTGTGCGGCCAGGAGTCGTTCTCCTCGCTGCCGAGCTTCTCCCATTTCGCGGTCTCGTTCCAGTAGCACCAGTTGTTGCCGACGCTGCCGTCCTTGAAGATGTAGATGTCGCCGTTCCCGATTTTCTCCGGCAGGACGAGGACCGCGAGCGTGTTGGTGTTCGAGTCGTTGTCCACGCAGTGGATGCCGAGGATGCCGGGGCGGAGCGCCGTGAGGACGTTGCCCTCGAGCGAGCCGAAGAGCTTGTTCCCGACGATGTAGCGCGCGGTCCCGGAAAGCTCCGGGAGCGTCACGACGTCGCCCGCGTGGACGCGGATGGCGGTCTCGGCCGAGGTGTGTTCGGAGATGTCGGACACGGACACGGCCGTGGAGCCGGCCGCGATCGTCGCGGCGTTGGTGGCCGAGTAGGTCCGTCCGTCGAGCGTCGCGGAAAGGATCACCTTGGCGTGCATCGGGTCGGCTGAGAAACCGAGGCCGGACCACGAGAGCGTCTCGGCGGCGGAAACCGCCTGCGCGCCCTGCGAGGTCCGCGGATCGGACGATGCGTCGAAGTAGAGCGCCGCGGACCCGGTTGCCCCGTCGTAGACGCCGGAGACGCCGAACGTGATATCGACCGTCGAGCCGTCCGCGGAGAACGTCCAGCCGAGGCCGGTTGTCGCGAACGGCACGGCGCGAGTGGAGACGTCCGGCAGGGCGACGGTCGCCGCCACGCCCCAGTTGTTCGTGATGCGGAGGCGAAGCGCATAGGCCGTGCCCGGAGAAAGGCCGGCGATCGTAAGCGGCTCCGGCTCGCCGAGCGCGGCGACCACCTCCGGCGAAAACGCCGCGACGGTCTCGAAGCCGTCCGTCGACGCCTCCAGGCGCATCGCCGCGGACTCTCCGCCGGTGCCGAAGGCCGTTGTCGTCCCCGTCGCCGCTAGCGTCGAGAATCCGCGCTCGTCGAACGTCGCCGTCCCCGCCGGCGCACCGGGCGTCAGGGTCGCGAGGGTGACCACGGGAGACGTGTTGGTCACGTTCTGGTCGTTCACGATCTGCGCCTGCATGTAGTAGGTCGTGCCCGTCGCAAGGCCGGCCAGGGAAACCGGCTGCGCGTCCACGCCCTGGACGGTGTAGTTCGTCGTCCAAAGCGGGTTCGCGAAATCGTCCGTCGCGGCGAACATCGCCGAAACGTCCGCCTGCGTGGCGCCCGTGCCGAGCGAACCGACGGAGACCGTGAAGGAAGCGTTCGTGTATTGCCGGTCCGTGACGGCGATGCCGACCGCCGGAGGAATGTCGCCCCCGTAGGCCTCCGCTTCGCCGGCCGACAGGAACGCGGCATCGGCCATGCTGGCGTATTCGGCCCACGCCCAGTCCGCACCCGGGACTGTGTCAAGGAGACGGCACTCGTCCACGCTGCCGACGAGCGTAGACTGCTCCGCCCCGCCGGAATAACTGCCGATGGAGAGGCTCTTGTTGTTGTCCGTCGCGGCACGCCCGCCCGTCTTATTCGCCTTTTGGACGCCGTTTTCGAAAATAGTCGAAGTCGTTCCATTGTAGACGATGAAGAAATGCTTCCAGCCCTCGCCAAAAGCCGTGTTGTATTGGGCGTTCGCGTCTTTGTGGGCGCCGCGGGCGCTGAACGCTTTTGTATTCTTCCAGACGACCTCCCAGCCGTTCTGGTGTTCCCAGTTCTCCTTGCGGGAAAACACCCGGCCATCCACGGTCTGGCCGCTGCCCACGTCGAACCAGCCGGAAACGGCGAACGTGTTGCCGACATTCAACGAATCGTAGGAAGGCACGGACAGATAGGAACAGACGGAAATGTCCGTGGAGAGCTGCCGTCCGTTTCCGACGGGACCGGACACGGCGACGGACATGGTCGACGCCCCGCTCCCCGACGGCGTAGCCGTGAGAGAATGCCCCGACGAATCCGCGACCGTTCCGCTCGCCTCGGACATGTGCCAGACGCCGACGTAGCCGGAGAACGGGCTCTCGCCGCAAACGTTTTTGCCGATCGTGCCCCCGCCCCAGCACATGACGAACTCGGCTCCGTTCGTCATCGTCGGGAGTCGGACCCAGACGAGGGACGTGCCGTTCGGATTCCACGTGTCGATCTCGAACGGGAGACCGGTTCCGTCCATGTCGATGAAGCACAGGTCGTCGCCCGTGGACGACGTCAGGTCGTCGTAGGAGAAGCCGGACGGCGAGTTCGCGGCGAGCCGGACGAGGACCGGGAAGCCGGTGAGTTCGGAGCGGGCCGTTCCGTTGGCGTTCGTATAGCCGGCGACGGTTAACTTCGCCCCCTTGGCGAACGATGCGCCGGTCGGGGCCGGCAGCTGGGCGGCCGCCGGAAGGACGAGAGCGAGGAGGAGGGCTATGGAGCGCGTGCTTCTCATGGGCATCTTTCCTGAAAGACGGGTTGAAGAGACGAAAGGGGGCGATGGCGCGACCGCGCGGGGCGCGGCGGCGGCGGATTCCGGGGCACGGAAGCCGATGCGTGCGCATGATAACACGGGCGCGCGCGCCTGTCACGGAAAAATTCAGGAAGACCCGGCTCCCCCGCTGGGGGAGCTGGCGAGCGAAGCGAGCCGAAGGGGGTCGGGCCTGCACGGAGCGCAGGCCGCAAGGCCGACTCCACGCGCACGTGGCGGGGGGCGGCAGGCCGCACCCCGCCACGCACGCGGAGGGGGACTCTAGCGGAGGATCATGAGCATGGGCTGGAGAACCTCGTCGGTCATCACCTTGACCCAGCCGGTGCCGGAGAAGTGGCGGTCGTCGACGAACGCCGGGTGGGCGTGGTCCGCGAGGGCCGCGATCGACGCCTCCGCCTCGCTCGAGCCGTAGTAGCCGCGCGGCATGGAGACGCCGTCGATCCACAGCTTGTGGACGACTTCCTCGGTACCGGCCTGCGCCGCGAACTGCGCACCGGTCGTGCCGTGGTCCCAGAA
Organism: uncultured Verrucomicrobiota bacterium; assembly: GCA_947169825.1. GTDB lineage: Bacteria > Verrucomicrobiota > Kiritimatiellia > RFP12 > UBA3636 > UBA3636. Next base: position 13,442 of record CAMVRE010000025.1, on the reverse strand, counting down.
GTGCAGGTCCTGCCGGCAGAAGGAGCCGGCCTTGCCGATCGCAAGGCGCGTGGAGGCGCCGTAGAGGTGGACGGGCACGTCGATCTGGCACCCGGTCGTCGCGGAGCCGAGCTTGAGATAGGTGCCGTTCACGGCGATGTGGTCGTCGATGCCCGTCTGGTCGCCGCCGAGGTCGAGGTAGCCCGGGAAGGAGAACACCGCGCCGTTCGGCGAAACCATCGCCGCCCAGATCGCGGCGTGCTTGCCGTCGGCCCCGTTCTGCGACGGGCTGTAGACGTAGGCCTTGTTCGGGAAGACGACCGTTCCGGCCGTCCCGGCGTTGTAGCCGCTTTCGTCCCCGATGCCGCCGCGGGCGTGGACGCCGTTGCCGACGATGAGGCCACCGGAGGTGATCGTGAGCGTCCGCCCCGCGCCGAGGTTGAAGGTCGCGCTGCCGCCGTTCGGGTTCGGGACGCGGAGCGAGTTCACCGTCCGGTCGGTCGTGAGGGTGAGCGACGTCTGGGCCTTGACGTTGACATTCATCGTCGGATCGGTCACTTCGTCGAGAACGACCTGCGCCGGGTGTCCGGCGACGACGATTTCGTCCGTCTCGTCGTCCGCGCCCGGGAAGTAGAGGGTTGTCGCCCCTTCGACGTCGCAGACGATCCACGGGACGATGGGCGCGTTGGCGTCGAGCCGGTTGGAGGGGCTGGCGCCGTGGACCGCCTGCGCGACGCCGCTGCCGCCGATGGCGTGGTCGTGGAAGCCGCCGAGAACGGCGCGGACGCGCCAGCCGGCGCCGGCGCCGTTGTTCTGGTAGGAGAAGTAGGTGCGGTCCGTTCCGACCTTGATCGTGCCGTCGCCCGCGTGTTCGAGCGCCGCGAACGCGACGCTGTTCGTCGGCCGGTTGGCGTCGCCCTGCTGCGCCAGCGAAATGCTGGAGAAGCCGTTCGAGACGACGAGCGTCTCGGCGCCGTTCGGGATGCAGACCGTCTGCGTGGCGGTCGTGCCGTCCTCGCGCCAGAACGCCTGATCGACGTTCTGCCCCGCGCTGCGGAACGTGCCGCCGTTCATGATCCACGCCTTGCCGGGCAGGGCGTTGATCCGGCGGTTGTTCGCGCCGTAGCCGTGTCCGTTGCCGTAGGAGACGACGCCGAAGGACGAGGCGAGGCCGTTGTAGGCGGTATCGCCCTCGACGAGGAGCGTCGCGTTCACGGCGGCCGTGTCGCTGTCCGCGTCGGCGCCCACCCAGAAGGAGCCGCCGCGGCTGCCGAAGGAGAATCCGTCGTATTTCTGCTTGTTGCGGACGGCGACCGTGCCCTGGAAGGCCCGGAACGGATTGTAGATGGCGGTGCTGGAGACGCCGTCGTAGAGGAACGTGCCCTTGCCCGTGACCTGGCCTTCGCGGGCCCAGTAGAAATTGGCGTTGCCGGGCTGGTCGTCGCCCGTGAGCTTGGTGTAGCCGTAGGTATTGACGATGCGAAGCGTCTGGCCCGCGGGGATGTTCCAGTAGCGGAGACCGCCGCCCGGGAAGTAGCGGGCGCGACCGGAGATCGCGCGCGTGGCCGTGTCGGCCCAGTCGGGCCAGTCGCCGCCGTCGAAGACGAGGCCGCCGGGCATCTCGATGCCGAGGCCGGTCGAGGTGTTGCCGTCGCCGCCGCCGACCACCAGCGTGACATAGCCGCCGACCACGTCGTAGCGGGCGAGGCCCGTGAAGCGCAGCAGGCCGGGCTTTCCGGACGAGCGCCGGAACGTGAGCGTGGCGGCGTTCTTGCCGGTGAGGCGGCGGTCGCCCGAGTTGAGCGACGTCGCGCCCTGGCCGAAGTAGATTTCGCCCACGGTGACGTCGCTTTCGATCACGAGCTGGTTGCCGGGCATCGGCGCGATGGCCACGTCGTCCGCCAGGTGCGGGTAGTCCTCCGTGCCGTCCGTGAGGTTCGTCCACTTCGTTGCGTCCGTCCAGGTCGTCTTGCCGGTCTGGGTCTTGAGCAGGAACACGCGCCCGGAGCCCTGGACTTCGGGTATGCAGACGGCCAGGCCGGCCGTCGCGTTGCGCACGAACGCGCCGGCGACGGCGTCCCATTCCATCGCGACGACGGCGGAGAAGCCGGGCTCCAGCGCCGTGAGCGTGACGCCGTCCGCGCCGAGTTCAAAGGAGCGCATGTCGAGCGGCACGTAGTAGTCCGAGGCGCCCTTCAGCTCGGGCAGCGTGGCGGTGTCGCCGACGCGGAAGACGACCGAGGAAAGCTCGGAGAGCGCCGAAAGCGCCTGCGACTGGGAGCCGGGCGTCACGGTGACGGTCCATGTCTGCGTGTAGGTCGTTCCGTCCACGACGGCGGTCACGGTGACGGTCGCCGGCGTCGCGCCGGACGCGGCGGGAACGGCTGCCCACGAAATCGGCCCGGCGGCGGAGAAGGTCTGCGCCGCGTAGGAATGTCCGCCGTAGTTCAGAGCCGCCGAAAGCGTCGCGCCGTCGAAGACTTCCGTGACGCCGAAGGAGAAGTCCGCGGTCGATCCGTCCGCCGAGAACGTGTAGCCGATGCCGGAGGCGGTAAGCGGCGCCTCGCGCGTGGCGTAGGACTGCGCAATGGGAACGTAGGTCGCAAGGCCCCATTCGTTCACGATGCGCAGACGCAGGTAGTGGGCCGTGTTCGGCGCGAGGGACGGAACGACGAGCATCGTGCCCGTCCCGACCGCGGCGGAAACCTCCTCCGACGCGCCGGCGAGCGCGGCGAAATCGTCGGTCGTGGACGCCTCAATGCGGATCGTGGCGGAGGCCGAGCCGGTGCCGAAGGTCGACACAACGGCGCTGGCGGAAAGCGTGGTGAAGCCGCGGCCCGAGAAGGCGACCGTGCCTTCCGCAAGCTGCGGATCGAGCGTCGTGAGCGTGACGATGGACGAGTAGCCCGTCTCGTCGAGGTTGTTCTCGCCGACGACACGGGCGTAGTAGGTCGTGTTGGTGACGAAGCCGTTGAGCGCGACGACCTCGCCGCCGATGCCCGTCAGGGAGAGCGGAATCGTGCGCAGGACGTTCTGGAACTCGACGTCGGAGGCGATCTGCAGCTCGGCTTCGACGGACGAGGCGCCGGCGCCCATGCCGGAGCAGGAGGCCGCATAGGTGACGTTGGTGTAGGAAACCTCCGTCGCCGTGAGCCCGAAAGCCGGCGAGTCTGCGGAGAGGTTGAAGATTTCGCTCCACTGCTCCCAGGCGGGGACGACGCCGGAGGCGCTCACGAAGCGGAACGCGACGTAGGCGGCCGCGCCCGCGCCGGGAGCGGTGTAGACCGCCTCGGCGGTGTCGCCCGCCGCGAGGGTCGCGACGTTGTCGACGTGGTCCCAGCTTCCGGCGGCGTATTCGCCGTCCCCGGCACCCCAGAGCACCTGCAGGACGCCGCCCTCCGCCGGGACGCCCGCGAACGAGACGGCGACCTGCATGTCGGAGCCGGACGGCGTCACGGCGCCGACGGTCATGTAGGGCGTCTCCGAGACGACACAGCGCAGCAGGGACATCGAGCCGTCGTCCACGACCCGCGCCCACGGGGCGGAGCCGGCCTTGAAGTCGTCCCAGCTCGTGTTTCCGGCCGTGTTGTAGGCGAACCCCTGCGCGGCGCTCTGCGAGACGCCCGCGCCGCCGCCGCCGTTGCCGAAGCGGAACAGGACGGGCACCCAGCCCGAGGCCGCCGGCGTGTAGGAGCACGTGAGAAAGGCGTTGTGAGTGCTGTTGTCGAGCAGAACGTCGCCGTTGACCACGACGTAGGTCCAGTCGTCCACGGACTTGCCGAACGTGTAGGTCGTGCCGCTCGTCATGTACATTTCGCCGAGGTAGCCGAAGTTGCGCTTGTCGGCCCAGCTCCACGTCTTACCGGCCCAGTCCTTCGCGCCGCTTGTTGTGTCGGCCATGACCGTGCCGGCGGCGATGGTGCGATCGGCGGCGGTGGCGATGTCGCTCGTGCGGTCTTCCTGGCCGGTGCCGAACTGCGCCTGGAAGAGGCCGGCGGAGTAGACCTTCGTTTTGGAGAACGCGGGATCGGACGTCGTGACGGGATCGTCGAGCGGGACGTAGACAACCTCGCCTTCGCTGTTCTCGATGCGCAGGCGCAGGTAGTAGGCCGACGAATAGGAGAGACCGTAGAGCGTGAGCGAGACGGGCGTGCCGAGCGTCGCCTCGGCGGAGGCGGAGGCGGAAGCGATGTCCGCGAAGGACGGCGCGAGCGACGCCTCGACGCGGACCGACGCGCCGGAGGCGCCGGCGCCGAACTCCGTCACGGTGGCGGAACACTCGATGGTCTTGCCGCCGATCTTCGCCACGGCGAGCGAGCCGAGCGGACCGCACGGGATGAACTGGTAGAACCAGCCGACGGAATCGTCCGCGTTGAACACGCCGACCTGGTAGTTGGCGTAGGTGGATTCCTCCGTCGCGAGGGAGATCACGCCCGAGGCGCCGGCGGCGATCGTGACGGGCGTCGTGGCGGGGGTCCACGAAGCGGCATTGTCGTAATCCGAAGAAGCGGTTCGGTAGAGAGCGACGGAGACCGGCGCCTCCGAGGAGGCCGTCACCGCGAAGTCGAAGCCTGTCGCGGTCGCCGTCACCGAATCGACCGTCGCCATGACGTCGTCCGTCACCACGCGGAAGCGGTTCGTGACGCCGTCCTCGAGGAAGTAGGTCCAGTCCGTCAGGTTGCAGCCCGTGACGCCGTTCGTGTTCCAGCCGAGGCCATAGAGGCTCTGCCAGTTGCCGCCGGCCGGGCCCTTGCCGCCCGTCCCGTCGGCGACGCGGATGTCCACGTCGTGCCAGCCGGTGAAGGCCGGCGTGTAGGATGCCGTACCCCAGCCGTTCCACTGGGTGTTTTCGAGAACCTTCGTTCCGTCGACCGCGATGCGCGCGGCGTCGTCCAGATACTTGCCGAACGTGTAGGTGACGCCGCCGACCATCCACATCTGCCCGGTGTAGCCGAACGTTGTGTTCTTCAGATTCCAGCAGATCAGGTTGCCGGTCCACGGGTTCGAGAAGCCCTTGGTCGTGTAGTTGTTCTCGTCGGCGTTGACGTTCGCCATCACGACACCGGGCGTCCGCTCGGTTTCGGCAAGCGGCAGGGCCGTCGTCCAGTCGTTGGCCGTATCGATCTTGCTCTGCAGCAGACCGGCGCGGTAGGTTGCGCCCGCCGCGGGGAGCGCGAGGGCGAGGAGTGCGAGGAGGAGTGCTTTCGTTTTCATGGGAGGCCCCTTTCGAGAGTTGAAAAGTTGAAGGGTTGAAAAGTTGAAAGGGTTCAGGGAGCAGTCGCCGCCGCCGGCAGGGCGAGGAAGAGGGCTATGGAGTGCGTGTTTCTCATGGGCATCTTTTCCTGAAAGACGGGTTGAAGAGACGAAAGGGGGCGATGGCATGACCACGCGGTGCGCGGCGGTGACGGCTTACGGGGCACGGAAGCCGATGCGTGCGCATGATAACACAGGCGCGCGCGCCTGTCACGGAATAATTCAGGAAGACCCGGCTCCCCTGCCGGGGGAGCTGGCGAGCGAAGCGATCCTGAGGGGGTCGGCCCGCGCGAGCGAGGGCCGTAAGGCCGACTCCACGCGCACGTGGCGGGGGGCGGCAGGCCGCACCCCGCCACGTGCGCCGAGGGGGACTCTAGCGGAGGATCAGGATCGTGCCGCCGAGGCCGGTCACGTCGGCGGCGACGCCGGTCGGGATTTCGTTCCCGTCGGGCGCCGCCCGGGTCGACGGCCAGCCGTAGGTGTAGTAGAGCTTCGCGAACGTCTGTCCGGACGGCTTTCCGCCCGCGAAACCCTGCACGAGCTCGACGTTCTTCGTGTCGATGCCGGCTTTCCATTCCAAGAGCTGCACCGTCCGGGCGTGGCCGCTCTGCACGAGCGGGCTGTGCTGGCCGACCGCCAGGCGCACCTTGTGCGCGAGCTCCGTCGAGCGCCAGGCGAAGAGCTTCTTGTTGTCGGTTCCCTTGTCGTAGGAGGCGTAGACGGGAGCGTCGACGCCCGCCTTCCAGCCCTTGAGCGGAACCAGGAACACGATGTCGAGATCGTGGTTCATCGGATCCTCGCTCTCGCTGTAGGTCCGGAAGCAGCCCGTGGCCTGGAGCCGGGCGCCCTCGCCCGAGAGCAGGAGGCCCTGCGGTCCGGCCGCGCTCTGGCGCTCGTAGCAGAACTGCGGAACCGTCGCGGTCGATTCGTCGAGCTCCAGGCCGGCGTCCCGGCCCCGGACGGTGATGCCGTCGCCGTTGCGCCATTCGAGCCGCGAGCCGCCCCTTGCGACGATCCACGTGTTGGAGCCTTGCAGGTCCTGCCACCCGCTGAAGGATCCGACGGCGCCGTTCTCGAACACGAGCCGGATGTTTTCGCTCTTGGCGCTCCCCAGCTGGATCGTGTTCTCCTCGCGGAGGGTCAGGGCGTCGAACACGACCGTCCAGCCGGACCACTTGGAATCGTTTCCGCCGCCCCAGACGTTGCCGTAGAGCTGCGAAGACCCGGCCCCTTCGCCGACGAAGCGCACGTCGAGGCGGTTCACGTTGAGGTCGAGCGACTGGAAATACCACGTGCCGTCGGGGACGGTCACGACGGCCGTCGTGCCGTCGAGGAACTTCGCCGGCGCGTTCTTGCTGTCCGGGTAGCCGAGGACGTCGTTCAGGTCCGGGACGCCGGAGACGGTCCAGTTGCCGGGATCATCCCAGCGGCCTTCGGTCTTCTCGGGCTTCCAGGTGTAGGTCGCGGCGTCGACGGTCGTGCCCGTGAAGACGGCGCTCGCGCTCGTCCATTCGGTGCCGCCGGGCGCGGTGTTGACGGAGCGGATCTGGAAGTAGACCGTGCGCGGCAGGCCGGGAACGGTTCCCGTGAGCGAGACCGTGCCGATCTTCGTGACGGGCATTTCGGCGATCCGCACGAAGTTGTTGGTGTCTCCGTCCTCGCCGTACCAGAGCGAGACGGTCGTCGCGCCCGCGCCGAGGACGTCGAGCGTTCCCGCGACCGTCATGTCGTGGTGCGAGACGGAGGTGACGGACGCGGCGCCGGCGAGGACGGAGCCGGCCTTGGTCCGGAACTCCGCGGGAAGCGTCGCGTCGTAGCCGCCGTCGGCCGTCGTCGCGACGAGCCGCCACCAGCCGTTCGTGCCCGGGACGACCGGGACGGTCGCCGCGAACGCTCCGGCGGCGGCGACCGGGAGATTCGTGACGGTCGCGTCGGAGAGGTCGGCCGCGTATCCGTAGGCGAGCGCGAGACGGAAGTCCGTCCCGGATCCGTCGGAGAGGAGCGAGCCGGAGACGGTCATCCGGTCGCCGTCGGTCGTGGCGGAAGCCGCCCCGAGCAGGGTCTGCGCGACGTCGAGCGACAGCAGCGGGGTCCAGAGTTCCGCGCCGTTCGCGCCCAGAAGGGCGAGGCGGAAATACGGAGTCGCGGCCGGGTTCGCGACGGGGATCGTCACGGAGGTTTCCGTCGCCGCGCCGGTCACCGACGCGAGGTTTTCGGCCGAGTTCGCCCAGGCGGTCTTGTTCGTCCCGCAGTCTTCGGCACCCCAGAAGGCGCGAAGCGTTCCGGCCGGAAGGCCGGCGGTGAACGCGACCGTCGCGGATACGCCGCCGGAGACGAGCTCCGTGGAGACGACCGTCAGGGTGCGATCGGCGGACGGACGCAGGAACGAGCCGTCGCCGGGATCGAGGAACGGCTGCATCGCCGACGCGGACACGGTCCGCGTGCCGGTCGTGTTCCAGCCGAGGCCGAAGGTGTTGCCGTCCTCGCCCGCGCCGGCGCCGCCGCTGCCGTTGCCCATGCGCACCTCGAACTCGTACCAGGTGGTCGCGTCGGGCGTGAAGGCGCCGAAGACGGGATGCGCGCCCCAGTTGACCTGGCGAAGGACTTCCGATCCGCCGATCATGACGATGCAGGAGTCGTCGATCGAGGAGCCGATCGTGTAGGTCGTCCCGCCTTCGAGGAAGATCCAGCCCTTGTAGAAGAAGCCGATGTTGTTGCCCCAGACGTAGGAGGCTCCGGACTTGCCGCTCGCCCAAGGGGTCTGGTTGTAGCGGTAGGCCATGACGGCGCCCTCGACGCCGTCGGCCTTCGTTTCGTCCCAGACCATCGCGTCGAGGCCGTCCGCATTGCCGCTGCCGGCGGAAAGCCGCATCTGGCGCAGGCCCCAGTCCGAAGTGCCGACCGAGCCGCCGTCTCCCGCGAGCGTGTCGAACGTGAAGACGTCGCCCGCGCCGCGCTGGTCGTGGTCGTTCTCGCCGACGAAGCGCGCGTAGTAGCGGCGCTCGGCGCGCAGGTTCCCGACGCGAACGGGCGCGACCGCGCCGACCGGGACGCCGTTCGTGAACGGCACGCTCCAGACCTTGGCCGGCGAGCCCGGCTCGAAGGCGTCCGGATCGAGCGCGTATTCGAGCGAAATGTCGACGAGGCCGTTCTCGGAGAGCGAGCCCGCGGAAAAGACGTAGGCGGAAAGCGTCACGTCGTTGCAGCCGGGCGCGATGGAGGCAACGCCGACCTTCGGCGGCACTTCCGCCACAACGGGGATGTCGGGCAGGTAGTAGGAAGCGCTCCAGGAGGACTTGCCGCCGTCGGCGATTCCGACAAAGCGGATATAGATGGCGTCCCCGAGCTCCGCGGCCGGGATGGTCGCGGTGAGGAACGAGGCGGTTTCGTCCATTGAGCCGATGCGTAGCGAACCGTCCCATCCGGAAACGGCCTCTCCGCCGTGGCGGGCTCCCCAGACCGCATAGACGTTCGGAAACGCGGGCTCGCCCGCGGGGGCCGAGACAAGAGCCGTGAATTCGTCCGGTGTCCGGACGCAGGAACCGAGTTCGAGCGGCCGGGCACCCGGCCTGTTCTCCGCCGAGGTCGCGAACGCAACGGGGCCGGACGTGCAGACATTGTTCGCCGCGCCGTTGTTCCGCGCGACGAGCAGCGCGTAGTAGGAGGAACCGGGACGGAGCCCGGACAGCGTCGTCTCGTGGTTGCCGGGGACGAAGTCCGCGGCGGGAACGGAGACGTTCGTGCAGGACGAAAGGTCGTCCAGCGCAGCCGCGGACTCGGCCCAGTAGAGCCGGATCGACTCGATCGCGCGGCCGGAACCGGCGCGGACGAGCAGCCAGGGCATCGTGACGTCGCCCGGCCCGATCGCGGACGCGCTTTCAAGTTCGACGAGCGGCGTCGGGTCGGACGCGGCGGTCGTGATGGACACCGTGTCCGCGCACTCCGTCGTGAACGTGTCGGCACCCGAATGGTTCACCGCGAGGAAGCCCACGACATAGTCCGTCTCGGGCGCAAGGCCGGTCGCGGTGCCTTCGTAACGGCCGTCGGCGGGCTCGGCGGAGGAGTAGATCAGATTCGTGACCGTCGCGGCGCTTCCGTTCGCGGTCGCGAGCGCGTAGACCTCGACGGAGTCGGCGCCGAAGCCGGGCCACAGGTCGAAGGAGAACGTGGCGGACGCGTCGTCGAGCGTGACGAGCGCGGGGTTCGCGATGTCCGGGCCGCTCATCTCGTCGGCGAGGACCTCGATCATGCCGGTCCCGGAGAAGTGCTTGTCGTCGACGTGGTCTGCCGCGGACTGCGACGAGCCCCAGGTTCCGCGCTGGAGCGCGACGCCGTCGACGTAGCACTTGGCGACCGTCTCCGTCGTCCCGGCGACGGGCACGAACTGCGAGCCGGGCGTTCCGTGGTCCCAGAACCAGAGCTCCTGCCCGCAGAACGAGCCGGCCTTGTTGAGGACGACCTTCGCGTTGGCGCCGAAGAGGTGCACCGGGACGTCGATCTCGCACCCGGTCGTGGCGGAGCCGAGCTGCAGCCGCGTGCCGTTCACGGAGATGCGGCCGTCGATGCCCGTCTGGTCGCCACCGATGCGCAGGTCGCCCGGATAGGAGAACACCGCGCCTTGGGCGGAGACCATCGGCGCCCAGATTTCGTTGGGCGAGGACGCGTTCTGGCGCACGGAGTAGACGTAGGCCTTCGACGGGAAGAGGAGCGTGCCGTTCGATTCGTCCGCGAGGCCCGCCTCGGTGCCGATGCGGGTCTGCTCGGAGTTGCCGACGACGAGGCCGCCCGACGTGATCGTGAGCGTCCGGTCCGCGCCGAGGCGTACCTCTTTGTTGCGGTTGTCCTGGACAACGAGCGAGTTGACCGTAACGTCGTGGTCGAGCGCGAGGGAGTTCTGGTAGGTCTTGACGTTGTCCGTCGGCTCCGCGACCTCGTTGAGGACCCGCGTCGCCGGATGTCCGCCCAGGACGAGCGTGCCGTCCGCCGCCGCGCCCGGGAAGTAGAGGTTCCGCCAGTCCTGGACGGAACCGACGATCCACGGGACGATCGGGGCGTTGGCGTCGAGGACGTTCGCCGCGTTCGAGTCGGTCGTCGAGTAGGATGCCGCGCCCGTTCCGCCGATCGCGTGGCCCGAGAAGTCCTCGAGCACGAAGAAGTCGCGGGAGAGGGACTTGTTGTTGGAGTTCCAGAGGCGGTCGGTTCGGACATGGACGACGCCATCGCCGGCGTGCTCGAGCGCGGCGAAGCGAAGCACGTTTGTCGGACCGCTCGCACCCTGGCTGTTGTAGAGCTGGACGGAGAAGAATCCGTTGCTCACGACGAGCGTCTCCGCGCCGTTAGGAACGGCGATCGGCGGGGACCCCCAGCTCGTGTTGGCCATGCCGGAGATGCGCGCGACACCGCCGTTGAGAATCCACTTCTTCGCGGGGAAGGCGTTGTCCGTCCTGCCCCACGAGCCGTAGCCGTGGCTGTTGCCGTAGGAGACCACGCCGTAGGAGGAACCGTGGGAGAGGCCGCCGTTGTAGGTCGCGTCGCCCTCGACGAGCAGCGTCGCATTGGTGGCGAACTGCGTCGGGCGCGTCCAGTTCACCATCCAGAACGAGCCGCCGCGGCTGCCCATCGAGTACGCGGTGTCGTACTTCTGCTTGTTGCGGACGGCGACGGTGCCCTCGAAACGGTAGAACGGATCGTCGACGTAGGTGCTGGAGGCACCGTCGTAGAGGAAGGTGCCGGAGCCCGTGACCTGGGCGTAGTTCTCCCACGTGAAGTTGGCGTTTCCGCCCTGGTCGTCGCCATCCAGCTTGTTGTAGCAGTAGACGTTGAAGATGCGCAGGGTCTTCCCGGCGGGAATGTTCCAGTATCGGACGGGATTCCCCATGTGGGTGCGGACGCGGCCGGACTTCGCGCGGGAGGCGGTGTCCGCCAGGTCCGGCCAGTCGCCGCAATCGACGTCGAGGCCGCCGGGCATCTCGATGCCGAGGCCGGTCGTCGAGTTGCCGTCGCCGCCGCCGACCCGGAACTTGAAGGAACCGCCGATCGCGTCGTAGCGCGCAAGGCCCGTGAGGCGCAGGAGGCCGGGCGCGCCGGACGAGCGCTCGAACGTGATCGTGGCGGAGTTCTTGCCGGTGAAGCGGAGGTCGCCGCCGTTGTTGAGCGAACTCGTGTCCTGGCCGATGTAGAGCGCGGCCACGGAGACGTCCGCGTCCACCACGAGCTGGTTCTTGGGCATGGGCGCGACGGCCACGTCGTCGACGAGATGCGGGTAGTCCGCCTCGTCGCCGGTGAGGTTCTCCCAGTTGGCGGCGTTCGCCCAGTTCGTCTTGCCGGTCTGCGTCTTGAGGAGGAAGACCCGCCCGGCGCCCTCGGGCTTGGGCGCGCAGACCGCGAGGCCCATCGCCGCGTCGCGCTCGACGGCGCCCGAGACGGAGTTGCGGCGGTAGGCGGCGACGGCCGAGAAGCCGGGCTCGAGCGCGACGAGCGTGACGCCGTCCGCGGCCAGCTCGAAGGAACGCATGTCGAGCGGCAGGTAATACTCGCCCTCGTTCGGGAGCTCCGGCAGCACGATCGTGTCGCCGGGGCGGACGGGCGTCGCGCGCAGTTCGGAGAGGTCGCCCACGGCGCGGGCCGACCCGCCGGGCCGGACGACGGTCTCCCAGGTCTCCGAGACCGCGTCGCCGTCCAGCGTGCCGGTCACGGTGACGGTCGCCGTGGCGGCCCTGCCCGCGGAGGGGATGCCCGGCCAGGAGAGCGTTCCGACGGCGGAGACGGGCTGCGTGCCGATCGTGCGCCCGTCGTAGACGAGCGTCGCGTCGAGCGTGGCGCCGTCGAAGATTTGCGTGACGCCGAACGCGAAGTCGACGCTCGTTTCGTCGGCGGAGAAGCGGTAGCCGATCCCCGAGGAGGCGAGAGGCGCGGCACGCGTCGCGAACGTGCCGTCGACGGCCGCGTAGGAGACGACGCCCCATTCGTTCACGAAGCGGAAGCGCAGCGCGTATGTCGTCGAAGGCTCGAGACCGTCAATCGCCACGGTGTAGGACGCGCCCGGCGTCGCCGCCGCGTCGGCCGTCGTCGCGATGGTCTCAAACCCGTCCGCCGAAGCCTCGAGCCGCAGGACGGCGGAGGCCGAGCCGGCGCCGCAGTCCGAGAAGGTCGCCGTTGCGGCCATCGACTTGCAACCGCGCCAGGCGAAGCGCGCGCTGCCCGTCGCGGGGGCGGGATCGAGCGTTGTGAACGATACGAGCGCCGAGACGCCTGTCTCGCTCTTGTCGTTCACGGCCGTCGCCCGCGCATAGTAGGTAGTGTTCGTGACGAGGCCGGAGATGGACTGCGCGAACGACTCGAGCGAGGCGACGTCCGTCGCGAGCGTGTCCGAGAAGACCGGAGCGGAAAGGTCCGCGTTCGGGCTCACGACGAGCGAGACCGTCGCCGAGGAGGCGCCCGCGCCGAACGCGATCAGGTTGGCCGTCAGCGTCGCGTTGGTGAACGCCACCGGATCGGCGGCGAGGGAGAGCGTCGGGGTGGGGTCGGAGTCGTCCACCACGGAGACGCGAAGGATCAGCGCGCCGTCGCCGCCGCGGCCGCCCATGGAGCAGATGGGATTGTTGTTCTGCCCCGAGCCGCCGCCTCCTCCGCCTCCGAGGCCGTCGATGCCGTTGGCATCCGTGGTCCGGGCGCGCGCCGCCGCGGCGGAGACGCCGGCGCCGCCGCCGCCTGCGCCGCCCGCGGCGCCCGCGCCGTTGTAGCCGCCGCCCGCACCGCCGCCGCCGCCGTAGACGACGAGCGTACCGGTGATGGAGCTCTCGACGCCGTCGCCGCCGGCGCCGGGGTCGTTCTTGGTGCCGTCCGCCCCGGCTGAGCCAGCGCCTCCTCCGCCGCCGCCGAAGTTGTCGCCGTCGGTCGTCGCCGCGCCGCCGGCGTGGCCCTCACCGTCAATGCCTTCGGCGCGGACGGTGCTCTGGCCGGACGAGCCACCGCCCGAGGCGCCGTCGAGGCCGTAGCTTTCGCCCGGCTTGTTGCTGCCCGAATAGTTGAAGTTGCCGCCGCCGCCGCCGCCGTGCGCGGCGTGGAGGACGGAGCCCGCTGCGGAAAGCGTGGTGTCGCCGCCGCAGGCCGTGGCGGGCGTGACGCCCTCGTGGAGCCGGCCCGCGTCGGATTTGTCGGAATGCCAGTAGGTGTGGACGGCGGGGACTCCGCCCGCGCCGACCGTGGCC
>CAMVRE010000024.1 GCA_947169825.1 uncultured Verrucomicrobiota bacterium | reverse complement strand
AAAACGACAATGAAAAAGTTTGCATTCATCGCAGCAGCTGCCGTGGCATCATTCATGGCATCCTGCACACAGTCAACGCCTAATGCCAGCATGAAGACGGACATCGACACCCTAAGCTACGCCATCGGCATGAGCCAGACACAGGGTCTGAAGGACTACCTCGTGATGCGAATGGGCGTCGATACGATGTATATCGATGACTTCCTCAAGGGCTTCGCCGAGAGCGTGAAGAGCTCCGAGAACCCCAAGAAGACAGCCTACTATGCCGGTCTGCAGATCGGTCAGCAGGTGAGCCAGGGCATGCTCAAGAACATCAACCAGATGATCTTCGGCGAGGACAGCACGAAGACTGTCAACGAGAACAACCTCTACGCCGGCTTCATGGCTGCCGTGGCAGGCAAGGAAAGCATCATGACCGTTGACTCTGCCAATGCCTATGTTCAGGCCAACATGGAGCGCATCCAGAAGGCTCAGCGCGAGGTTCAGTATGGCGAGAACAAAAAGGCCGGTGAGGACTACATGGCCAAGATTGCCAAGAAGGACGGCATCAAGGAGCTCGGCAACGGCGTTTACTACGAGGTTCTCACCGAGGGCACCGGCGCCGTGGCCTCCGACACCACACGCGTCAACGTTTTCTATGAGGGCAAGCTCATCGACGGCACCGTCTTCGACAGCAACCTCAAGAACGACGAGCCCACCACCTTCTCACCCGGACAGGTCATACCCGGCTTCAAGGCTGCCCTCACCACTATGCCCGTCGGCTCCAAGTGGATTGTCTATATCCCCCAGGATCAGGCCTACGGCGCACAGGACATGGGCAACATCAAGCCCTTCTCGGCCCTCATCTTCACCATCGAGCTCAAGGGCATCGCTGAGTAATTCTCCCACACATACACACATAGCACAATGAAAGCCACACTACGAATGGCTGTGCTCGTGCTCGCAGCGCTGGTGTCACTCAACGCCAGCGCTGCTCGCAAACGCAGCAAGAAGAAACAGAAACCCCAGGCCGAGAAGGTCGATACCGTGAGCATCGACACCTTCAGCTACGCCATGGGCATCGCACAGACCAACGGACTCATCAACTACCTGCAGCAGCGCATGGGCGTTGACCCCAAGTATATGTCCGACTTCCTCCAGGGCTTCGACCAGAGCCAGCTCACCGAGGCCGACATGCGCATGAAGGCCCGTCTGGCAGGCATGGAGATACGTCAGCAGGTTGAGGGGCAGATGATCAAGCAGGTGAACCGCCAGATTGACGACTCCCTCGACCTCGTCAACACGCAGCTCCTCGTCATGGGCTTCCGCCAGGCACTGGCCGGCGAGGCCACCTACAGCACCGACAGCGCCCAGGCCATCACACAGCGCCAGCTCGACTTCTACCACAAACAGCGCATGGAGAAGAAGTATGGAAAGAACCGCACCGACGGCGAGGCTTTCCTCAAGGAGAATGCCAAGCGCGACAGCGTTAAGACCACCGCCAGCGGCCTGCAGTACAAGGTCATCACCGTCGGCACTGGCGACGTACCCACGGCCACCGACCGCGTGAAGGTGAACTACGAAGGCCGCCTCACCGACGGCACCGTCTTCGATAGCAGCTACAAGCGCAACCAACCCGCCACCTTCGCATGCAACCAGGTCATCAAGGGCTGGACAGAGGCCCTCACCATGATGCCCGTAGGCTCGAAATGGGAAATCTACATCCCCGAGGCAGGCAAGATACCGCCATTCTCAACACTCATCTTCACCGTGGAGCTGTTGGAAATAGTGAAATAAAAACGCATCTTGACAGCTAACAAGGGCATCAAACGTGGTTTGATGCCTTTTTTTGTGTCAAAATGTTTGCCGATAGAGAACTTTTGCTTACTTTTGCACACGAATTAGCACTGACAGACTCAAGGTGTGTTTGATCTGAGAGCTGTCATAAGCTAATATGCAGTACCCACCTTAAGCAAAACAATGACACAATGGATAAAATCGACAGCCTTGACAAGAAAATCCTCGAAATCATAACCCGCAACGCGCGCATACCTTTTAAGGATGTCGCCACAGAGTGCGGAGTCTCACGAGCTGCCATCCACCAGCGCGTTCAGCGACTGGTAGATATGGGTGTCATCGTGGGGTCGGGCTACCATGTTGACCCCATCACCCTGGGCTACAACACCTGCACATACGTCGGAATAACCCTCGAACGCGGCTCCATGTACAAGCGCGTGGTATCGGAGTTTGAGAAGATACCCGAGATCGTAGAGTGCCACTTCACCACCGGCCCATACACCATGCTCATCAAGCTCTATGCCCGCGACAACGCACACCTCATGGAGCTCCTCAACAACCGCCTGCAGGAGATCGAGGGCGTCATCTCCACCGAGTCGCGGGCGAAGTGCTCCGTCGCCGCTTCCTCGAGGTTGTGCGCCTCGTCGAAGACGACCTGCGCCGCCTTCGGAAGCGCGAGCGGCGCGGACTCCGGCTCGGAGAAGAAGACCGCGTGGTTCGTGACGACGATGTCCGCGGCGAGCGACGCCGCGCGCGCCCGCTGCAGGAAGCAGCGTCCGTAGTGAGGGCACTTGCGGCCGCGGCAGTCGTCGGCGTCCGAGGCGATGCGCGCGGCGACGGGCGCCTCGCCCGGCTCGGCCTCGGCCGGCGCGGGCCCGGGGTCGAACTCCGCGAGGTCGCCGGAAAGCGTCCGCAGCGCCCACGCCACGGCGCGCGCGAGCGCCGGCATCGCGGCCGGGGAGAGCTCCGACTCGCGGCGGGCGACGAGCCGCTCCAGCCGCGAGAGGCAGAGGTAGTTGCCGCGCCCCTTCACGAGCGCGAAGCGGACCGGCGAGCGCAGCAGCTTCGCGACGAGCGGCAGGTCCTTGCGGAAGATCTGGTCCTGGAGGTTCTTCGTGTTCGTGCTCACGACGACGGGCAGGTCGTTCGCGAGCGACCAGAGCGCCGCCGGGACGAGATAGGCCATCGTCTTGCCGACGCCCGTGCCGGCCTCCACGACGAGATGGCGCGCGGCGGAGAACGCGGCGGCGACCTCGCCCGCCATCCGCACCTGCTCCGGGCGGCTCTCGTAGCCGGGCATCGCGCTCTCGAAGAGCCCGCCCGCCTCGAACCAGCGCCGGACCGTGGCGGGATCCAGCTGCGCGTAGGCCGCGGGGTTCGGCGGATCGCGCCTGCGCGTCTCGCGCGGAAACGGCGGGATCGACGCGAAGAGCGCGCCCGGGCCGTCCTCCGGAGCGGCCGAGAGGACGAACCCCGCGCGCGAGGCGAGCCGGGCGCCGAGCGCGCGGTCGCGCTCCTCCTCCGCGCCGCAGAGGATCTCCGCGCAGACGCGCAGAGCCTCCTCCGGAAGCCCGTCGAAGAGCGTCCCGTCCGCCCCCGCGCCGCCCGGCGCGGAGACGGTCGCGGGAAGGCGCTCGCCGGTCGTGTCCATCGCCGCCGAGTCTACCACACCGCCGCGTCCGGCTCAATTCTCGAGCCAGCGCAGGATGCGGCGCGTGTCGCGCTCGTAGACGCACTCGACGGCGGCGGAGCGCCCGGCGCGGCGCGCGACGGCGCGCACGCGGAAGAGTCCGCTGTCGACGCGCAGCGCGTTCTGCACGCCCTGCAGTGCCGCGATCTCCTCCGGCGAGGGGATGTCGCCCTCGCCGCGCAGGAGCTTCAGGGCCTCGGTCTGCGCCGTGGAGCGGAAGACGTCGCCCCGCTCGCGCGACATCTCGAGCCGCAGCCACACGCCCTCCGCGCCGCCGCGCGTCGCCCCGCCCGCGAGCATCGCCGCGACGAGCGCGTCGTGCCCGACGGTGTTCACGTTGATTTTCGCGCCCGCGTGCGCGGAGAGCAGCGGCATCGCCGCGGCGAGCGGCGCCTCGAACCCGGCGTCGTCCGCGTCCCCCGCGGGCGTCGCGTCGAAAAGCCGCTCCTCCGCGGAGAGCGCGAGATTGGTCGAGCCCGCCGCCTCCGCCTGCGCGCGCATCCACGCGAAGAGGGCGGCGGACTCGCCCGCGGCCGCGGCCTCGTCGAGACCGGCGCGGAGCTGGAGGAGCGCCGCAAGCGCGCGTTCGCCGCAGTCCGGGACGCCGAGGCGCGCTCGCTCGTCCTCGACGAGGACGAAGACGCCGTCCGTCCCCTTCTCGAGCCGCGCCGCCGCCTCGCGCGAGCGCTCGGCCCACGGTTCGACGAGCGCGTCGACCGCGTTCGTGTCGGCCTCGAGGCGCCAGAGCTCTCGCGCGAGGGCGCTCTCCGCCGC
Organism: uncultured Verrucomicrobiota bacterium; assembly: GCA_947169825.1. GTDB lineage: Bacteria > Verrucomicrobiota > Kiritimatiellia > RFP12 > UBA3636 > UBA3636. The sequence continues at coordinate 14,021 of CAMVRE010000024.1, read as the reverse complement.
GTCGCGCAGCGCCGCGCGGTCGATGCGCCCGTCCACGCGGAGGGCGCGGGCGCGGGCGAGCGCGCCCGCGCCGAGCGCGAGCGGCACGAGAATCGCCACCGCGACAAGGACGAGCACGAGCGCCGCCCCGCGCCGGTTCATGGCTCGTCCTCCTGCTTGGCGGGGTCGAAGCAGATGACCGGCAGCTCCCACGTTCCGGCGGCGGAGGCGACGCGCACGGCGGCGGGCAGCTCGGGGCGGCGCCAGTCGTCGCGCCATTCGAGCGAGGCGGGGGCGTTGGTCGCGGGCGGCGGGACGTAGCGCGCGTAGGAGAAGCGCGGGGCGAAGGGGTGGACCGTCTCGGCGGCGGACGCGCCGGTGCGCTCGGCGACGCGTCGCGCGGCGCCTGAGGCGGGCTCCCAGCGGACCGTCTCCGCGCGGGCGCCGGCGGGGCCGGCGCCGGGCGGCGCGGCGAGGCGGACGAGGCGCAGCGAAAGCGAATCGCCCTCGAACGAGCGCGGTTCCGGGACGGCGCACGCGAGGTCGGCGCGGAGCGCCTCGAAGAAATCGAGCCGATCGATCGCCGCCTCGGCGCGGCCGCCGGAGGCGACGCGCCCGAACGCGCCGAACGCGGCGGCGAGGACGCCCGCCACGGCCAGGGCGATCGCGACGGCGACCGCGGACGAGACGACAACCTCGACGAGCGTGAACGCGCTAGTCCTCGTCGACCTGCTCATCGCGCTGGTAGATCGGGAGCTGGCGGTAGGGCGGGGTGAACGCGAGGACGACCATGGCCGTGGCGTAGGGGCGGCTGTTCTCCTCGGCGCTCCAGGAGCCGTTGGAGCTCTGCGCGGGGATCCAGGTGCTGTACATCCAGCGCTGGAAGTCGTCCCAGCCCGTGCCGCCGATCTGGAAGAGGCCCTGCGAGGCGTAGTAGAGGCCGTAGGCGCGGTTGTTGTTGTTGTTGGGCCGCAGCTCCGTGTAGCGGCGGCGGTCGGTGAGGAAGCGCGCGGCGCGGAGGGCCATCGGGTCGTTGTGGCGGCCGCAGAGCTCCAGGTAGAGGATGCCCGCGCCGGTGAGCGTGTCGCCCGAGCCGCTGTTGCCGCCCTGGTAGGTGAACGAGCCGTCGGCCGAGTAGCACATGCGCTTCACGTAGTCGAGCGCGCGCGACATCGTGTCGTTCGGGATGCGGGCTCCGTTGAGGCGCGCCGACCGCAGCGCCATGATCACCCAGCCGGAGCACGACATGTCGCTGTCGCTCGACTTCGGCGTGTAGCGCCAGCCGCCCTGGTTCCATTCGCTCTTGCGGATGTTCTGGGCGTCGATGATGAGCTTCACCGCCTTCTCGATGACCGGGTCCATGCGCGCCTGGCGCTCGGGGGAGACCATGCCGGAGACCTCGGTGAGGAAGAGCGTGCAGATCGCGTGGACGTACATGCCCGAGCCGGGCTTGGTGACGCCGAAGTAGCCGTTCGTCGGATCGACGATCGAGAGGATGTAGTCGATGCAGCGGTCGATGTTCTCGCCGTACTTGTCGCTGTCCGGCGTGTAGCCCTTGGCGAGGAACGCCATCCCGGCGAGCGCCGAGATGGAGCCCGTCGTGCCGTGGTTGTCGGGGAACGAGCCGTCCGGCTTCTGGACGCTGGCCAGATACTCGAGCCCGCGCTCGATCGCCTCGTCCACCTCGTCCGGGACCGTGACGCCCTGCGCCGCGGCACGCGGAGGCGCGAGCAGGGCGGCGATGGCGAGGACGGACGCGAGGAGGTGGCGGATGTGCATGTCCCGGAGCATACCACACCGCCCGCGCGCGTTGCAACCCGGACCGCGGAGACTCCGCGCGTCAGACGCCCTCCGGTGCAGGGCCGACGCCGGTGACAAGGGCGCGGCGGATGGCGCGGGTGAGGGCGGCGTAGGCAAGGCACCGGGCGCGCCGCTCCCTGCGGACGATTTCCTCGGGCGGGAGCGTCCTGGCCTGGTGCGGGGACATTGGCCAGTTCTGCGCATTGAGGTCGAGCGCGACGCCCTGGTATTCGAGGCCCTTGGCGCGGTGCATCGTCATCACGCGGACGCGGTTCGGGTCGCCGGGCGTCTCGCCGGCGGCGACGACGACGGCCGGCACGCCGCGTTTCTCCAGTTCTGCGCGGAGGATTTCCACGCGCTTGTTCGATGGGCTCAGGACGGCGTATTCGCCGGGCCGCCGGGCGGGGCTTCCGGGCTGGCGCGAGTCCTCGTCGATCCAACGGCGGATCGTCTCCGCGATCTTCGCCGCTTCGTCCGCGTCGTCCTCGCAGCGGAACTCCTCGACCGGCGGTCCGCGGCGCACGGCCGGGGACGGGTCTCGGACGACGAGGTCGCCGTCGAGGTCGTCGAACGGGACGCCCTCGAGGAACCGTTCGGCCCGGCGGCGGATCTCCTCGGTCGAGCGGTAGTTGCGGACGAGCCGCCGCACGTCGCAGACGGAGATGCCGGCGGAGCGGATGCTCCCGCCGTGGTCGAAGATGCGCTGGCGGGCGTCGCCGACGAACGTCAGGCCGTCCGGCTTGGGGCGCCCGGGGGCGTCGCCGACGACGGCGGCGAGAAAGCGCAGATGCGGCGGAGAGAGGTCCTGTGTTTCGTCCGCCACCGCCGCGGCGTAGCGAGTGGCGGGGTCTGCCGCGCCCCCGCCGAGCATCCGGACGGCGAGGTTCGCCGCGCCGCCGTAGGTCCGGAACCCCTCCGCTTCGGCGAGGGCCTCGAAGCGGCGGAATACGGGCCAGAGCTTCTTCTTCTCGGCGTCGTCGGGCTTCGTCCCGGGGCCTGGCAGGACGCGCCCGACGTAGTCCGACTCGCGCCGGATTCCGGCTCCGTCGATTGCCATCTCGTATTCCTGCCGCAGCCATCCGGGGCGCCGTGCGCCGGCGTAGCCGGCTTCGGCGGCGGCGCGCTTCATCAGCGCATCGCAGCGGGCGTTGTAGTCCCTGGCCGGGCCGGGACCGGAATCCGCCGCGACGCCGTTGGCGCGCAGGAACGCGGCGACGGCGTCGTTCACCGCGAGCACGTCGATGCGGGCGCGGACGGCGGGGTCGTCGCAGACGTCGTCGAGCCGGCGCGAGAGATCCTCGGCGAGCGTCGTGGAGAAGGTCGTGAGCAGGATGCGGTCTCCGGGGGCGTCGAACACGGCCCGCGCGAGGAAGTGGGCGCGGTGGAGCGCGACCGCGGTCTTGCCCGTCCCGGCCGCGCCGAGAACGACCGTCGCCCCTGGCGCGCGTGCCACGACGGCGTCGCGCTGGTCGGGCGAGAGCCAGGCGCGGAAACGCGCGAGAGACGCGGCGCGCCAGTAGTCGAGCGCTTCGGGCCGGCCGCCGTCGACATCCTCGGCCGGCGCAACGAGCCCGGCGCGGCGCCGGTCGCGCAGGAGCCGCTCGAGCGTATCCTTGCGGGGGGAGTCGAAGAGTGTCATCAGCTCGTTTCCGGGGAGGGCGTCGCCGCGCGTTTCAAGCAGGTCGAGCAGGGCGTCGGCGTTCTCCAGGTTGCGGACGGCTCCGACGTCTTCCCAGAGCACGCCCAGATCGAGCATCTGCTTGTCGGAGACCAGGTCCAACCGCGAGAACGGATTGTCCTCCGGCAATAAATCGGGATCGGCGTCGGTGGATTCGTCCTCCGTCTCCGCCTCGGCGCGGATTTCCTCCTCGCGGGCGGGATCGGGATCCCAGGACGCGAGGGAAGCTTCCGGGACGAGGGACGCCAGGTCGATTTCCTCGGCCGCTTCGTAGTCGTGCAGGTTCGCGGCGAAGAACAGGGCGCCGCCGTCGCGCTCGACATAGAGCAGTCGAATCGTGCGGGAACCGCGGATCGAGCGGTATTCGGCGCCGGCCCGGTTGTGGAGCTTCTCGCAGTTGAGGCCCTTCGAACGGATGCCGAGACGCCAGCGGACGTATGCTTTTCGGGCGCGCGTGCGCGACTCCTCCGTGAGGGCGTCCACGTCCCGGAAAAACGACCTCGTCCCTCGGACGGGGATTTCCAGGTTCCTCTGCGGCGTCAGTTCCATGCCCGCCAGTCTACCAGACCCCATCCCTCACCGCAAGCCGACAGACATTGTTGGGCGCATCCGTTTCCGGCGCTTGTCGTAGTCCATGTGCCCCTTGTGCTTCTGGAAGTAGTTCACTTCCCGCTCCGCGACCTTCCGGGCTTCGGCCGGCAGATCCTTTCCCGCAAGCATCTGGCGGAGCGTTCCCGCCAGCTGCGCGCCGCCCTCCCTCTTCACGCGCCCGCGCTCCGCCGCCGCCACGCGCCGGAGCCGCAACGGCGGTGACAGTCACGGCGGTTGCAATTCGAGGCGAAGCGCGTCGCCCCGGCGGGATTTCCGCGTAAGACGCCCCCGCGGCGCGCGAGTATGTTTTTAGAATCGCGCGCCGCCGCCGTTTCGGGAAACGTAGGAACGCTCTCCGCGGTGCGGCCGGCGGCGCGCTTTTTTTTCCTTTCCCCCGTGCCCCGCTTCTGCTACAATCCGCCCCGTCCGCGCGACCGCCGGCCCCCCGGCGTCCACGCGGGCGGACAAACGAACCTTTCGCAAACGCGAAGACGTCGATTCGGGAAACGTAGGAACTTTCTTGACGGTGCGGCTCTTCGGGTTTGCGCGCCGCCAAGCGCGCGACCCGCTCTCCGTCCACCCCAGGCTTCCTACGGCCTCCCGAAAGACGGAGACCCCGGGCCGCGCGCCTTCGTTTGACCGAACCAAACACAACCGAAACGAGAACACGAACCATGACTCCGGAACAAACAGCCGAACTCCGCGCCGCATTCGCCGCGCACATCGCCAACCGACTGCCTGCAATGTCACCCGGTTTTCGGAAATGGCACGATGAAAACATCGACCTTCTCAATCGCATCGCCGCGGCCGCCGGGAATCCGAACGCCTTGACTGCGGATTTGGTGCACGAACTCGTTTTTGAACAAAGCAACGGCATCTGCAGACTCAATTGGGGGCACCTGGCAACCCGAATCAGGATATACAACAACGCGCATTCCCGGCATCCGATACCTATGCCGACGCCGGAGGCATTCATTCCCTCCATTGCCCGCCTTCTCGAGATTCGCAACGCAGGCGACCGTCTTTCATGGGCCGACTACCTCAAGTTCCGGGACAACTTCTTCGAGGCGGCCGGCTTGGACAACCTCGCATCTCTCGTCAATCGTGCCGTAGTCGCCGTGTTTCCGGATCAATTCACGACACCCGTCGACGACGGATCCATGTTCAGAGCGCACGCGGCTCTCGCCCGTCGCGGCTTCGTCCCGCACCGCTCTCTGGAATCATCCTGGTTCGAATGTTCTTCGCTCGTCGTTCGGGAGTTGCGCGCAGTCCTCGCCGGCAACGGCTTCGACGACGCCTACCTTTCCAGCTTCGTCTGGTTCGCGCACAAGTATTTCTCCGAGCGGGGTGAAATCCGCCCGCAGGGGCGGTAGAATCGGGGCAGGGAGACCAGAACGATGAAGAAGACGACGGAGGAAAAGGACGCGATGAAGAACGGAAAATCAAAGGCGAAACTCACGTTCCGGCGGGAGGACGTCCGGGAATGGGCCAGGTTCCTGCGCCGGAATCCCGAATGGGCCGACCAGTGCGACTGGAGCCGGCTGAAGAAGGAGCTGGACGCCGTGGAGTGGGCACGGCTTCTTCGCGCGCGCCCCGAGTTCGCGGACAAGTGCGATTGGCGCAGGTTGCGGAAGGAGCTGGACGGCGGGGAATGGGTCCGTCTCCTGCGCGGCCGTCCCGAATTCGCGGACCGGTGCGACTGGAGCAAGCTGGGAGACGACGATTGGCGGTCCTTGCTGGAGCATCGTCCGAACGATGGACTGGTCTCTCGATTCGACCGGTGGGATGCGTTCTCCCCCGAAGCCCTGTGCGACCTGCTCTGCGGACATCCCGGGTTGAAGGACCGGTGTCCCGAAGGCGTCTGGCGCAGGTTCGGACTGGGGCAATGGGCGAGGCTGATCGCCGAGGGAGGCCACGGTTTCGCGGAAAAGATGGAGGAAACCGGCGCCGCCGACCGCATTTCCGACTGGTGCTGTCCGGACCATTGGGCGGAGGAATACCATTCCGTCTTCACCGTCCGCTACGCCGCCGCCCGGCCGCACGACGAGAAGCTGAAGCTCATCGCGGAATCGTCCGCGATCGATCCTGGCTTCAGCGTCGGCGGCCGCCGGACCCTCTATCACGACAACCTGCCGAAGCACATCCGGTGGCTGGCGTCCATCGCCGCCGATGTCGCGGAGATGGCCAGGCAGTGCTCCGACGAGGCTCGGGCGTGGCGTTACGCACTGATCGCCGAAGCGGCCAATTACGAGATCCAGCTTCTGCGCCGCAGGAGGGGCTGACGTCCGGCGCGCCGGACGGCGGTCTTCCGGACCGAAAGCCCTCGCGGCGGATCGAGTTCCGCCGCGAGGAACAGCAAATCGAACGAGAAAATGAACATGAAGAAACAATACCATGCGCCCGTTTTCGGGCCGCGCCACGAACTCCTCCGCTACGCGGGGGCCGTCGTCGAAGCCACGGGGCCGGAAGGGGCTTCCCGGCTGAAGCCCGGGGACGGGAAGGAAACGCTCAAGCCCCTTCCGACGGGCCGCAATGCCGCCTACAAGGCCATCCTGGCCACGCTCTCCGAGGGCGAGCGCGTCCTGAAGCGCACCGTTCGCAGCCTCGGGTAGAGCGGACACTCAACGACAATACGCAAAGAGCGCAAGGCCGGAGCATGGCTTTGCGCTCTCCGTGCCCGCCGCTAGCCCCGACACATTGTTTATGTTGACCGCAAGCCGTGGTATACTGTTTCCGTTCTTTGCCAAAACCAACGAAAGGAAACAGAATGACCGTCGTTTTCTCGAACACCGGCGACGTGGACACGCGCGTCCTCGCCGCGCTTTGGGACGACATCCCGGACGCCCGCGTCCTGAACATCCGTCCCGGCGCCCCGGACGCCCGCCGCGCCGTCGATTCCGCGATCGCCGCGGAGGAAGACACGCTGATCCTGTGCGGCCACGGCAGCCCGCAAGGGCTCTTCGACCCGAGCGTGATGGCGCGCGGCAACCTCGCCGCGATCGCGCGCAACCCGCCGTATCTCGTCGACGTGACCAACGCCCCCTCGATCCGCGCGCGGCGGGTCGTCGGCGTCTGGTGCTACGCCGCGTCGTTCGCGGAAAGCGCCGGCCTGCGCGGCTTCTTCACCGGGATGTTCGTGAGCAACCCGGCGGAGGCGTCGTTCGTCGGCTGCCCCGGGCGCGACTCCGCCGCGACGATCACCGAGCAGGAGGTCCTCTTCTGCCGCCGCGTGAACGCGCTGCTCCGCGCCGGTACGCCGCTGTCCGAGTGGATCCCCCGCCTGAACGCGCAGGCCGACCGCTCGATCGGCGTCGTGCGCTACAATTACGACCGCCTCCGTGCACGCCTCTGACACGCAGCGCCACCCCTCTTTTCCGACAGGATTGCAGGATTTGCAGGATTGACGGGATTGTTTTGGGTTGCCTTGCTCCGACCACGCAGCGCTCTGCTCCGGGATGGTTCTGTGCGGCGTCGTATGCGGAGCTTGCGGAGTTCATTTCTCACGCAGAGAGCGCAGAGCCCCGCTCTGGGTCGGCGCTACGTGATTTCTCATGCGGAGTTCGCGAAGTTCGCGGCGTTGTTGATTTGACACGCAGAGAGCGCAGAGAACGCAGAGCCCCGTTCCGCCCGGGCGCCGGTGAATGCTCTCACGAAAAGTTCGCGAAGGCCGCAAAGTTTTCCGTGAGGCGGCCCGCCGCCTAGTTTCAGCCCGCGGAGCGGGCTCCAAAACCGCTTGAGAGCAGGAGCGGAGCATGGCTCTGCGCTCTCTGCGTTCTCTGCGTGTCAAATATGCTTGAGCGCCGGGCGGAGCGGGGACTCCACGGACTCCGCGAAAAAAAGTTGCCGGCGTTTGTTTAGGTTGACCGCATGCTGTGTTATAATGCCTGGCGTTCGCGAACGACCCCAACCAACAACAAACACACAAAACCCAAAAAAAGGAAAACCAACAACATGCCCAAGATCAACTGGAAGAACGAAATCGGAAATCCCGTCTATCCTTCCTGCAAGACCATTCGCGACTGGTGCAGGATGTTCGGCGTGAAGCCGCGCTCCCGCTGCGGCTGGTTCCAGGTTCCGAAGACGAACCAGTGGCTCTGGTTCCCTTCCTCGAAAACCGAAAACTGGAGCAACCTCTATTCCAATCCCACGATCGTTGAGGAATACACCGGAAACGAGCAGGAGAAGGGCGATGGAGCCCTTCTTGCCCGGAAGAACCTGGAGAAGGTCGAGGAGGAGATCCGCAAGGAGAAAAACGGAGAGGTGGGCTGCCGGATCGTCTTTTTCCGGGACAACCGGAAGTTCGGAGCCATTGCCCCCCTGAAGCATGGCTTCGGTTTCCTGGGCGTTTTCCGGATTGATGCCGAAGAATCCAGAAATGCCGGAAAATGCGTCTACAAGCGCGTTTTCGACGAAGTGGAGCTTCCTTGATCGTTGGATTGTGCGTGTCGCGCGGGCGGCTCCGCCGCTCCGCGCGCCACATTGTCCTCCGGGGGTCGAAAAAATTTTTTACGTTTGGGCTGCTAAATTCCAAACCGGTTGTTAAAATAGCTGTGGTTGATACCAGGCAACCGGAAAGGAAACCCAAACGAAATGATCCAAACGAACCCCCAACACACCGCCAAAACCCACTATGATTCCGCCCTCCCGGACTATCGGACCCTCTATCGGTCCGACAAGACCTTCCAGAAGGAATGCAACTCCTTCAAGAACCTCTGCGCCACCGTTCGCGCGGCGGGGCGGAAGCCGGAGACCCTCATGAACGGGCCGCTCCACCATCTCGTCTTCGACGCGCGCAACGAAGCCGGATCGGTCGGCCGGGAGTCTCTCTCCTCCCTGGCCGGCCGGGGGAAGGTCCGCAAGGACCTCTGGAACGGGGACGTCCGTCCGTTCGTCGAATCCCTCCTCGCCTTCGCGGCGAAGGGCGGCGACCTGACGGAAAAGGAGTTCGCCGACCGCGAGGCGGCGTTCTCGGCCGCCGTGGGCGGTTCCGCCACGGCGGTCTTCCGCCGGCTCGTCGCGGCGGCGTTCCCCGCGGAGACGGTCGCGGTCTACTCCGACGCGGATCTGGACCGCCTTCTCCGCGCCCTCTCCGCGGAAGTCCCCGCGGGGGCGACGTGGCTCGCGCGCTGCGCCGCCGCCCACGCGGCGATCCACGCCGAATGGCCCTGGCCCGACGCCACCGTCCGGTCCGTCCTCGCCCGCCGCCTCGCGGCGGAGGCGAGGGCGTGACGCCCTTCGCCACGCGGCCCCGCCGCGTGGCGAAGGACCCCTGCCCGAAGTTTTCCGCTTCCCTTCGAATTCCGCTTCTGCTATAATCTTTCTCATCCGCGCGACAACCATTTCCCTGAACCCGAACCCCGAAAACCGCCATGGCGAAAAGCATCGTCCGCAAAATCTGCAAGCCGTGCAAGCGCGCGACCCGCAAAATCGCCAAACCCTGCAAGAGCGCAACGCGCAAGATCACCAAATAATCCCAAGACCATTTCAGCAAGAAGGAATGCCTACATGACCAGCGAACAATTGAATCAGTTTCTGCACGAAGAGGATTCTCCTTTTCGGAATTTACGACCACACAGGGATTTTGGATGGATTCTGAAAGAGTGTCCTTTTGGAAGGCAAGACTTCACGTTGCTCGTCCATATTCCTATCAGCGAAACGAGGACGATGCTCCGGTTTTATCTCAATAAATTCGATGCAAAAGCCCCTCGAGGACCATGGCTCCGGGATCGTTATGAATCATGGCGCCAACAGACGGACATTCGTCGTATGTTTCCCGGAACAATGCCGAACAAATTACAACATAAACCAAACCGTGGACAAGAAGGGGAACTTCTAGATATTGATTTTTCACGATCAGACGTGGAACCCTTTGGACGATGGCTTGATGACATTTTGAAATTTGCCGATAGCATCTCCGAACAGTGGATTGAAACAGGACTCCAATGGAACACTCAGTACAGAACAAAGGTAATGGACTGGCTCGGAAGAATCTGTACCAACGTTCCGAATGATCTTCTTCAACCTCCCGCCCAAAACAATCACGAACCTCCCATGATTAACAAAATCAAAGACCTCCTCCTCTCCAATCTCAACGTCATCCTCACCGGCGCGCCGGGGACGGGCAAGACCTTCATGGCGAAGGAAGTCGCCCAAAAAATCATTACCGAGAGGTTGCCGGACGACGCAAAGCAACAGGCAATGAACGAGCGTTTCAAGTCCGTCCAGTTCCATCCCGGCTACGACTACGCCGATTTCGTGGTCGGCATGAAACCTGTTCTTCTTTCCGGAGAAGGAAAGGAACTTGAAATGAAAAACGGCAAGTACGTTGACGTCGAAACGGGTGCCGAGGTTGCAGCCGGAGAGATAAGCAAAGCACAAGTCTCCTTCCGTTGGAAGGACGGCATCTTCAAGACGTTCGCCGACGCGGCGAGGAATGCCTACGACGCGGCCGAGGACAAGGAGAATGCGCCCAGGTTCGTCTTCCTCGTCGACGAAATCAACCGCGCCGACCTTTCGCGCGTCTTCGGCGAGCTGTTCTCGTTGCTGGAGGAGGGATACCGCTATCCGAACGGCAAGGATTCCGACTTCGTCCTGCTTCCCAACGGCGAACGGTTTTCCATCCCGAAGAACCTCTATGTCATCGGCACGATGAACGACATCGACCGCAGCGTGGAGAGCATGGACTTCGCCCTCCGCCGCCGGTTCGCGTGGAAGGAAGTCAAGCCGGAGGACACGGCGGCCGACATCCTTGCTCCGATTCCGCAGAAGAAGACGCTCCTTGCGAAGATGAACGCCGTGAACGCACTGATCCGGTCGGACGACTTCCGCCTCGGTTGCGAATACCAGCTCGGCGGGGCCATCTTCGCGAAGTTCAAGGGAGACTACGAGGCGCTCTGGAACAACCACATCTCGAACATTCTCAACGAATACCTTCGCGGGCGTCGCGACCGCGACGAACGGCTGAAGGAGCTCAAGGATGCTTACAATGGAGGAACGGACGATGCGGCGGACGAAGGCGAAGCTCGTACCGAAGATGATGCCAACGCCGGAACCGCTCCTCGCACTCGCGGGGCAAACAAAAAATTCCGAATCGTTTTTCAGGACGGAACCGAAATCGGCGGAGCAGAAAAATCGGGAGTAGAATCGCTGGTCGAATTCGTCGGGCGTGTCGGACACGAACAGGGCTTTGAGCAAATTGCTGCGCTAGGTCTCGTCCGCGGCGGCAAGCCGTTCCTGATAATGGGCGAAGTTGGAGAGGCCGAAAAGCCTTTTTACAAACAGGTCGCGGAGGGGGTTTTCGTCTGCGTCTACTCCGGAAACGATGAAAAGGTTTCGCAGATTGCCCGAATCATCAACGAGTTTTCCCTTCATGCAAGGGTTGAGTATCTCTAGTCGACCGCTTGTTGCCGACGCCTTGATCGAAAGCCGAGAAGAGGAACACGCAAATTGCGATTTCTGTTCGATCCGATGACCATCATAAAGCTCCGCGACAACCGATCCTATGACAGCGCCCGCCCGTTCTCCAAACAGGAACGGACGGATGGCGAGCCGCGCTATGTTGCGGAGGCTGCCGACGGCCTCCACGAACAAATCGTCGAGGAAGACGAGAAGTCTCTTCTGTACCGCTTCGGCGGGATGACTCTCGGAGATTTGGAGGCCCTTTCGAACGGAGCCCTTTTGAATCTGTCCGGATCGCATCTGGACTCCAACGACCGAACGATTGCGTCCTTCTTCGAGTTTCGAGAGAACAAGGAAGGATTCTCGCTTGCGACGGGCAACCTCATGGGTGCCCTCCGGTTCCGGGATCGCAAGTCCGGTACGTCCGTCCAAGTCGAGATTTTGTCGCGCTTCGACAAGGGCGGGAACAACTTCTTCCTCAACTACCTGCTGTCCAGGGCGTTCGACGTCGCGATCGGCGAAGACCCCATGTCGGCGAAGCAACCGTCCGTCCTCGATCTGCTGCTCGACGTCCTGTTCGTCCGGCGGTTCGGCGAGGCGTCGAAGAACGGCCTGCTCCGCCAGTATCGGACCTACCGCAACAACGACTGGGCCTTCAAGGGCCGCCTCGACCTGCCGCGGCACATCCGGGAGAACGTTCCGCTCCCGCGCGGCGTCGCCTACGTGAAGCGGGAGATCGACCTGGACGTCCCGGTGAACCGGCTGCTCCTCCTCGCGGCGCTCGTCGTGCGGAAGCGCCGCCCCGACCTCTTCGAACGGAACGAAGACGCCCGCGACGCCCTCCGGGAGCTCCGGACGGCCATCCCGGATCCGGGCGACGTCCGGTCCGTCCTCTCGCACCGCGACTGCCGCGAACCCGTTCGGCATCCCTTCTACCGGGAGGTCTGGGAGCCGCTCCGGCAGATCGCCCGCATGATCCTTGAGGAGGAGCGCTGGATGCTGTTCCAGGACGACGAGGAGGAGACCGTCTCCGGCGTCGTCTTCGACGGCGCGTGGCTGTGGGAGGAATACATCGCCTCCGTCCTGGTTCCGCGCGGATTCCGGCATTGCGTCCGCGGTGGCTCTGCGGACGAGCGGGGGCTTCGCGTGTTCGAGAACGGCGGCCGGCGCTTCAACCCCGACTTCCTCAGGAGCGACTGCGTCCTCGACGCGAAGTACAAGCGGTCGAACCCGAACGGCGGACGAAACGACGTCCATCAGGTCCTCTGCTACCTGCTGTTGTCCGGGGCGAAGCTGGGCGGGCTCGTCTTCCCGCCGGTGGATCCTGTCTGCGAAACGGGGGAGGATCAGGTCGAGGATCTCTACGGGAATGTCGGTTGGTCTGACGAGAAGAACATTCATTCCCCCTATTCGAAAGCGGGGAATCCCATTCGGTGGAGGTGCTTTTCCTGGGGCTCTGCCGAGGGCGGCGACTGGGCGGTGTTCCGAAAGTATATGGCCGGGCAAGAGAGTGCGTTGATTGACGGACTTCAGACCGTCACAGGCGTTGAAAACCGCCCGTCCGCAATGTAGACTAGTCCCATGATCCTCGTTTCCCCCGCCATGCTCCGGTATCTCAACGATCCGACGCCGGAGAACAAGGCCAAGCTCAAGCCGTCGGATCTCGTCGCCCGCGACACGTTCACGGGCGAAACGATGAAGCTCGAAGAACCGCGCAAGACGAAAGCGAAATCCGAGCATGAAAACGAGTGAAAACGCAGCCGGATCGAATCCCTGAAGGCGCCCGGGCTCCGGTGAATCATCACGCAGAGAACGCAGAGCCCCGTTCCGCCCGGGCGCCGGTGAATGCTCTCACGAAAAGTTCGCGAAGGCCGCAAAGTTTTCCGTGAGGCGGCCCGCCGCCTAGTTTCAGCCCGCGGAGCGGGCTCCAAAAAATCGCTTGAGAGCCAGTCCGGAGCATGGCTCTGCGTTCTCTGCGTTCTCTGCGTGGTTTTAAACCTCTTGAGAGCCCGCGCAGAGCAAGGACTCCGCGAACTCCGCGGACTCCGCGTGAGCATTTCGCTTGAGCCCTCTGGTCCGCGAACTCCGCGTGCAAAATCGTTTCGGAGGTTTGTTTAGGTTGACCGCAAACTGTGTTATACTGTCCGGCGTCCGCGAATCGTTCCGCGGAAAACCAACAGAAAGGAAAACCAAAAACATGCCAAAAATCAACTGGAAAAACGAAATCGGAAATCCCGTCTATCCTTCCTGCAAGACCGTGCGCGACTGGTGCGGGCTTCTCAACGTGCGCGCGCGAGTGAAGCCTTGTTTCCGGATTCCGGAAACGGACAAGTGGCTCTGGTTTGCCAAGGCTGAAACCAAAACGGCAAAGAACAGCTATTCCAATCCTTTCCTCGTGGAGGAATACATGGGACAGGGAAAAGAGAAGGGCAATGAGGCCCTTCTTGCCAAGATGAACCTGGAAAGGGTTGAAGAGGAAATCCTCAAGGAGGAAAAGGGGGAAGCTGGTTTCCGAATCGTGTTTTTCCGTGACAACCGGAAATTCGGAGCCATTGCTCCCTTGAAGCATGGTTTC
>CAMVRE010000023.1 GCA_947169825.1 uncultured Verrucomicrobiota bacterium | reverse complement strand
CGCAGGACCTCGACTCGCCCCGCAACCGGAAGGCGCTCTACTTCGACGGAAACGCGGCCGCGCGCACGCGCAACCCCTACTACCACGACAAGTTCACGCTCACGAGCTACACCGTTGAGTTCTGGGTCCGGCCCGAGGCCCTTCCCGCGGCCGGCCGGCGCCAGACGCTCGTGCAGCGCCCGGTCCTGATGCCCGTGGACGATTCGTCCGGCGCCTCGCACTGGCAGATCCGCCACACGTTCCTGATCCAGATCGACCACCTGGGCCAGGTCCACGGCCGCGTCGACAACGACGCGCTCGAGACCCTCTCCTCCGCGACCGTCGTCTCCGCCGGGCGCCTCGTCCCGGGCAAGTGGGCGCACGTCGCCCTCGTCATGGACTCCGTCGCCGACCGGTTCACGCTCTACATCAACGGCGAATACGCCGGGGGCGTCGGCGCCGGCCTCAAGCCCTGCACCGGCGGCCTCTTCGGATTCCAGTGGCAGTCGCCCACCGGAATCGAGGGCACGTGGGAGAACGCCAACCTCTACGACTACAGCCCCGCGCCGATCGTCCTCGGCGCCTACGACCGCAACCCGTGGGGCGTCGTCGGAGGCCCCTACGAGACCTATCCGTGGGGCTGGCGCATCTCGGGCTCGATCGCGGGCCAGAACCAGCCGGAGTTCGACCCCGACCAGTTCTTCACCGGTTGGATGGACGAGGTCCGCATCTGGGACCGCTGCCGCTCGCAGTCGGAAATCAAGAACTGGATGATGAAGCGCGTCACGAAGGAGGACATCCAGCAGATCAACGGCGCGCGCCTCGCCTGGGAGCTCAAGGGCTGGGAGCCCGACCGCGTCGGCGTCAACCTCGTCGCCGCCACGACCCAGTCCGACTTCCCGCAGAAGCTCCTCTACCACTACGCCTTCGACAATCTGCCCGACACGGTCGGCAACGGCCGCGACACGTCGTTCGCCGACTACTTCGGACAGGACGCCTGGCCGTTCCCCGCCGGCTGGCAGAGCGCCACGGTCTCGTCCTACCGCCCGTCGCCGTTCTGGACCGCCCCCTGGTGGTATCACTACGCCGACACGATCCTTCCGAACCTCGTGCCCTGGTGGTATGCGTCCGTCCACCGCTCCAACGTCTATTCGGACTACAGCTACGTCCCGTGGATCGAGAACACCGTCGCCCACATGCCGCAGACGCCCGCGCTCGACATGAAGGGGCTCTTCCCGAACTGGAACACCGACACCTGGACCGTCTCGTCCTACCGCTACCGTTCGACGCTCGACTGGGAGAACGACGCGATGATCGCGTCCGACTTCGTGCCCTACCGGCGCGACGACATCGTCCCCGCCGCCCTGCCCGCCGCCGGATCGACCGACGTGCAGCTCTCCCAGATCCGGAACACGATGAACCCCTACGTCATGTTCTACCGGACGGGGCTGAGCGCCGCGGACGAGACGAACCCCTCCGCCTTCGCCGGCAAGCTCGACACCTACGGCCGCTACACGGGCATTCCGGTCCTCTCCGACATGCTCCCGCTCCTGGACGCCGTCGCGGACATCGACGTGCCGATGTGGGACGGCCGGGGCCGCGGCACCGAAATCGCGGGCGTCGACACCGACGGCGACGGCCTCCCGGACTGGTGGGAGATCGCCCACGGCCTCGATCCGAACGACGGATCCGGCGCGAACGGCGCCTATGGCGACTCCGACAGCGACGGCCTTGACAACTGGGCCGAATACCTCGCCGGAACCGACCCCTTCGCCTTTGACACAGACTCTGACGGCTACTCCGACTACTACTCCCGTCCCGACGGCCAGAGTCTCACCTACGGCGAGATGTATGACGACGGCGACGGCATGGACAACGTCTGGGAGATCGCCCACGGTCTCGATCCCAACCGCTATGACGCCACGGACGATTCCGACGGCGACGGCTGGACCAACTGGGAGGAGTTCATGGCCGGAACGTCGCCCGAGTATTCCGACCAGTATCCCGAACCGACCCTGAACGTGGAATTCCACTACACCGGCGAGAACTGGGCGGATGGCCAGGGCGGAGCGGCGCAGACGTTCGTCCAGGCCTATGGCGAAAAAACGGCTGGTCCCAACATGGGCGGCTGGTATGACGGTCTGTATCGTTCCTACGTGCAGGAACTGTCCCTGGATCCATTGACCTCTTCCGATGTCGGCACCATGCAGGCCTATGGGTTGTCCTGGTCTCGCAAGATTGCCGGGGAAGTGAAACGGTTTACCCCGTTTGATCAGAACTACTACTCTTGGGAATCGACAAATGTCGTGACCGGGAACTTCATCTATAAGCTCCAAAACGAACACATCGGATCGGCGACGGTGACGTATTCTACCGGCACCGGCATCCAGACGTCGGTTATGACGGACTACGACAAGGATTCGGAGTTCGGTCTCGTGTTCGAGGATGTTCCTCGCAGCATTCTCGTCGTCGTCGATCGTTCGAAAGGCGTCATCTACACCCAGAACGCCTATGTCTATTCCATCGAGTATTCCGTTGGAGGCCGATCCTTCCCGATTCTTTCGAAGAGCATGTCTCCCGTCGGAACCGGCACCACGCACGATCATATGGCATCCGGCTGGAACCGCTTCCTGGGCTTCCTGGATTCGAACGGAGACAAGAGATGGTCTCCCGGCGAGCCGATGGGCCTCTCGCAGCCGCGGCCCACGCTCGTGAGCTGGGACGCCGTCGAGACGACGATCCCGCTCGCCGACTCCGTCTGGGACTACCCGCGCGTCGAGTGGGAGGTGCCCGACACGCTCACGAACGGCGTCTCCGCCTCGGACCTGACCTACTTCGTCACCTTCGAGTGGAAGCGCGGCGCCAACTCCCGGCCCGACACCTCGACGACCGGCGATACGGACGGCGACGGCCTCGAGGACTGGATGGAGGCCCTCGCCGGAACCGACCCCAACTCCACGAACGGCGTCCCGAACGACTACTACGCGATCGACCCGGCCACGGGCCTCTTCTACGGCGAGCTCTACGACGACGGCGACGGCATGCCCTTCTCCTGGGAGGTCAAATACGGCCTCGACCCGCAGCGCTTCGACGGGATGGAGGACTTCGACGACGACGGCTGGTCCAACTGGTCCGAGTTCCTGGCCGGCACCGATCCCTCCGACGCGGACCGGTTCCCCGAGCCCTCGCTCGACGTCACGTTCCGCTACTCCGGCGACAAGGAAGGATCCTCCGTCCTCAAGGTCCAGAGCTACGCCGAGATGCTCCACGGCCGCTACCCCGGATCCAACGGCCAGGCGGCCGTCAACATGGCCGGCACGGGCGACGGTCTCTACACCACCTCCACGAAGCTCGTCGGATCGTTCGGAATGCCCTACTATTCCGGCGGCGTGATCCACTACTACATCGCGTACGCGATGGGCGTCACGTTCGACGTGTCGGACACCGGCGCTCCCGGCGTCCGAGCGGCCACCCTCTCGTTCACGCGCGACGGCCAGCTCGCCACCTACGAGCTGCAGGAATACAACGAGGAATACGGCGTCTTCGTCAACGAGGATCCGGACCACATCTTCTTCGAATACGAGACCGGCTACCTCCTGACGCGCTCCGGCGAGAAGCTCACCGAGGACGACGACCTGCGCGGCCGCTGGTATACGTTCGAATACACCCCGTCCGCCCGGGCCTATCCCTTCACCGTGAAGGGCATGAACCCCGTCACGGACGGCGGCCACATGGTCGCGGGCCGCAACCGCTTCCTCGGCTACATGGACCTCAACAGCGACGACACGTGGGACGCGGGCGAGCCGATGGGCATCTCGGCCGAGGGCGCCGTGCTCGCCGGCTGGGACTCGGTCGCGACCGAGATCGCCCTCACCGACTCCCTCTGGGACTACCCGCGCATCTCGTGGGAGGCCGAGGCCGCCGGGGCCGACGTCCCCGCGGACGGCGCCTACTACGTCACCTTCACCTGGAACCGCGGCGTCTCCGCGCAGAGCAGCTCCGAGTCCTTCACCGCCGTCACGGGCGACACGGACGGCGACGGCCTCGAGGACTGGATGGAGGCCCTCGCCGGAACCGATCCGGCCTCCACGAACGGCGTCCCGAACGACTACTACTCGATCGATCCGGCCACGGGCCTCTTCCACGGCGAGCTCTACGACGACGGCGACGGCATGCCCGAGGCGTGGGAGACGCGCTACGGCCTCGACCCCTACCGCTTCGACGCGACGAGGGACAGGGACGACGACGGCTGGTCCAACTGGGCCGAGTTCATGGCGGGGACCAATCCGTCCAACGCCGACGACTTCCCCGAGCCCTCGCTCGACGTGACGTTCCGCTACAACGGGACGGTGAACGGTTCCTCCGTCCTCAAGGTCCAGAGCTACGGCGAGTTCCTCCACGGGCTCTATCCGGGTGCGAACGGGTCCGCCTCGGTCAACATGGCCGGCACGGGCGACGCGCTCTACACCTCGTCCACGAAGCTCGTCGGCACGTTCGGCATGCCCTTCTACTCCGAGGGCGTCGTCCACTACTACATCGCCAACGCGATGGGCGTCACGTTCGACGTGTCGGACACCGGAGCGGCCGGCACCCGGTCGGCCACGCTCTCCTTCTACCGCGACGGCTCGCTCGCCACCTACGAGCTGCAGGAGTTCAACGACGAATACGGCTACTTCGTCGACGACGACACCGACCACATCTTCTTCGAATACGAGACCGGCTACATGCTGACGCGCTCCGGCGACAAGCTCACGGAGGACGACCAGCTCCGCGGCCGCTGGTATACGTTCGAATATACGCCTTCCGCCAAGTCCTATCCGTTCACGGTCCGGAACATGACCCGGAACAAGGAGGGATACCACACCGTCGAGGGCCGCAACCGCTTCCTCGGCTTCATGGACCTCAACAGCGACGGGGCGTGGAACCCGGGCGAGCCCATGGGCCTCTCGACCGAGGGCGCCACGCTCGTCGGCTGGGACTCGGCCGCGGCGGAGATCGTCCTCACCGATTCCCTCTGGGACTATCCGCGCCTCTCGTGGGCGTCCGAGGCCGCCGCGGCCGAGCCCCCCGCCGACGGCGCCTACTACGTCACCTTCGAGTGGGACCGCGGCGTCTCCTCGCAGGGCGGCGTCGCCTCCTACGCCGCCATCACCGGCGACACGGACGGCGACGGCCTCGAGGACTGGATGGAGGATTCCGCCTCCACCGATCCGGCCTCCACGAACGGCGTCCCGAACGACTACTACGCGATCGATCCGGCCACGGGACTGATGTGGGGCGAGCTCTACGACGACGGCGACGGCCTCCCGTCGGCCTGGGAGATGCGCTACGGCATCGATCCCTACCGCTTCGACGCGCAGCTCGACCTCGACGACGACGGCTGGTCCAACTGGTCCGAGTTCATGGCCGGCACCGACCCGTCCAACCCCGACGACTTCCCCGAGCCCGACTTCGGCGTCACGTTCCGCTACACCGGCAAGGTGGACGGCGTCTCGGCCCTCAAGGTCCTCGCCTACGGCGCCCGCGTCCACGGCCTCTATCCCGGAAGCGCCGGCACGGAGCCCGTCGCGAACACCGTCCTCATGGGCGGCTCGCAGGACGGCATCTACACCACGCTGGACACCTCGGTCGGCCTCTGGAACGACAACGGGCCGATCACGGCGCTGAACACGCAGTGGGGCACGACCTTCGTCGGCGTGAAGAACATCTCCGCCGCGACGCTGCTCGTCTACCGCGACGGCCAGCAGGTCGAATACGCCGCCACGCCCTTCTACGAGAACGACGACTACGGCGTCTTCGTCGACGATGCGGAGGCCCGCATCTTCGTCGAGTGGGCCACGGGCCTCGTGATGACCCAGTTCTACAGCGACACGCAGGACGCCGACAGTCTGATCGACGAGTCCGGCCTCATCGTCAAGCTCGGCCGCTCCGACCACTTCTCGCCGTCCTACCGCATCACGTTCACGACGGCCAGCGAATCCTTCCCGATGCAGATCGGCAGCCTCGCCCGCGACCGCTCCAACGGCGCCGGCCACATGGTCGAGGGCCCGAACCGCTTCCTCGGCCTGATGGACCTGGACGGCGACGGCGTCTGGGATCCCGGCGAGCCGATGGGACTCTCGCTCGGCGGCGCGACCCCGGTCAGCTGGGAAAGCGTCTCGGCGGAGATCCCGCTCACCGATTCGGTCTGGGGCTACCCGCGCGTGGCATGGCCCGCCGCGCCGTTCGAAAACCCGATCTACTACGTCGAGTTCACCTGGGTCCGCGGCGGCGGCACGCTGGATCTGGAATCGTCCGGCTCGTCCTACTTCGGGACCACCGGCGACTGGGACGGCGACGGCCTCGAGGACTGGATGGAGGCGCTCGCCGGAACCTCCACCAACTCCGCCTCGGGCGATCCCAGCGACTACTACGCGATCGATTCCTCCACGGGCCTGATGTGGGGCGAGCTCCTCGACGACGGCGACGGCATGCCGACCGCCTGGGAGATGAAATTCGGCCTCGATCCCTACCGCTACGACGCCGTGGGCGACATCGACGACGACGGCTGGTCCAACTACGCCGAGTTCATGGCCGGCACCGACCCGACCAAGGCCAGTTCCTACCCGCACCCGAAGCTCGCCGCCACGTTCTACTACGCCGGCCAGCAGACCGATCTCGTCTCCCTCGGCGTCTACACCTACGGCCAGAAGACGCAGGGCGCCACGTGGGGCGGCCCCTACGACGGGCGCTACACCTCCACCAAGGGCTTCTCCGACGGCGTCTTCCTCGGCTCCGACGGCTCCGTCACGCTCGATGAATGGAGCGACGTCGGCGCCGGCGGCACGTTCGCCGTCAACAACCTCGCGCACGGCCTCATCGAAAGCGCCTCGATCAACGTCTACGTCGAGAACGAGGAGGGTGCGATGGAGGTCCGCCAGTTCCAGATGACACAGATCAATCCGGGCATGGGCGTCTTCACGCAGGACGACAAGGGCTGGATCCTCATCGAGATCGAGTCCGGCCGCGTCCTGACCTACGGCGACTACGTCGGCAAGCGAGCCGACGTCCACACCACCGTGAAGACCTACACCTTCCCGGTCACGTTCAAGGGCCTGATCCGCAACCCCGAGGGCAACCACACGCACATGGTCGAGGGCCCGAACCGGTTCTTCGGCTGGATGGACCTCGACGGCAACGCGAACTACGACCAGGGCGAGCCCATGGGCCTCGCGCTCTACAACCCGTCCCTCGTCGGCTGGGATTCCACCTCGCTGGAGATCCCGCTCACGGACACACTCTGGGACTACCCGCGCGTGTCGTGGAACGACTTCGTTCCGACCAACTTCGTCCCCGTCGAATACCAGGTCTTCTTCAAGATGGTCGGCAAGACCACGGCCGGGACGATCACGTCCAACGAGACCTCAACGACGACGACGATCGGCATCTACGGCGACCTTGACGGCGACGGCCTCGACCTCTGGGCCGAGAACACGGCGTGGGGGAACGGCGACCTTCCCCGCATCCCGCACCCGAACAACCCGACATCCAGCGTCCCCGATCGCCTCGACTACGACGTCGTCGACGAGCGGGGCGTCCTCGACGCCGACCGGAAGCTGACCTTCGGCGAGCTGCTGGACGACTCGGACGGCATGCCCTCCCAGTGGGAGTTCTCCTTCGGCCTCGATCCGAGCCTCTTCGACGCGGATTCCGACCTCGACGACGATGGCTGGTCCAACTACGCCGAATTCCTCGCGAACACCGATCCGACCGATCCCGACGACTATCCGGCGCCGCAGTTCGATGTCACGTTCCGCTACGACGGCGAGGCGAACGGCGCCGACCTCATCAAGGTCCTTACCTACAGCGAGCGGCGCCAGGGAACCTACCTCGTCGAGAATCCGGTGAAGAGGAACATCTACATGGGCGGCCTTCCCGACGGGCTCTACACCACGCACGCCCGTGGCTTCGGCCAGTTCAAGGACGCCGGCATCGGAGAGTTCGAGGGAACGGAGTTCGGACTCTCGCGCTTCGGCGGCGAGCGCATCGGGGCCGCCACGCTCACGCTTTCGGTGTCCCAAGCCGCAGCCGGCGAAGGAAACGCCGCCGGCGACGCCGAGAATGCCATCGCCGCGCAGGTCACCTACACGCTCCAGCCCTACAACGACAACTTCGGCGTCTTCGTCAACGACGGGGAGGCATTCATCCTGCTCGAATACGACACGGGCCTCGTCTACTCCCGGTTCACCTATCTCGAGACCCAGAAGTCGACCGTCTCCAACGAGACCACCACGGCGACGGTGCTGAAGACGACCTACGACAAGGACCCCCTGCGCTACACGGACGCGCACTACGTGATCGAGTATTCGCCCAGCACCATCCACTATCCGTTCACCGTCGGCGGCCTTCAGCCTGCCGGGACGACCGCGGGGATCGAATCGCTCGGCGCCCACGACCACATGGTCGAGGGCTACAACCGGTTCCTCGGCTGGATGGATCTGAACAACGACAACACGTGGAATCCCGGCGAGCCGATGGGCCTCTCGCTCTACGACGCGACGCTCGTCGGCTGGGACTCCGTCGTCACGGAGATCCCGCTCACGGACGAGCTCTTCGGCTTCCCGCGCATTGCGTGGGAGGCACCGACCAATATGCTCGGCGTCACGTCCTACCACGTCTACATCACGCGGCCCGTCGGAGCCGGGGACGACGAGGACGAGGAGATCGAGGAGAACGCGGGCCCGGAGGACGGCATCGTCGTCGAGGCCCCGCGGACCTTCCTCCACGAAGGCGACTACGTCGCGGCCGGCATCAAGGGCCTCGACCTCGGCGACGCGGCCAACGCGCTCTATCGGTACGAGGTCATCGCCCAGAACGACAGCGACATGTCGATGCAGCAGGTGATCGCCGAGGGCGAGTTCCGTCTTCTCTCCAGCGAGGTCAACCCCGTCGACGGCGTTCGCCGCGCGATGTCCGCGGTCTACCCGACCAACAACGCCGTCCTCCACGGGCCCCTCGTCGAACTGCGCTGGAAGATGGACTGGCGCACGGAGGGCGTCTACGTCACCGTGAGGAAGGACGGCGCGGCCATCCCCGAGCTGACCGACCTCTACGTGCCGTTCCCCGTCCGCCATGGCCGGATCACGGACGACGACTACTACTACAGCTACATCCCGCAGCTCAAGGACGGGCGGTCGATCGTCGAGCTCGGCAACGGCAACTACACGTGGACGGTGGAGGAGAACCTCAACCTCGACGGATATCGAAAGGGCGAAGACGGAAGCCAGCATCAGACGACGGACGGCCCGAACGGCCCCCAGACCTTCCGGATCGAATCCTCCGCCGCCGCGACCGTGCCGGTGCGCAGCGTCGCCTCGATCAAGGGCAACGTCCACTACTACGGCCGCCTCGCGAGCGAAGAGGGCGAGTTCTCCGCCGGTCCGGTCGTGATCCTCGCCTACCGCGTGTCCGACCAGGCCTCCTCGAGCCTCGGCGTGTCCGGCCATCCGGTCGCGAAGGTGACGCAGGACAGCGCGGGCGCGTTCGAGATCCCCGATCTCGAGCCCGGCACCTACGGCCTGATCGCCTTCGTCGACAGGAACGGCAGCGGTCTGCCCGACGTGGAGGAGACGCAGGGCATGGGCTTCCTCGGCCTTGACCGTCCGTCGGGCTCGAAGGGCGGCGGTTCGGCCGACCCGATCCAGCTGCCCGAGTGGTTCTCCCCGATTCGGATCACGGCGAAGGACGGCGCCGCCGTCCCGGTGGAGGACGTCCACATCGTCCTGCGCGACCGCGACCTGAACGGCGACAGGGTCCCCGACGTCTACGGCGGCGCGCAGGCCGACTACAAGAACCTGAAACTCGTGACGGTTCCGGCGGCGAAGCCGACGGAGGGCCCGGGGACGAACTGGGTGAGCGCCGCCATCTTCGACCCCACCTTCCGGCCCTACAGCTCCCGTACCGTCAAGTCGACGACCACGTCGGAGACCGGCGGATCGACGACCGGCGAGAAGGAATGGGGCCCGATCTCCGTCAAGGTGCCGCGCACGTTCCTCCACGAGGGAGACCTCGTCCGCCTCGGAACCTACGGGTTCGACCTCGAGAACGCCAACTACGCGGACTTCACCTGGGAGGTCGTCGCGACGGACGGCTATCATACCCAGACGAACGCCGGCGGCGAATTCTCCGTGTTCGCCGGAACGGACGACATGCGTTCCGATCTCAAGCTCCGGTGGCCGATTCAGAACACCGTCGTCCACGGGTCGACCGTCCGGTTCGAATGGGAGATGGACGAGCGCAACGCGGGCGTCGAGTTCGTCCTCAGGAACCTCGACACGGGCGAGACCCTGATCGACACGGTGGCCAGCGGGAAGCCGATCGCCTTCCCGGTCCGCCACTGGGACCCCGAGGTGCAGTGCTACTACTACACGGCCACCCCGCAGATGGAGGACGGCCTGCAGTTCGTCTCGCTGCCGGACGGCTCCTACGAATACACGATCACCGAGCGCCCGAACACGCTGTCGCCCTTCGTCACGAAGAAGTCCAGGACCGAACGCTTCCAGGTCCGCAACGCGGAGAACACCCGTATCACCGGATTGATCGAGGGTGACGTGCGGTACTACGGCCGCTCGATGGAGGCCGGGACCCCGCCGACCTGGTCGAGCCCGCTGCGCATCCGCGCCTACCGGACCTCCGAGGCGGCGTCCTCCTCGGCGTCCGTGGGCGGTCTGCTCGTCGCTGAATCGGTCCAGGATGTTAACGGGGCGTTCCGCCTTGAGGGCCTCAAGGCCGGCACCTACAACGTCCACGCCTTCGTGGACTCCAACACGAACGGCGTCGCGGACGCCTGGGAGACGCAGGGCTTCGGCGTCCTCGGCGGAACGGCGAGCCCCGTCGTGATCCCCGTCTCGGCCCCGGCGATCGTCGTCACGAACGGCGCGTCCGTCGTTGGCGTGAACATCGTCTTGCGCGATCGCGACACGGACGGCGACAAGATCCCGGACGTCTGGGAGTGGAAGGAATACGGGAGCCTGACGGCCGCCTGGACCGGCAACGAGCCCAACGGCGCCTACGCGGACGCGACCCGCGAGTGGTCCGAGGGTGCGGGAATCGTCACGAACTGGGACTGGACGGCCTCCTACACCAACACGACCTTCATCCCCGAGACAGCCGGCCTGCGCGTCCTCATCGACGAACCGCGCACGTTCCTGCACGAGGGCGACCTGCTGGCCCCCTACGAGCTCAAGGATCGCTCGCCCGGCGCCGCCGACACGCCCGAGAACCGCCGCTATCGCCTCTGGATGCTCGCGAGCGACGCGCTTACCGGCATCCAGACCTGGGAGCCGATGGACCGGCCCTACTACGGCTTCGAGCTCGGCGCCTTCACCAACATCGACGTGAAGTGGACCGCCACGGCGTCGGACGGCGTCGGTTCGATGGTCCTGGCCGAGTCCGCGTTCCGCGTCACGGCGGCGACGGACGACCAGTATGACCCGCTCGTGCTCCGCTACCCGGTTCAGAACGAGACCGTCCGCACATCCGTCGTCCAGTTCGAATGGAAGATGGACGACCGCACCGCCGGCGTGAAGTTCCGTCTCTGGCGCGAGAACGGACCCGACACGGCGGACGGGGAACTCGTCGTGGACACGACGATCCCGCTGCCCGTGCGCCACTGGGACGCCGACGAGCGGTGCTACTACTGGACCGCCCGCCCGCAGCAGGAGGACGGCCTGCGCTTCCTCGACCTGCCGGACGGCTACTACCGCTACGAGATCGTGACACGGCCCCAGACCGCGGTCACGGTCGCCGCCCCGAAGGCGAAGACCGGGCGCTTCCGGATGGCGCACGACGAGGCGTCGCGCGTGACGGGCTCCATCGACGGAACGATCCGCTACTTCGGCCGCTCGATGGAGGCCGGAACGCCTCCGACCTGGCCCGCCGACCTGCACCTGCAGGCGCGTCTCGTCGGCGATTCGGCGGCCACCTCGGCCTCCGTGGGCGGCGAGATCGTGTCCGACGAGGTTCGCTCCACCAACGGCGCGTTCCGCGTCACCGGCCTCGCGGCCGGCACCTACACGATCCTCGCGTTCGTCGACTCCAACGGCAACGGAATCGCGGACGACTGGGAGACACAGGGCTACGGCGTCTTCGGCGGAAGCGCGAGCCCCGTCGTGGTGCCCGGCTCCGCGCCGCCGATCATTGTCACGAATGGCGCCGCCGTGACCGGCGTCAACGTCGTGCTGCACGACCGCGACACCGACGGCGACAAGCTGCCCGACGTCTGGGAGTGGAAGCAATACGGCAATCTGACGGACGCCTGGGCCGGCCACGAACCCGGCGAACCCTACGCCGCGGCGGACCGGACCGCCTCCGAGGGCGAGGACGTCCTTCTGGACTGGACGTGGCCGATCGACTGGACGCAGGTGATCCGCCGCGCGGCCGCCACGGCCGTGAAGGAGGCGCTGCGCGTCCGCGTCGAGGCGCCGCGCACGTTCCTGCACGAAGGCGACTTCCTGGCGCCCTACATCCTGCGCGACCGCTCGCCGGACGCGACGGACGAGCCCGCCAATCGGTTCTACCGCCTGTGGCTCGGGCAGGAGATCGGCGGCGTCCGGACCTGGATCCCGCAGACGGAACCCTATCTCGGCTTCGACCTCGGATCGCATTCCAACATCGTGGTGACCTGGACGGTCGAGACGTCCGACGGCTCCGGCGCGACGGAAATTGCGTCCGGCTCCTTCCCGGTCACTACGGTCACGGGCGAACCCCGGATGCCGGCGGCGGCCCGGTATCCGATCCAGAATACGACGGTCCGCACGGCGATCGTCGAGTTCGAATGGACGATGGACGAGCACAACGCGGGCGTCGTCTTCAGCCTGTGGAAGACGGACGGCCCGGACGACGAGGAAGGCGTCCCGATCGCCACGAACCGCATCGTCGCGCTGCCCGTGCGCCACTGGGATGCCGTCAAGAGGTGCTTCTACTGGACGGCCCGGCCGCAGCTGGGCGACGGCATCGAGGTCCTGGATCTCGAGGACGGCTGGTATCGCTACGAGATCACGACCTGCCCGCGGACGGATCTCGTCGATACGGAGACGATCTCCGGCCGGTTCCGGATGGCCAAGACCGAGGGCTCCCGCGTGACGGGCTCCATCGACGGAACGATCCGCTACTTCGGCCGCTCGATGGACGCTTCGGCCGATCCCGCGACGTGGGGCGACGCCGTCCTGCACCTGCAGGCGCGCAAGGTCGGCGAATCGGCGACCTCGTCCGCGATGGTGGGCGGCGCGCTCGTCGCCGACCAGATGCGCGGCACCAACGGCGCGTTCCGCATTGACGGCCTCGCGGCCGGCACCTACACGATCCTCGCGTTCGTCGACTCCAACGGCAACGGAATCGCGGACGACTGGGAGACACAGGGCTACGGCGTCTTCGGCGGAAGCGCGAGCCCCGTCGTGGTGCCCGGCTCCGCGCCGCCGATCATTGTCACGAATGGCGCCGCCGTGACCGGCGTCAACGTCGTGCTGCACGACCGCGACACCGACGGCGACCGCCTGCCCGACGTCTGGGAGTGGAGCCAGTTCGGAAACCTGGCAACGAGCGGCTACGATCGCCATCTCCTCGCCTCCGAAGGGCTGCCCGACGGCTTCCGCCTGCTGGAGTACGTCGTGAGCTCGGGCAGGCAGTACGTGGACACGGGCATCTCGACGATTTCGAATACGGTTTCCTTTGACTACGTTTTCGAGAATCTTGAGACGGACTCGACATGGAAGGGTCTTGTCGGTGCCAGAAACGGGGCGACCGCATACGGCCCGCAGGCCTACAATATCCTGGTCCGCGGAGATTCCGTCCGGCTGGATACCGTCGGACGGAGCACGATTCGTTCGACGTCCGGCGTGAATACGCTGTCCTACACGGCGGAGAAGACGGTCTTCAACGGAAAGTCCTTCACGAACGCGGAAAAGGAGGCCTTGGACGCTTCGTTGCTCCTGTTCTCGTTCGGCACCTCGACGAACGGCGATTCCTACGCGGCATCCGCGCAGCGTCTCTACTCCTGCTCGATTTGGGACAATGGCGTCCTCGTCCGCGACTTCGAACCAGTCGTTCGGGCGGACGGCGTCGCGGGCCTGTTCGATCGCGTCTCCGGAGAGTTCTTCTCCTCCGCCACGGAGACGCCACTCGAGGCGGGACCGGACCGCAGGCCGTCCGACGGGGATCCGAGCTGGTGGCAGGTCTACGCCGCGCTGCCCTACAGCGATCCGGACGCGCTCGCCGACTGGATCTGGCCGATCGACTGGACGCAGGTGCTCCGCGGAGCGGCCGCCACGGCCGTGAAGGAGGCGCTGCGCGTGCGCGTCGAGGCGCCGCGCACGTTCCTGCACGAGGGCGACCTGCTGGCGCCCTACATCCTGCGCGACCGCTCGCCGGACGCGAAGGACGAGCCCGACAACCGCCTCTACCGCCTCTGGCGCGGGCAGGAGGTCGACGGCGTCCAGACCTGGATTCCGCAGACGGAGCCCTACCTTGGATTCAACCTCGGATCGCACTCCAACATCGTGGTGACCTGGACGGTCGAGGCGTCCGATGGATCCTCCTCCGCCGAGATCGCGACCGGATCCTTCCCGGTCCGCGCGGAGATCGGCGAGGCCCGCATGCCGGCCACGTCGCGCTACCCGGTCCAGAACGAGAAGGTCCGCACGTCCGTGGTCGAGTTCCAGTGGACGATGGACGAGTGCAACGCGGGCGTCGTCTTCGACGTCTGGAAGGTCTCCGGCCCCGAGGGGACGAAGGACGACGCCGACGCGGTCCAGATTCTCACGAACCGCGTCGTCGCGCTGCCCGTGCGCCACTGGGACGCCGCGAAGCGCTGCTACTACTGGACGGCCCGCCCGCAGCAGGCGGACGGGACGGAGTTCGTCCCGCTGGCGGACGGCTTCTACGTCTACACGATCGCGACGCGCCCGCAGACGGATCTCGTCGCGCCCGAGACGATTTCGGAGCGCTTCCAGATGCGCACGGGCGAGCCCTCGCCCACGACGGCGTCGATCGCGGGCACGATCCGCTACTTCGGCCGCTCGATGGACGCCAATTCGGTTCCGCCGACCTGGCCCGCCGACCTGCACCTGCAGGCCTGGAAGGTCTCCTCCAAGGCGGGATCCTCCGCCTCGGCGGGCGGCATCGTCTACGCCGACGAGGTCCGCTCCACCAACGGCGCGTTCCGCGTGAGCGGCCTCCCGGCCGGCACCTACGCGATCGTCGCCTTCGTCGACTCCAACGGCAACGGCGTCGCGGACGACTGGGAGACGCAGGGCTTCGGGACCTACGGCGGCTCCGCGAGCCCCGTCGTCATCGGCACGACGGCCTATCCGATCTCGGTCACCAACGGCCAGGAGCTCTCCGGCATCCATGTCGTCCTCCACGACCGCGACACGGACAACGACCTCCTGCCCGACGTCTGGGAGTGGGCCTACACCAACTCCCTGACCGACGTGAACGGCTACATGGAGGCCGTGAGCAACGCCTACGTCGCGCTGACGAACTCCGAACCGGATTCCCTCTCCGACTGGACCTGGCCGACGCCCGCCGACGTCGGCACGCCGATCGTCCAGGACGAGACCGAGTCGGTGCGCGTCCGCGTCGACGGTCCCCGCACGTTCCTGCACGAGGGCGACTTCATGATGCCCTACGTCTACGGAACGCGCCTCTCCGGCCTCCGCGCCCTCGGCTACTACGCCGCGAACGGAATGCCGGCCTGGAGCGACCTCGTCACCAACGGCGTGAACGACGCCTCCTTCCTCGTCGACGACCGCAACCGCGTCCCCTACCTGTGGCGCAAGCGGAAGGACGACAGCCCGTGGGAGGCCCTCTCCGCCCCGTATTACGGCTTCTGGCTCGGCTCCTCCTCCAACGTCGTCGTGAAGTGGACCGTGGAGGCCTGGGACGGCGCGGACACCACGAACGTCGCCGACGGCTCCTTCCACGTCATCTCGACGACCGGCGCCCAGCGCAAGCGGCTCGCGGCCCGCTACCCGACGCAGCAGACCGAGATCTTCGGCAACGTCGTCGAGTTCGAATGGGAGATGGACGACCACAACGCCGGCGTCTACTTCACGCTGCGGAAGATCGCCGGCGAGGGCGTGGCTCCGGGCGCTCCCGTCACCGTGATCTCCAACATGGTGGTCGCCATTCCCATCCGCCACGGCAGGGACGGCATCGACGGATCCTACTACTCGGCGGTGCCCCAGCTCGACGGCGGCGCGCTCTACGCCGGCAAGATCGAGGGCGAGCCGGACTTCGACCGGGCGAAGTGGTCCTGGACGCCCGACAACGGAAAGACGTTCATCGCCCTTCCCGGCGACGGTCTCTACGAATACACGATCACCGAGCGTCCGCAGTCCGATGCGGTCGCCCCGCAGACCATCGTCGAGCGCTTCCAGCTCGTCAACTCGGGCGAGACGCGCGGTCTCTACGACGTGTCCGGCAGCATCCGCTACTACGGCAAGGTCATGGAGTCCGAACCGGTCGACGGCGTCGACTTCGCGCCCAACGGCGACCGCACCGTCTGGACCGCCACGGCCCCGGCGGACGTCGTCGTTCCGGGCGCGATGTCCGTGCTCGTCAAGGACGGCGAGGACGTGGTCGAGGCGTTCAGCGATTCGCAGGCCAACGGCATCCTCTACGCCTCCGGCGGAACCAACTCCACGGCCTGGTCGGGCACGATCGACTACGAGTCCGGCGCGATCGAGGTCCGCTTCTCGCGCGCCCTGGCGGACGGACGGACGCCGACCCTCGCCGTCAAGTCCTTCCCCGCGCCGCTCTTCCTGCAGGCCTTCCGTCTGCCGGACGAGGCGACGACCTGCGTGTCCGTCTCCGGGACGCCGGTCTACCAGGAGGTCCGCCGCGCCAAGGGCGACTTCATGGTTCGCAACCTCGAGGCGGGCCGCTACGCCATCCGCGCGTTCCTCGACTCGAACGGCAACGGCTACTGCGACGAATGGGAGACGCAGGGTCTCGCCGTCCAGACCGGAACCGTGAGCCCGAACCTCGATCCGAACGCCGCGCCGATCGTGGTCGCGGACAACGTGACCGGGCTCATGATCGTCCTGCACGACCGCGACACCGACAACGATCTGCTCCCCGACGCGTGGGAGTGGTGGAAGGCCGGCGGCTCGCTCCTCACGAGCGGCTATGAGTCCGACGAGGGCGGCCTGGAGTGGTGGCGCCAGTACGCCGACGGCGTGCTCGACTCCGATCCGCGCACGCCGGACACCGACCTCGACGGCCTCACGGACGCGATGGAGATCCTCGTCACGCAGACGGACACCCACCTCCGCGACACCGATGGCGACGGCATCGGCGACCTCGAGGAGTTCCTCTCCGGCTCCGATCCGCTCAAGGCGTCCGAGGCGATCCCCTACACGGTTCCCTCCATCGCCTTCGACGGCGACGGCGTCCCGTTCGTCGAGATCTCCTACCCGGCCCTCCGGCCCGGCGTGACCCTCACCTACGAGCTGCAGCGCAAGGAGTCCCTCGAGGGCGACGCGTGGACGACCGTCGGCGAGCTCCCGGTCGCGAACGACGGCGGCGCGGTCTTCTACAGCCAGTACGACGGCGTGAACGCCCACCTCTCCGATCCCGGCACGGGCGTTCTGCGGCCCGAGGACCAGCTGGGGCCCGACGCCATCGACCTCTCGACCGGCTTCTACCGGATCAAGGTCTTCGCCGACTACGGCAGGATGGTCGAGAACGCCGACGGCACGTGCTCCTTCTGGACGTGGGTCCGCACGGGTCCGAACGCCTTCGAATACAAGGAGGCCGCCCGCGGCAAGGGCAAGCTCGTCCGCGACGCCGACGGCAACTGGAGCTTCGTCTCCGACGCCACGGGCCGCAAGGGCGTCCTGGTCCGCGGCGAGGACGGCACCTGGACCTTCCAGGAGTAGTCCCCTGTGCGAGCCCGGCGGGCGGCAGAGCCGCTCCGCCGGGCCCGCTCGCATCGGGCTGACGGCGCCGCGCGGAAGCGCGGCGCTTGTCTTATAGGATGGTTCCGAAGTCCTGCCCCGCTTGCCGCGCGGTGCGGCTTCTGGTAGATTTCGCGGCATGCGATCCGCTCCGCAGTCGTTGCTTCTCCGCGTTCCGTGCCCCGCCTGCTGGCGGCCGTCGCGCGAGCTTTCGCCCTGCCCGTGGTGCGGCGAACGCGCGCCCGTTGCGCCGCGCACGCGAGGCGACATCGTCCGTCTCGTCGCGGGGACCGCGCTGCTCGCAGTGGCCGCGGGGACCGCGGCCGCTACCGGAACAGCCGCCAATCCGGTAGAGCCCGCCGTCCCGGCGGGCATGGCCGCCGCCGGTCTGCTCTGCGGG
Organism: uncultured Verrucomicrobiota bacterium; assembly: GCA_947169825.1. Classification (GTDB taxonomy): domain Bacteria; phylum Verrucomicrobiota; class Kiritimatiellia; order RFP12; family UBA3636; genus UBA3636. The sequence goes on along the minus strand of CAMVRE010000023.1, from coordinate 140 downwards.
CTGTTCCTTGTTCGACCCCCTCAGTCTCCCGGCGAAGCCGGGTGGGGGAGTCTTTCCTCCGCCGCAATCGTTTCTCTCCTCGCGCTCGCGCTGCGCGCCTGCGCCGTTCCGTATCCCATCCCCATCGTCCAGCGCTTCGC
>CAMVRE010000022.1 GCA_947169825.1 uncultured Verrucomicrobiota bacterium | reverse complement strand
GCCTTCTCGGGTTCCAGACGCGCTTGTTGCAGCCGCGTGCCTTCTTGATCTGGGCGAGCGCGTAGCCGATGTGGGTATCCACCGCGCGGCGGGAGAGGAAGAGCTTCCGGTTTTCCCGGAGGCGGGCGAAGCGGGGCGTGTCGAGCCGGATGCAGTCCGGCGGGAGCCAGAAGAGCTCCAGCGCATTCGGGTTCGAGGAGGCGGCCAGTTCCGCGAAGCGCCGCAGCGAGTAGTATACGCGGTCGTTGCGCTCGTCCGCCACCTGCTCCGGCGGTGCTGCGAGCAAGGCGTATTCGAGGGGCGGCACGAGGAACACGCCGCGCACGTCCTCGTCGCTTCCCGGCCGGTCCGTCCCGTAGGCGCGGCTGCCGACGACGCCGCGGAAGATCACGCGTGCGCCGCCGTCGGAATGGAGCGTCTGGAAGGAGTAGTCGGTCATGGCGCGACGTATCGCCTCCATGCCCCGATGGCCGGGAGCGGCAGATCCAGAAGCCCGCCCGAAAACAGGTGCGGGGCCAGCGACGTGCGAATCGACAGCGCCGGATAATGGGCCGCACGGTAGACGGCAATGGATTTCGCCTGCGCCGCCAGAAGCCCCGTGTCGACGCCGAACAGCTTGAACGAATGGTTCCGGTAGGCCGACAGCGGAAGGGCCGGACGGGTTGTGTTCCACACGCGATACGCCAGCCCCAGTGCAAACCGTTTCATCGCGGACTCCGGTGGTCGAAACGCAGACGATAATATCATCCGTCTTGGCGAAAATCAAGACGAAAATGACGGTCAATTTGGCGAAACTGGCGACGAATCAGCCCATTCGCCCTCAACTCCTTCTCGGTTGCCCCGCGGAAGATCGCGCGCGCCGCCGTCGGAATGGAGCGTCTGGAAGGAGTAGTCGGTCATGGTGCGGAGTCTAGCATTCCGCGCCGGGCGATGCAATCCGGCCGCTCAATCGCCCCTCTGTTTCCGGGCTGACATGCGGTAGCGCTTCCCGGTCGAACGCGCGCAGTCGCTTCTCAAGGTTCAAGTTCATTGTTCAGGAACGACAGACGCAGGAAAAGGGTCGGAGTTGTCTGTCTGCTTGTTTTCGGTCACGCCGTTTTGACGATCGGCAATAATGTCGCGAAAACCCGGACTGTAGAGTGGCAACGTCGCAACAAAGAGAACTGTCGCCAGAGAAAGGGCGAGGAACAGCCAAGGAATCGCGCTTTTCCGCCCGACCACGTAAAACGCTATTCCGCAAATCACTACGCCAACAACGGCCATCGACACCATGCCGTTGATCCATAGATCAAAAAACGGGCTTGTCGTGTTCATCAGAATCCTCCCTTGATCTTGCTACAGTTCGATTCGGATGCCGCCGTTGGGCGGGATGATCTTCTGCGACCACCGGACGACTTCGGAAAGACAAAGACGATTCCGTATCAATTGCGTTTTGAAGACAGAGGCAAAGCTCTCCCTCAAGTCTTGTTTTGTCTTTCTTGTCTGTCATCGGTGAATTGCTACGTCGTTCTTTTGTCTTTGTTGTCGAAATCGACCCGTTGCCACGGCTCCTCGTTCTCGATGGCGGCGAGACCGCCAGACAGGAAAAGCCGGCAAAGTTCAAGAATGCGTTTCTCGGAAAGATTCTCCTTTGCGAACTGCCATTCCATCCCGAAAAGCTGCCACTCCGCTACGAATCGCTTGCGCTTGCCACCGGCACGGCATTTTGCCTGGAACATGCTTCCGCGGCTATGTGCGCAAAGAATGAAAAAATCATCCTTGACGAAGGATGGAATCCTATCCTCAACTTCTTTCGGCGTGTCATAGATTGTGGCAGTCCGCCCGCCTCCGGAAGTCACGTTGCAATGCATCTCGCCGCACGCCCAAGTTCCGTGTTCGTCTCCAGTATGGAGCGCATAGCGAAGAACTCGTCCTACGGAAGAGAGCGCGACCAGCAGCGCGGCCCTCCGTTCCAAACGAAGGTAGACAGGTGGAATCTCAAGCCACAGGTGCGTTTCTCCCGTGACGGGGTCACGGACGGCGTGGCGGATGCCGATGGAGTTGAATGCGCGCGCAAATGTCCAGCGCTCCTCCCCTTGATAGGAGAACCGAAAGTCGATTTCGTCAATGATCTCCCGCAGCCGCTTGCGCGAAGGCGGGGTGACGGGAACGAGCGTTTCGCCGATTCGTCGGCGGTACTCGGTATAGGTGACGAACTTCTTGAACGGTTCGTCGGTGAACGGCGGAAGGGGGACACGCGGCGCCGGGGCGTCCGGATAGTCCATCGGTCGGCGCGGCAGCCATTCCGAGTCCGGCTTTCCTTTCGGCGGCTTCGGGATGTCCTTCTCGGGAATCGGCGGCTCGGATTCGCCGCCGCGGAATTCGGGCTGGAATACGGTCGGCTCGCCGTCGGAAACGTCGTCGAACGTGCCGTATATTGCGGCGACGCCGTTCACGAAGTCGCCCACGCGTGGGATGTAGCCCTTCTGCACACGGCATTTCGCGACAAGGAGCGTCCAGGGGAAGGATTCCGGATTCTCCAGCGGACCGGACCAGAGTCGGATGCGGTAGCAATGCTGCCCGCAGATCGTCTCCGTGGAGACATTCTCGATAGTCGAGGTGAACTCGGCGAACGCGGGGTTCTTCGTCTCGCCGCAGGGATTGAGCGCTCGCATCGTGCTGAAGACCATGTCGACGTGGTCGATCGACGGATCGTTCCGGCCGCGGCGCTCGCGGGCGACGGGGTTTCCGCCCCAGAACCGGACGACTCCCCTGCCGTTCAGGCATTCGAGCGATTCGCCGAGCCCCATGAAGCGCATCCGGAAGACGCCGCCCTTGGAGAAGCGGTCGAAGGAGTCTCCCTCGAAGGCGTTGGCGACGACGAAGTCGAGTGGTCTTCGATCCGCGCCGTATTCGAGGCTGGCGTGCCAGAGCATCTTTCCGCGGACCTTGAAGAACGGCGACACGCGGCAGAAGTCGTAACGACAGGCCTCCCGCGTCTCGCGGAGAAGATAATGGACTCTTTCGGCAATCGGAATTCCATTTTCGTTTTTCGATTCGATGATGATGTCAACGCCGTGAGACCATTTGGCAAGTTCTCCTTTCAGAACTCTCTTCCGACCAAAGGCCCGCGTTGACCCCATATATGGGAAAAAGGATTTCGCATGTTTCTCGAAGTCGCCGCCAGTCAACGGGAATCCTCGGTCGTAGGGATCGACGCAAAGAGCACGGTCTTGGAAAAACGGAACGGCTCCATGCTCCAGAAACAGTTTCTTTCTCCGCGGATCCAGGAGATCCACGACACGGACTTCTCGCAAACCGTTTTCCGAAGAGTTCGGATCGAATCCATGTTCAAACAGAACGCGAAGGTTGCGGAGGGGCGCCCATTGTGCGAAATGCGGAACGTATCCGTCCATCCGGCTTCCGTGCTCGATGAAGAAAAGAACGCGCGCTGGTGGTCCTTTGCGGATGGCTCGTCCCAACTCCGATGCGTCGAGTGCGCCATGGTCCAGTCGAGCTCCGTGTTCAAGCAGGAACTCGACAACTCGGAGATCGGGATTAAGGGCGGCATTGCCGATGACGGTTTGCCCGTCCATGTCGCACAGATTGGGATCGTTTCCGAGTTCCACGAGATGTTTGATCATCGCGAGGCCGTTCTTGTGCGCTGCATAGGAGATCGGTTCGGCACCCCAGAAATCCCTCTGACAAGGATCGGCGCCACGATCAACGAGTAGGTCGAACACCCGGATGTCGGGATTCTTCGCCGCCTCGTGAATGCAGTAGTAGTCGTCCCCGCTCGCCGTTCCATCAGTCTGTTTGTACACGTCCCAATGGACAGCATTCGGATCCGCGCCCTTGTCGAGCAGGGCCTTCACCTGCGCGAGGGTTCCCTTCGTGCAGGTCTCGTAGAGTTCGACGTCGATCGGCCGCATGGCGTAGCGGTCGTCGGTCGTTTTGCTGTCTGGCATGAATGACGCGCCTGAGGCGCCGTCCCGCCCCGGGCGCGCCGCGACGCGCGGCGCACGAACCCGGCTGCATGGGGTCTTCTGGTGGGCAAGTGTAGCAGAGGCGGGCATGGCAAGGCAAGAGGGTTTTAGCGCGCGCAGGCGGTTTCGACAACGGTCATCACAGTTCGATCCGGATGCCGCCGTCGGGGGCGACGGACTTGGCCGACCATCGGCGGAGTTCGGAAAGGCATGTGCGGGCCCGATCGCGTTTCATCCGCATGCGGTCCGCGTCGGTGGTTCCATCGCAGAACCGTTCATGAGCCCGCGGGGGCGTCTCGAAGAACAGGCGTGCCAACGGTGCCGCGTCGTTCGAGAGCCGAGGGCCGGACAGAAACTCCCGACCTGTTTCCAAGACGGCGAACCATTCCGCGGCCGGCAACTCGATGGCGCCCCACGAAGCAAGGCGTTCCGGACATTTTGCGCACAGTCCCAAAACAAGGCCGAGCGCATCGCGCCGATCGATGCGGGCCGGCTCGACCGGGCGCGGCCGGCCGGGAAGTCCGGTGGGCGTCAGGACAATCGCGTGGTTGCCGAGCATGCGCTCTCCCTTCCAGCCGAACCACAGGGTTGCGTCCTTGGCCTCGAAGCCCGTCCCACGGTCGAAATGGAGGTCCTCGTAGTTGAAGAACCCGTGGCGGAGACATTCGATCGAAGCCAGGCGGGGTTCGCTTCGCCGGTCCAGCAGCCCGACATCCAGGTAGTCGTAGAACCCCCGGAGTTCGATCGTGTTCCCGTTGTCCAGACGGAGAAGAACCGATTCAACCGAATCATCCTGACCGCCTTCCGGGACGGTTTTGAGGTCAACGGCGGTGATCGTCCGACCAAGGACGGGAGAGAACAAGATCGCCGGATCGACATTGTCGTTCCGATCCTTCAGCAGACGGAGCGGAATCTTGTTCATGGAGATTCGGTAGGCCGGAGCGATTTCGACATCCATCTCGAACGTTTCGCGAGAATCGAACTCGATGACGAAGGGCTGGTCGACTTCCATCCGGCGTTCGATTTTCGCACGCCGGGCGAGGGCGTGGATCGAAGAACCGGCGCGCGCGGCGGCGTCGGAGAGACCAAGCCGATCCGCCAAATCCGAACAGACGGCGTCTTCCAATCCGTCCTTGTCGTTGAAGTAGTCGTGGCTTGTCGTCCAGACGTTCCAGATCTTTCGTCCGACGAGACGGAACGAATCGAGCAGCGAACGGATTTCGGTCGCGCCGGAAACGCTCTTCGCCGACCAGCGCGCCCAATCGAACTCGCCCCCCGGGAACTTGTCGTTCATGGCCGCAACTTCCTCGTCGGATAGCATCGGCGCCGTGCTGATGCGAATGTCGAATAAGTTCTTCACGCCGGGATCGCCTTCACGGATCCGACGGCGCAGGCGTTTGGCTCGTTTGCTCATGGTTGGGACTCAGTCAAGCGCTCTCACATGTCGAACAGGAGCAGTTCGAGCTCCTTCGCGAAGTCGGTGCGTTCGCCGTTCCCTCGTCCGAGGTCCTCGACCTTCAGGACATCCTCCGCATCCAGGGCGAACGCCTTGAGCATCAGCAGGACACGGAGGTTGAGATCGTGGCCCCAGACTGCATTGACATACCCGAACAGCCCATGATTCTTCATGGCCTCGGTCATTCCCTTGGCGACGGCGTAACAAAGGTCCTTGTAGCCGACCGTAAAGGTTATCGGAGAATCTGGCTCTTCTCCTTCCTCCATCTTCACGATTGAGATGGCGATGGGAACATTGGCATCTTTGACGGGAGGCCGCTTGAAGGACCATTCCGATTCAAAACCCTCACCGGGAAGGGAAACGGTTGCCCCGGTTGGAATGCCATCCATGGTCTCATCAACGTATTGATGGTGAAGATAGCCGCAGGAATTGTATGTCGGATGAAACCCGACAACAGCTTCAAACAAGTCGTCTACATTGGTGGGACCGAAGACTCCCGTCACAACAAAGTAATGTTCGTGGCCGTTGACCGTTAGATAGATGTCTTCCCACCCCGATCCGTAGGGGACGAAGCGGAAGGAGATCGGGCATTCGCGTTTCTGGAGGTTCATGGCATCTGGCTTCCTTTCGTTTCAATGTTCACAAATCGCAATTGTTCACAAATGGCAAATGCCATCAATCTCAATGAACTGCTCGGTTCTGGAATTTGGCTTTGTCATTTGTGGTCAATGGTGGTCAATTGGGATTTGTGGTCAATTCCCGCCCCGCGCGCGGCAAGGCCGCGCGCGGGCTAGGGTCAGCCCTTCAGCGAACTCATCGGCACGAGGCGGACGAGGGGTTCGACGAGATCGCGCTCGGAGCGGATGACGTCCTCGATGTCCTTGTAGGCCTGGGGGGCTTCGGAGAGGTCGAGGCGGCCCTTGGCCTTGCCGAACTTCTTGTAGGGATGCCAGCGCTCGTAGACGATGCCGTCCAGGGCCGCGTCGCACTGCTCGGGCGTGAGGGTCGTGCAGGCCGCGATGCGGCTCATCTTCCGGCCGGCGCCGTGGGAGCAGCTTTCGAAGGAGTCCGGGTTGCCGAGGCCGCGCACGATGTAGCTCGCCGCGCCCATCGAGCCGGGGATGATCCCGAGCTCGTCTCTCTTGGCGCTCGTCGCGCCCTTGCGGTGGACGCAGACCTTCCTGCCGAAGTGCTCCTCGAAGGCGGCGTAGTTGTGGTGGACGTCCAGCTCGCGCACGAACGAGGCCTCCGGCGCGACCTCCGCCACGGTCTCCTTGAACGCGGCCATCATCCGGCGGCGGTTCTCCTCGGCGTAGCGTAGCGCGAGCAGCATGTCTCGGAAGTAGTCGTGGCCGTCCGGTTCCTCGATCGGGAGGAACGCCAGGTCGGGGTCGGGCAGGCGCACGCGGTAGTGCCCGCAGTGCTTCGCGGCGAGGCGGTGGTAGTGCTCCTCGATGCGCTTGCCGAGGTTGCGCGAGCCGGAGTGGATCATGAGCCACACCTTCGCGCCGCCCTCCGGCTCGCCGGCGGAACCGTCGACGGGAGTCGACTTCTGCAGCTCCACGAAGTGGTTGCCGCCGCCGAGCGTGCCGAGGTTCTTGCGGTCGAGCGCGCAGCACCAGTCGCGGACCTGGCCGTTGTTGCCGAGGTATTCCTCGAAGCCCTCCCACTTCTGCTGCTCCCGGTGCGAGACGCCCTCGCCGACGGGGATGCGCTCCTTGAGCCGCTCCTGCAGCGCGCGGCGCACGCGGATGTCCGCGAAGCGCTCCGCCGGGAGGTCCGTCTCCACCGCGCGCATGCCGCAGCCGATGTCGACGCCCACCGCGGCGGGGATCACCGCCGCGTCCGCGGCCACGACGCCGCCGATCGGCATCCCGTAGCCCTGGTGGCAGTCGGGCATCAGCGCCACGTGCGAGAAGAGCGACGGATGGCGCGAGAGGTTCTCCGCCTGCACGAGCGCGCCCGGCTCGACGTCGGCGCACCACGAGCGGATGGGGAGGGAGGAGGGATCGAGTTGCTTGGTCCAGTGCATTTTCGGGGGGCATGCCTGGCGGAGATCGTGCCGCCGCCACTTCGCGGCGTCGTCCCGACTCCGCCGGCATGCGTGGTTGGATCGGGACGACTACCATAAAGCAACCATCGTGCCAGACTTCGGTCAATCCGCAGGCGGTCGCGGCGGCAAGACGCCGCCGCGACCGCCTGCGTGTCTCCTGCGAACCGGTGGAAAGGAAACTTTTTCCATGGTTCGATTGAAAATCAACTACGGTGGAATCGTAGTTTGAACTATAGTCGTGTGACGGAATCGCCACGCGGGAATCTAGAAATCTAGCGAGTTTTCTATTGTCCGGATTTAGCGGGGCGCGTCGGGGAGGTCCAGGAGGACGGGGCGGTGGTCGGAGGCGGAGGGTTCGTCGACGACGCGGGCGACGGCACCGCGGAAGGCGTCCGCGTGGGCGCGGTCGACGGCGACGTAGTCGATGCAGCGGTCGGGCGCGGCGGCGGGGAACGTCGGGACGGACGGGTCGGTGAGCACGGCGAAGCCGCGCCCGATCCGGCGGAGGGTGAGGTCGTCCGGGAGCGCGTTCCAGTCGCCGGCGAGGAACACGGGCTTCGGCGACGGGAGGAGTTCGGCGAGGATGCGGTTGACGGACTCGGTGCGGTCTCCCTCGTGGAGCGGTAGGTGCGTCACGGCGAAGACGAAGGCGCCGAAGTCGGCGACGAGGAGCGCGCGGTCCTCGTCGTGCGGCGACGGGAGCGGGACGATGCGCACGGAGCCGGGGCGCTCGCGGGACAGGAGGGCGATGCCGTACTGCCCGCCCTCGAAGTCGATGGATTGCGCGAAGACGGCGTGGAGGCCCGTCGCGCCGGCGAGGACGGCGGCCTGGTCGACGCCGCCGGAGCGGCGCGTCGCGCGGTCGACCTCCTGCAGGGCGACGACGTCGGGCGCAAGCATGCGGATCGCCGCGGCCTGGCGCTCGAGCGCCGGGGAGAGGTCCATTCCTTGGCCCGCGCGGATGTTGTAGGTGAGGATTCTCATGGCGCGTCGCGAACCGGCTACCGTTCCACGATCCGCGGCCAGGCGCCGCCGATCTTGCCTTCGTGGAAGGTGATCGCGCCGGCATCGAGGGCGGCGCGGAGCTGGTCGTCGGAGCCGCGGAAGAGGTTCCCGTCCGGACCGACGACGCAGGTTCCCGCCTTCTCGGCGGGCAGGATTGTGAGCGTCTCGCGAGCGGCGGCGAGCATCTCGTGCCACTTGCGCATGACCGCTCCTGCATCGATGCGTTCCGGCGATTTCACGAGGCGGTCGAACTCCGCCTGCGCATACCGGACCCGTGCGACGAATTCCAGCAGGAACGACGGGTTGAACCCGGGATCCTTTCCGCAGGCCGCCCAGACCAGAAGCCCGAACGGCTGGAGGCGGTCATGGCAGGTTTCGATGTCGATCAGGTCGCGCGGCTCCTCGCGTCCCGCGAGCGCCAGCAGCTTGTTCGTCGCGAGATCGAACGGGTGGAGCGCCAGGCCGAGGAGCGGATCTTCGACGAGAGGGAAGAACCGATAGGCGCTGTCGCGGGCCCACTGGACGTCCGTCGTGCTTTCGCCGCGGGAGACGGTCGCTTCGCGGAAGAACGTCCGCTCGCGCTTCGTGCGCACGTCGTACCCCGCGGCGCGGAGGGTCGCCGTGTCGCGCTTGAACGCGGCGGCGACGGCCTCCTCCGTGTCGTTGAACACGTCGATGTCATGCGACACGCGGGGCGCGTCGAGCAGGTGGTTCAGCGCAAGCCCGCCGGCAATGTAGGTCGCGCCGCCGTCTATCCGCGAACGGGCAATCCGCTTGAGTATTTCGGCCTGAAATTCCGTGGCAGCCATTTCCGAATCTCCCCGACGCGCCTGAATGCGGCCATGTCGCCGTTCTTCTCGATTTCCGTGAGAACCTGTTCCAACTGCAGCGCGCCGACGGGATGCTCCGGATCGTTCGCGAACCAGAGGCAGGTGTCCCGGTAGTCTTCGACCACCGAGCGGAACTGGGGCGTCTGGACGATTTCTTCGACGGTCATGGCGGAACTTCCCTCCCGCGGCGTGCGCTTCCGGCGGGATGGCGGCGCCACGGGCCTTCCCATCGCGTCGCGACAACAGGGAGCATACCAGAACCCCTGCGGCTTTGCAACGCCAACTCCGCGTTCTCTGCGTTCTCTGCGTGAAAATAGAACTCTGCGTTCTCTGCGCTCTCTGCGTGAAAATTGAACTCCGCGAACTCCGCGGACTCCGCGTGAGGTTCTACCCCGCTCGCACCGCGTGTCCGTGAACGGCGAGCCCGATCTTCGGGTCGCCGGGCGTCTCGGTGCGCTCGATCCGCGCGTCCGGCAGGAACGCGCGCACGACCTCCCAGTTGGTCGTTTCGTGCAGGGTGTCCTTGCCCTTGACGAAGACGCCCTCCCCGCCGAGCGCGACGATCGGGACGACCAGCTGGTCCGCGAGGTGCGGCCCCACGGGCGCGCCGGTCTTGAGATACTTGCGCGCGGCGTTCATCACGCGGTGCGCGACGACCTTGCGCGAAAGGTCGAAGGATCCGACCTCCGAGAAGACGGCCGTGACGCGCTCGTATTCGAGTGTCATCCAGACGGCGTTGCCCGGCCCGGGCGAATCGACCTCGCGTACGTCGCGTTCGAGCGAAAGCTCGGGAAACTTCTCCTGCAGGATGTCCGCCTCGCTCTCCGCGATGTCGAGCGGGATGCCGCTCACGACGGCGGAGACGCGCGCCCGGCGCAGCGCCCCGCGCTCCGCGAGCGCGAACGGCCGGACGTCCTCCGCGCGCACGGGCTCGACGCGCAGGCGGATGCGTCCGCCGCCCGCTGGGTGGAAGCCGATCGATTCGATCTGCGCCTCGACCCGCGCGCCCATCGCGCGCACCAGCGGCAGGTAGCTCTCCGCGAAGAACTCCCAGCACGGGGCCCAGGAGACGTGCGTTCCGCCCGTGATCTCGACCTCGGAGGGCTCCGGCGCGCGCAGCAGCACCGGCAGGACCGTCTGCGCGACGAGGATCGCGCTTCCGGCCGACCCGACGTCGAACCGGAACGACCCGCCGCGGATCGCGCCGGGGTCGAACGCGAGCGCCATCGAGCCGAGCTCGGCGCCCTCGACGCGCGCGCCGCAGACCGCCGCGGCCGCCTTCACCGCCGTGAGGTGCTGGCGCTTGAGGCCCGGCTTCTCGCGTCCCGCGCGGATCTTTTCGAGCCGAAGCGGCTTTCCCGTGAGCGCCGACAGCGCCAGCGACGTTCGCAGAATCTGCCCGCCGCCCTCTCCGAACGAGCCGTCGAGACGAACCGGAGCCCCCGCCGTGGCGGGGTGCGACAGGGACTCGGAAGGGGTAGAAGAGGTCATGGTTGAAGTGGTTGAAACGGTTGAAACGGTTGAAAGCCGTCAAGGCACAGCTCCGATGCTAGCAGAGGAAGGAACGGGAGGCAAGATAAAGCGCCGCCGGGCGGAGAACCCGCCCGGCGGCGGAAACGGTACGAAGGAGGGGCGGACGAAACAAGGCTTGCGGATTTCGGCTTGAATCGGAATGTTTGAGTCATTACGGTTTGAGCTTTCATCTCTCCTTGCAGGAGAGCCGTTGCCGGTATCTGAATCGAGCGCATTTGCAGTGCGCTAGGGTGTCCGACCTACTGGGTGCCGTTTCTTGGACGATGTCCGGACCGTTCCGTTCGGGCATCATTCCCGAACGCGCCCCGAACATCGTCGGAGGACTACTTCAGGTCGGGCAGGTTGACGCGGGTCATGGCGTTGTATTCGTCGAGCCGGTCCTGGAGGGCGTCGGCGCGCTCCTGCAGCGCGGCCGTCTTCGCAAGGAGCTCGGGTTGGCGGACCGCCACGTCCCAGCGCCGCTCGATGGCGCCGCGGTAGTCGCGCTCCACCTCGACCTCGTCGTCCGTGTTCACCGAACCGAGGAAGGCGAGCAGCGACTTGGTTTCCTCCAGCTCGACGATGGTCGCAACGATGCCGTCGTTCGCCTTCGCAATGGCGGCCTTGACGGCGGCGAGCAGCGCCGAGAGGCGTTCGGCCTCCGCAAGCGTCGCGGCGACATCCACCGAACGGGGCGACCCCGCCGCCTTGCGATTCTCCTTCTTCACCAGCTCCTGCGCCTTGCGCAGCCGGCCGGCGATGCGGTTCTTTTCCTTGAGGGCTCGTGCGAGTGTGACGTTCATTGTGTTTCTCCTATGTTTTGGTTGTTGAAGCGGAAAGGTCGGCGGCCGTTCCCCTCGCGGGGCCTCCCCGGGCGGCGGGCGCGCCCGCCGTCCGGGGGTTCCGGTCCGCGTGGCCACCGCGCCGCATCCGAGACGGCAAACACAAAAGCAACCCGCGTGCCAAGTGCGGTCAATCCGCAGGCGATCGCGGCGGCGCGCCGCCGCCGCGACCGCCTGCGTGCCTCCTATGAGCCGGCACGAGGGTAACTTTTTCCACGGTGCAACTGAAAATCACGCACGGTGGAATCGAAACTTGCAACACGGTCGGAGCGTTGCAATTTCAACGGATTGCGAAGAACGGAAACGCGGAAGGGCCACGCGGCGGGAACCGTTCGTTCCGGCCATGTCGTCTTGCGCCTTGCGCCTTGGGTCGGGCTAGGCGCGAGATGCGAGACGCAAGACGAAACGGCGGGATGAGCGGGCGGATTGCCCGCGAACCCGCCGCAAGGGGCGCGGAGAAACAATCTAGAAATATTGCGAATTTTCTAGAAAATCACCCTGGTACTGTCCCAGTCGGGGCGGGCGATCCATTTCAATCAGCGAAGCCGGGCGGTTTCGACGAGTTTGACCAGATGGTGGATGCGGGCGTCGATCTCGTCGGCGGACGGTTCGCGGAGAACGGCTTCGGGCGTTTTTCCGAAAGCTTCGGACAACCAGCCGACCGCATCCTTGTATTGGGAGGAGCGGGAGCCCGCTTTCAGAATCTTGATCAGTCCGGAAAGGCCGCCGAATCCAGCGCAGTCCTCGACGGCGTCGGTGCCGGTCGAAGCGATGCAGGCGGCCTCCGGCCGGGTCGTCGAACCCAGGAGCCGGATTTCGAACTGGTTTCCGTCGCCCATGTCGTATTCGTATTCCACGGAATCGCCGGCCTTCTTGAACTCTTTGCGGAGGGGCACGCGGTCGGAATCAAAGAATCGGTGGCCGAATTCCTTTTCGGGGTCTTCGACGTCGGGCCAGTTGTTATCGGGATCGAGACATTCGTCCCCGTTCGCGAACGTGAACGTGTAGGCGTGGTAGTCCAGCCATCCGAACGCGCTCTGGATGCATTCGTGCAGGAACGCGAAGGTCCAGTCGTCCGGCAGGACGAGCGTCCGGGAGCTTGCCGTGCCCCGGAAGTCGATTTTCAGCTTGAGGTATTTGCCCATGATGGTCCTTCGTTTTGCGTCTGCCATGCTCTGCTCTTGCGTGAAAGGAAACGGTCATGCTTTCGGCGTCCAGACGCGGAGGCTCTGGTGTTTCAGCGAGCCTCGTCGATGGTCGAGAAGTTCGCGAGGTTCTTGCGGAGCCGGTCGGCGGTCTCGTTGTCCCACGCCCCGATGAACCGCGCGAGGTCGTCCGAGTGGTCGGCCTTCCGGGGCGCGGTCAAACCGAGCGCCGAAGAAAGCAGTTCCTTGGCGGTTTGGTTGAGGCTCTTCTTCTCCCGGCGCGCGTAGGACGCGAGCCGGGAGGAAAGGGCGGGGGCCATCGTGTGGAGAATCAGCGCGGCGGGCATGGTCGTTCCTTTTGTTTCAAAAGATAGTTCAATTCTGAATCACGTCGTTCCGATTGTCAAGGAAACCGTTTCCACGGCGCGATTGAAAATCAACTACGGTGAAATCATTCGTTGGCGCGTGGCGGGGTGCACCCCGTCACGACCTGTTCTATAAATTTTGATAGATTTCTAGAACGGATTCGTGTAGAATCGGCGTGGTTCAACCATCGGGGCGGGCGCGAGGCCGCATCGCGGCCGACGCAGCCCGCCCCCTCTCCTCCATGAAAACTTCGATCATCTCGTTGCTCGGCTCGACGCTCGACGCGCACGGGCCGCGGGGCAAGGACCGCTGGAACGCCTGGCGGCCGAACGTGGCGCTCGCAATGCAGGAGGACCTGCACTTCGACGAGTTCCACCTGCTCTACCAGTCGCGGTTCCAGGGGCTGGCGGACAGCGTGATCCGCGACATCGGGACCGCTTCGCCGGACACGGAGGTCATCCCCGAAATCATCGAGTTCGACGACCCGTGGGACTTCGGCGAGGTCTACGGCAAGCTCTACGACTACGCGCTCTCGCGGCGGTTCGACCGCGAGGAGCGCGACTGGTACGTCCACATCACCACCGGCTCGCACGTCGCGCAGATCTGCCTCTTCCTCCTCAACGAGTCGCACCACCTGCCGGGGAAGCTCGTGCAGACCGCGCCCTCGCGCACGGAGGGCGCGCGCGGGACCTACCGCGTGATCGACCTGGAGCTCTCGCGCTACGACGCGCTCGCGCGGCGGTTCGCGACGGAGCGGCGCGACGACATCACGTCGCTCAAGGGCGGCATCGAGACGCGCAATGCGGCATTCAACGCTCTCATCGAGACGGTGGAGCGCGTCGCCGTGCGCTCGCGCGACCCGATCCTGCTCACCGGGCCGACCGGCGCGGGCAAGTCGCAGCTCGCGCGGCGCGTCTACGACCTCAAGAAGGCCAAGGGCCAGCTCAAGGGCGCGTTCGTCGACGTGAACTGCGCGACCCTGCGCGGCGACCAGGCGACGAGTGCGCTCTTCGGCCACCGCAAGGGCGCCTACACGGGCGCGACGGCGGACCGGCCGGGGCTCCTGAAGGCCGCGGACGGCGGGCTGCTCTTCCTCGACGAGATCGGCGAGCTCGGCGCCGACGAGCAGGCGATGCTCCTGCGCGCGATCGAGGAGAAGCGCTTCCTGCCGCTCGGTTCGGACAAGGAGACCGAGAGCGACTTCCAGCTCATCTGCGGCACCAACCGCGACCTGCGCGCCGACGTCGCGGCCGGGCGCTTCCGCGAGGACCTGCTCTCGCGCATCGACCTGTGGAGCTTCCGCCTGCCGGGCCTCGCCGAGCGGCGCGAGGACATCGAGCCGAACCTCGACTACGAGCTGGAGCAGTGGAACGCGCGCACCGGCAAGCGACTCTCGTTCAACCGGGAGGCGCGGGCGCGGTTCCTCGCGTGGGCGCTCGACCCCGCCACGCCGTGGCGCGGGAACTTCCGCGAGTTCAACGCGTGCGTGACGCGCCTCGCCACGCTCGCCGACGGAGGAAGAGTGACGAAGGCGGACGTCGAGGCGGAAATCAAGAGGGCCGCGGCCGAGACTAGGCCGGCTAGCGATTCTAGCGGTGCTAGAGCCGCTAGCGACACTGGAACCGCTAGCCGTACTGCCGCCACCGATCCTCTTGCGGATCTCCTCGGCAACGGATACGAAACGAAGTTCGACCGGTTCGAGCTGGCGCAGCTGCGGGAGGTCGCGGCGGCGTGCCGGGAGAGCCGGACGGCGGCGGAGGCGGGCAAGCGGCTCTTCGCCGTCTCGCGGAAGGCGAAGAAGACGTCCAACGACACCGACCGCCTCGCGAAGTATCTCGCGAAGTTCGGCCTCTCCTTCAAGGCGCTCGCCGCGTGGCCGTCATAGCGCGGCGAGGACGGCGCCGACGAGGACGAGGAGGAGGGCGAGCGACTTCTGGCGGAGCGCCAGGTCGCGGAAGAGGAGGCCGCCGACGAGGAACGAGACGACGGAGCTCGTGCGGCGGAAGACGGAGACCAGCGAGATGTCCGCGCCCGGGATCGCAACGGCGCGGAAGTAGAGCGCGTCGGAGAGGATCAGCAGCGCGCCGACGAGCGGGATCGACCAGCGCCACCGGAAGGGCGAGCGCTCCGCCGCCGGCCAGGCCGCGCGCCGCGCGAGCCAGACGGCGCCGAAGAGCAGCACGAGGCCCGCGCTGAAGTGGAGCTGGACCGTCCGCGGCGGCAGTCCGGCGTGGGCGAGCAGGAACTTGTCGTAGAGCGCGGACGCCGCGCCGAGCAGCGTCCCGAGCGCGACGAGCGCCATCTCGCGGCCGCGCCACGGGAATCCCTCTCGCGAGCCGAGCGCGGCCAGCAGGACGTAGCCCGCCACCATGAGCAGCATCCCGAGCGCGCGGACGGGTCCCGGCGTCTCGCCGTAGAGCGCGATCGCGCCGAGGAGCGTCCAGAGCGGCGCCGTGGCGCGGACCGGGGCGGCGAGCGAGATCGGCAGGCGCCGCATCGCGAGGTAGCCCGCGGCCCAGCTCGACCCGACGAGCGCCACCTTGCCCGCGAGCATCCAGCGCGCCGACGGCGTCGCGCGCATCGCCTCGGCGAGCCCGGCCGCCCCGCCGTCCGCCGCGGCCGCCGCGAGGAACGCGACCAGCCCCGCCACGGACGACCAGAGCAGCACGTCCACGGCGGAGTTCTCGCTCACCGCGTGCTTGCAGGCGACGTTGTAGAACCCGAGCGAGAGCGCCGAGAGGGCGACGAGGAGGAGCGCGTCAGGAGTCATTTCGCGGGAGGGTCGGGCGGGGACGGGGGCGGCGTCTTCGCAGCCGCCTCGCGGGCCATCCCGATCCAGCGCAGCTCGTCCTCGTACTGCGCCTTGCGGTCGGCGGCGAGGCGATCCCAGAGGTTGGCGGGGATCTCCCGCCCGAGGGCGGCGAACTGGCCGAGCAGCGCCTCGCACTTGCGGCGGCCGGTCTGGTCGCGGCGCCGGTCGTAGTCGCGCCGGGAGCGGAGGGCTTCGGCGACGGTGAGCAGCTCCAGCCTGCCGTCCTGCATCACGGGAACGAGGTCCCCGGTCGCCCGGTAGCGCTCGATGGCGTCCCAGGTCGCCTCCTCGAACGCGTCCTGCGCCACCGAGGCCTGGCGGGCCGCGTCCTCCTCGAGGGCCTTGCGTTCTTCGTCCGTCACAGTCCCAGTCCTTTCTTCATGCCGGCGGCGCGCGCCGCGTCGAGAACGAGCTCCGAGCCGTTGCGGCGCCAGATCAGCTCCGGAACCTGCGGCTGCGCGTCGAAGACGAGGACGCGGTCCGCGGCGGCGGCGTAGGCCCGGAGATTCGCCGCGGATCGGTCGAAGCGGCGCAGGACGTCCGCCGCGGGCACGTCGTGGCCGCCGTCGAGAACGCGGTGGCGGATGCGAGCGGGAAGCGGGTCCGGCGACGGAAGCCACAGGTAGTAGAGGTCCAGCTCGAACCCCGCGCGCCGGCAGGCCTCCAGCACGGCGAACTGGCCGCGCCCGGAGAGCGTGGTCTCGAACCCGAAGGAGACGCCCCGGCCGATCAGCTCGCGAATGCGCCGGAGCGTGCGACGCGCCGCCTCGTAGGCGGAAAGGCGGATGTCGAGCGGGGAGTCGCCCTGCGCGATGAGGTCCGGGTTGACGTATTCGACCGCCCCGGCCCAGCGCGGCAGATACCGCAGGGCGAACGTCGACTTGCCGGAGCCGTTCGGTCCGGCGACGACGTGGCAGATGGGGCGTTCGTCCTTCACGCCGGCGAGTCTATCAGAACCCGGTCCGAAAGGCAAAGCAGGCGGCGCGCCATGAGGGAAGGAACGGACGCTACCGGGAGCGCTTCGGCCCCTTCGGGGACTTCGTGCGCTTCGGCTTCTTTGAACCCTTGGGTTTCTTCGGAGGCGGGGATGACCCCCTCAGGCGCGCGGAGCGGGGCTGCTCCCCCAGCGGGGGAGCCGAATTCGTGCCGCGCGCGGAGCGGGGCTGCTCTCCCGGCGGGGGAGCCGAATCCGTGCGGCGCGCGGAGCGGGGCTGGTGCCTGCCGGCCGGCTGTGACGCCGGCCCGCCCTTGCCGCGGCGGGCGCGGCGGTCCTCGTGGCGCCTGTCCTTGGAGGAAATCCCCTTGGACGGACGCGTCGTGGACGCGTCCCTACCTTCCGCGTCTTCCGTGCGTTCCGCGGTTCGGGAACCCGGGTCGAAGTCGGTGATCTTGAAGTCGATGCGGCGCTCGTCGAAGTGGACGGCGGTGACGAGGGCGCGGACGCGGGAGCCGGGGCCGAGGTCGAACTCGCCGGGCGCGACGAGCCGCTCGCGGTCGCGGTCGAAGCGCACGAAGTGCGAGGACATCGTCGAGACGTGCGCCATGCCGTCGAGCATCAGGGAGGGCAGTTCGACGAAGGCGCCGAAGGGCAGGCACTTCACGACGACGCCGTCCAGCTCCGGCGGGTCGCCGGCGGCGAGGCGCTCCTCGAGCCAGCGGTACTTCTTGATCTCGACGAGCGCGCGCTCGGCCTGGTCGGCGCGGAACTCGGTGCTCGTGGACGAGCGCGCGATGGCGCGGAGGTCGTCGACGGACGGCTGCGCGGCGCGGTCGCCGGCGAGCAGCGCGGCGAGCTGGCGGTGCAGCACGAGGTCGGGGTAGCGGCGGATGGGCGAGGTGAAGTGGCTGTAGTAGCGCTTGGCGAGGCCGAAGTGGCCCTCCTCGTCGGCGCTGTATTCGGCGCGCTTCATGCTCTTGAGGACCATCATCGAGACATAGTACTCGAGCGGGGTGCCGCGCACGGCCTTGAGGAGCCGCACGATCGCGCCGGCGTCGCGCAGGGCGCCGGTGCGGATGCCGATGGCGCGCAGGCCCGCCTCGAGGGCGTCCATCTTCTCGGGGTCGGGCACGTCGTGGAAGCGGCAGAGGTGCGGAATGCGATGGTAGGCGAGCTCCGTCGCGACGGCCTCGTTCGCGGCGATCATCGCCTCCTCCACGAGCTCGTGCGCGACGTTGTGCTCGGCGGGGCCGATGGAGAGCATCCGCCCGTCGGGGCCGAGCCTCACCTCCAGCTCGGGCGACGAGATGTCGAGCGAAAAGCGCGCGAAGCGGTTTCGGCGGAGCTGCTGGGAGAGGGCGTGGAGGTCGCGGACGAGGCGGCGGACGGCGTCCGCCGGCTCGTCCGGGGCCTCGATGATCGCCAGGGCCTGGTCGTAGGTGAGCCGGCGGGAGGAGCGGATGACGGACTTCGCGAAGCGGCGGCCGACCATGGCGCCGGAGGCGTCGAAGGTCAGGAACGCGGAGAAGGCGAGGCGGTCCTCGCCCTCGACCAGGGAGCAGACGCCATTGCTGAGCTGCTCCGGGAGCATCGGGATCACGCGGTCCACGAGGTAGACGCTCGTGCCGCGCTCGCGCGCCTCGGCGTCGAGCGCCGAGCCGGGGCGGACGAAGTGCGAGACGTCGGCGATATGGACGCCGAGGACGCGGCGGCCCTTTTCGTCGGTCGAGAGCGAGAGCGCGTCGTCGAAGTCCTTGGCCGTGGCGGGGTCGATCGTGACGATCGTCTCGCCGCGCAGGTCTTCGCGCGGGCCGCGGTCGGCGAGGAGCGCAGAGACGCGCTGCGCCTCGGCCTCGACCTCGGGCGGGAACGGGCCGGGCAGGCCGTATTCGCGCTCGACGGCGAGCGTGTCGAGCGAGGGGTCGTCCGCCGGGCCGAGGGAGGCGACGATCTCCGCGTCGGGATCGAAGCGGGGATTGTCCCACGAAGAGAAGCGGACGACGACGCGGTCGCCCTCGCTCGCGGCGGCGGGGTCCTCGACGTGGAACGTGCGGCCGCCGAAGGGGACGAGCGGGACGGCGGTCCAGTGGCGGCCGGCGCGGCGGAGCGTGCAGACGACGTCGCGCGCGCCGCGCTCGACGACGCGAACGACGCGGCCGGTCGGGCGCGAGGCGCCGCGCTCGGGCGGCAGCAGCGCGATCTCCACGCGGTCGCCGGGAAGGGCGGGGCCGACGGAGCCCTCGGGGACGAGGACGTCCGCGCCGCCGCCCTCGGGCGAGACGAAGCCGGTTCCGCCGCGCGAGAGGGCGAGGACGCCGCGGACGAGGCGCGGGGCGGCGTCGCGGAAGTCGGCGAAGGTGCGGCGCTTCGTGCGGGGGCCGCGCGGGGCGGCGGGGACGGGCGGGGGGCGGTGCGGGGGCTTCCTGCTCACGTGCGGGGGCTATCCGTTGCGGCCGCGGATGCGGCCGTGCTTGAGGAAGCCGTCGTAGGAGCGCATGACGAGGAACGACTCGATCTGGCGCATCGTATCCAGCCCGACGCCGACGATGATGAGGAGCGACGTGCCGCCGAAGAAGCCGGCGATGGCCTGCGGCCACTTGTCGCCCGCCATCAGCAGCGACGGGATGATGGCGATCAGGACGAGGCCCACGCAGCCGATGAAGGTGACGCGCGTCATCGTGAGGTCGAGGAACTCGGCCGTCGGCAGGCCCGGGCGGATGCCGGGGATGTAGCCGTTGGAGCTCTTGAGGTCGTCCGCGATCCGGACGGCGTTGAACTGGGTGGCGACCCAGAAGAACGAGAAGAAGACGATCAGCAGCGCGTAGGTGATCAGATACGAGGCCGACGGGTGCTGGTAGCCCTCCTTGAGGAGGCGGCCGTACTCCTGGAGCCAGCCGAGCAACGGCACCTTCTCCGCGTCGATGTGGAAGAAGAGCCAGCCGACGACGGCGAGGATGGGGCCGGCGAAGATGATCGGCATGACGCCGCCGTAGTTCACGCGCAGCGGCAGGTAGGTGCTCTGGCCGCCGACGACGCGCCCGCCGACCGAGCCTCGGGCCGTGTGGAGCGGGACCTTGCGCACGCCGTCCGTGAGCAGGATCGTCACGAGGAACACGAAGAACGCGAGGAGCAGGAGGAAGGCCAGCTCGATGATCCCGTACTGGGCCGGCATGCCGCCGACGGGGCGGAACTTGAGCGCGGTCTGCCAGAGCGCGTTGGGGAGGCGGGCGCAGATGTTCACCATGATGATGACGGACATGCCGTTGCCGATGCCGCGCTCGGTCATCTGCTCGCCGAGCCACATCACCAGCATCGTGGCCGACGTCATCGCGATCACCGTGAGGACCTCGAAGCCGACGCCGCCCCAGGCGACGAGGGGGTTCTGGAGGCCGAAGGTGGTCTGGGAGTGCTCGAGGAGCTTGGCGATGCCGAAGGACTGGCCGGCGCAGAGCACGAGCGTGAGGTAGCGGGTCGTCTGCGTGAGCTTCTGGCGGCCGACGTCGCCCTCGCGGGCCATCTTCTCCAGCGACGGGATGATCGCCGTCATGAGCTGGATGATGATGCTGGCGTTGATGTAGGGCCAGATCGAGAGCGTGCCGACGGCGCAGTTGGCGAGCGCGCCGCCGGTGAAGAGGTCGGCCATGCCGAGCAGGCCGCCGCCCTGGGCGGCGTTG
>CAMVRE010000021.1 GCA_947169825.1 uncultured Verrucomicrobiota bacterium | reverse complement strand
AGTTCCACCCGGAGTTCAAGTCCCGCCCGACCGCCCCGCACCCGCTCTTCCTCGGGCTCGTGACGGCCGCGCTCGCACGCGCCCCGCGCCCGCCCCGCCGCTCCGCGCCGGGGCGGGCGCGGAATCGCGGCGCTTAGCGCCGCGCTTGGCCTTCCCGGGTTTTCGGGGTTCCGGGGTTTCGGGTTTTCGCCCCGGGTTGTCGGCGCGCGGCGCAGCGCCGCGCTTGGTTCGGAATTTCGCGAAAAACCGGCCTGCGGCGGCAAAAGCCACCGCACGAAATCCCGGAGCGAAAACCCGCAAAAGGCGGCGCGCAGCGCCGCCGGCCGAAACCCCGAAAACCCGGCAACAGGAGGCTACCGCGCGATGTTCCGGGTGCCGCGGCAGTCCGGCCAACCGGTGCAGCTCCAGAACTCGCTGCCCGCGTTCTCCCCGCGCTTGGCGACCCGCTTCCGCATCGGCTTGCCGCACTTCGGGCAGACGGGGGCGTCGCCCGCGGCGGCGTGCGCGGCGTCGCGGGCGGCGAGCCGGTCTTTCGTGAGATTCTCCGCAAAACCGCCGTGCTCGACGAAGTCGGCGTGCGTCCGCTCGAGCTTCCGCGACAGCATCAGCGTCGTCCGTCCGATGAGGACAAGAAGCGCTCGCGCCGCGACGGTCGGATCCTTCGAATCGAGCCAGCGGGAGAACTTGGCGTATTGGGCGAGGACGTGCGCGGCGGCGTTCCGTTCGACGTCATCCGAGAAGGCCGCCTTGTCGAGAGGCGTCGCATAGACCGCGCGCTCCTCGGAATCGGTCTCGCTCCAGGGCAGTTGTCCGGCGAGAAGGAGCCAGTTCCGATAGTCGCCCGCCAGTTCGTCGAGACTGGCCTTGGCCGTGTCGTAGAGCCGTAGCTCGGTCTCCTTGGAAGTGGCGCGCCGCGCATATCCTTCCGCGATGTTCGCCACGCCCGAGCGCGCGGCCTGCGTCATCTGGTCGAACTGCCGGCCGCATGGGTCGATCTGCCGCGTGAGGAACCGGAGGCAGAACTTCTGTGTGGCGAGCTGAACGACGTTGGCGAGCGCCCACGCGTCGAGCCAGCGGTATCCGCCGCCGGAAGAGAAGGATTTGTCGGGCATCGTGTCGGATTCCTTTCGGCGCGCAATTCTAGCGGAAGAAGAGGCTAGCGGCAACCGGTTTTCGCGCCCGATCCTTCCCGGGTTTTCGGGATCCCGGGATTTCGGGGTTTCGCCCCAGGTTGTCGGCGCGCGGCGCGCCGCGCTTGGTTCGGGATTTCGCGAAAACCCGGCCTTCGGCGGCGAAAGCCGCCGCACGAAATCCCGGAGCGAAAACCCGCAAAAGGCGGCGCGCAGCGCCGCCGGCCGGAAACCCGAAAACCCGACAGAGCGCAGCACGTGCGCCGCGATTTTCCGCGTGCGAAATTCTGTTGCGCGCGCGGGGCGAGTGTGGTAGGATAACTCTCACTACGGAGCCATTGTCATGACACCGCATGCCAAGACAGGAGCCCCATCGCTTCCGCGTCCGCAAAACGGTCGTGCGTCTTGGCTTTCATCCGGGGATCGGCGGCCGTATCGCCGCCTCGCGCGAAGCGGAACGCAATCGCTTCGCGACGCAATCCCCGCGGAAACGCTTCCCGTATCGGACGCCGCTCCGCGGCTATGCGGAGAAGCGTTTCCGCCGCTACCGGCGCACCCCCGGGCGAAAGCCGGTTCCGCATAGCGGCGAAGCCGCGTGCGATGCGGACCGGCTTTCGCCCCGAATGGCGTCGCAAAGCGATTGCGGTTTCTGGACGTGAGACGCGAGACCCGAGACGCGGCCCCTTGACCATCCCGTCCATCCCGACCATCTAGACCATACGACCATCTAGACCATACGACCAAACGACCAAACGACCAAACGACCATACGACCATACGACCAAACGATCAAACGATCAAACGATCAAACGACCAAACGACCATGAAAAAGACCCTCCTCGCACTCCTCGCGCTGCTCTGCACGCCGTTCGCGCTCCGCGCGGACACGCTCTACGTGACGCCCACGGGCGCCGGAAACAAGGACGGCTCGTCCTGGGCCAACGCCTTCGCCGGCATCCAGGCCGCCGTCGACGCCGCCGACGCCGCGTATGACGCCGACGGCACGCTCCACGACATCCTCGTGGGCGACGGCACCTACACGCGCGTCGTCGTCTCTCGCAACTTCGCGCTGCAGGTGCGCTCGCAGAACGGCGCGGCCTCGACGATCATCGACGGCTACGGCACGAACGGCTGCGTGTTCTGCTACGCAAGCGGATACAAGACGGCGCCGACGTTCACCGGCTTCACGCTCCGCAACGGCGATGTCACGGGCGACCCGGACCACTCCGACGGCGGCGGCGCGGCGGGCGGCACGCTCGTGGACTGCGTGATCGAGGACTGCACGGCACGCTGGGGCGGCGGCACCTACCAGGCGAACACCCTGCGCTGCACCATCCGGCGCTGCACGGGGACGGGGTTCGGCGGCGCCGGCTTCGAGGAGGGGACGCACCGCAACACGCTCGTCTACGGGACGCAGGGCGCGTACTACACCATGTACGGCGCGACGCTCTACAACTGCACTGTGGCGGACAACGTCGCGCTCGACGGCAGCACCCGGTCCAACTGCGGTACCTACAACTGCATCTTCTGGGGCAACACCAGCCGCAACGCGCCTTCCGCGCAGGACGACGCCGAAGACCCGAAGCTCGTCGGCGACGGCGACTACCGCCCGCGCGTCGGCTCGCCGGCGATCGACGGCGGCGACAACGACTATGCGGCCGCCGCCGGCGACTACGACCTCGCGGGCAACGCCCGTGTCCAGAACGGGACGATCGACCGCGGGTGCTACGAGGGGCCGGGCGTCGCCCTTCTGGTCGTGACGGCGGTCGCCGACGGCAACGGCGTGCTCTATCCGGCCCGCGTCGTCACGAACGCGAACGCGGTCGTGACGATCCGGGCGGATACCTCCGTCTACAACCGCGCCGTGACGGAGTGGTACACGAACGGCGTCCTCGTCGCGACGGGAGGCGATTCGCTGACGGTCGTCACGGTCGACAAGGACATCGAGGTGTCGGCGCGGTTCGCCGTGCTCGAGTGGTGGGTGGACGGCTCGGCCGGCAGCGACTCCAACGACGGCAGCCGGGAGCACCCGCTCAAGACGATCCAGAAGGCGATCGACTCGGCCGCGCCCTACGAGATCATCTACGTGATGCCCGGCGTCTACGCCCCCATCGACACGACGCAGCGCCACGTGGACATCGTGGGCGTCGAGGGCGCGGAGAAGACGATCATCGACGGCGGCGGGACGACCCGCTGCGCGAACCTGCAGTCCTCGCGGCTCACCGGCTTCACGCTGCGCAACGGCAGGTCGGTCAGCACGAACGACCAGGACGGCGGCGGCGGCGCGAAGTGGGGCACGCTCGTCGAGTGCGTCCTCGAGAACAACGTCGCCAACTACGGCGGCGGCGCCTACGACTCGCACCTGATCCGCTGCATCGTCCGAGACAACACAGCAGGCGACGGCGGCGGGTTCTTCGACGGAAACGCCACGGACTGCCTCGTGATCTACAACTGCGCGAACCAGGGCGGCGGCGCGCGCGGCGGTCCGAACAGCAGCTTCTACAACTGCACCTTCGCCTACAACCGCGGCCTGACCTACGGCGCGCTGATGGAGGCCTTCGTCTACAACTCCGTCTTCTACAAAAACCGGACGGCCAACCACCGCTCCAACTACCGCTTCTTCGGCTCGATGAACTGCTGCATCGACGACTGGGACGAGACCGACCCCCTCTTCGTCGACCCCGAAAACGGCGACTTCCGCCTCCGCGCGGATTCGCCCTGCGTTGACGCCGGCGCAAACGGCCGCGTGCTCGCGATCGCCGAGTGGGACGTCCGCGGCGAGGGCCACGACCGCATCGTCGGCGACGCGGTCGACATCGGCTGCTACGAGGGAGCCGTCAAGGGATTCGTCGTCTCCGTCCGCACGGACGGCCCCGGCAAGGTCACGGAACGGACGCTCGTCGCCGCGCCGGGCGCGGACGTCTCGGTCACGGCGGTCGCGGGCGACCGCGCGTTCGAGCACTGGGTCCTCGACGGCGTCGTCATCCGCTCCGGACCGGAGCTGACGCTCTACGACCTTTCGTCGGACCACGTCGCGGTCGCGTGCTTCCACCGCGAGCGGACCGCGGTCTCCGGCGGCGGAGCCGCGCTCCAGAACGCCATCGACGCCGCGCTGGACGGCGACACGCTCGTCGTCGCGCCCGGCACCTACTCGGCCATCGACGCGACGGGGCGCGTCCTCGACATCGTGTCGTCCGACGGCCCCGCTACGACGATCATCCAGGGCAAGAACTCGCTCCTCTCGAAGAAGCGCGCGGTGACGTTCGGCCAAACGATGACGCGCCCGCGCTGCACGCTCACGGGCTTCACGGTCGAGGGCGGCTACTGCAACGACTACACGACCGGCGGCGGCGGCGTCTTCGGCGGCATCGTCTCCAACTGCGTCATCCGCGGCAACGGCGCGCTCCTCGGCGGCGGCGGCGCGGCCTACTGCGACCTCGTCGGCTGCACGATCTCGGACAACTCGTCGACCGTGATGGGCGCCGGCGCGCTCGTCTCCACGCTGGAAAGCTGCCTCGTGACCGCAAACACCGTCACCTTCAACGGCGTGTCGCTCCTCGAGGCGCTCGGCGTGCTCTCGATCTCCGACAACTTCGGCGGCGGCGGCGGCATCGCCTACGCGGCCGCGGAGAACTGCACGATCGTCGGCAACACGGCGAAGAACTCCAGCGGCGGCGGCGCCTTCTGGGCGGTCCTCAACAACACCTACATCGCCGGAAACGCCTCCACGAAGGACGGCGGAAACCAGAACTTCTACAAGTGCCCCGTCCGGGCCCAGCCGTGGTTCGTCTGCTCCGAGGAGCCCGAATACCGGAATTCGCTCGGCTACGTCGACGCCGGCGCGGACGACACGTTCGTCGACGCCGCCAACGGGGACTACCGCCTCAAGCCCGGCTCGGCCTGCGTCGACGCCGGCGACGAGGACTACCTCGAGGTCACCAACCGGATCGACCTCGCCGGCGCGCCGCGCTGGCGCGCGAAGGCGCCCGACATCGGCTGCTACGAGATCGACGCCGTCGAGCCGACCCCGGTCTCGGAGGTCTCCGCCTCGCGCAGCGACGAACGAAGGGACGTGGAGGTCTCGTGGACGCGCACGCGCGGCTCCGAGTGGTACGAGGTCCTCCGCTCCGAAACCGAGCGCTGGGCCGACGCGGAGCGGATCGGATTCGCGACGAACATCGACTCGTCCTTCGTCGACGACACCGCCGCCTACGCGACGCGCTACTGGTACTGGGTCGTCTCGCACAGCGACGTCGGCGACGCCGAGCGCGACGGCAGCGCCTCCGGCTACTGGACCACGCCGCTTACGATGACCACGGCATCGCTCCCGGCGGGCACGTCGCCCTACTCCAAGCCCCTTGCGGCGACCGGCGGCATCGCGCCCTACGCGTGGTCGGTGTACGAAGCGAAGTACCAGTTCACGACGAACGATGCGAGCACGTTCTCGATGGACGGCGTGGTCGCCGTTCCCTGGGAAGGATACTACACTTCGTCGCCGCACAGACACAAATGGTTCCTGCAGGCGATGCCTCTGCCGTTCAAGTTCCCGTTCGGGAACCACGAATACTCGAACGTCTGGATCCACGCGGACGGCGTCGTGGCGTTCGGCGACGAGCATCCCGACTGGGGCAACGACCTCTACTCGACGTCCTGGGAAGACGAGAACGAATACTACCTGACCGAGGCGCAGTTCCTGTCCGTTCCGGCCATCGCGCCCTACGTCCACGACAGCTACGACGGCATCGGGACGTTGTTCACGAAGGATGCCGCGACCATCGTTTGGCAGGAATCCTATTGGGGCGGCTGGGAAGGATACGTCGTCTGCTCCCTCACGCTCTACCCGAGCGGCGAGTTCGACTTCAAATACGGCACCTCGGACTACTACGAGGCGAACGCGCAGCAGCACGGCCGCTACGGCTTTTCGACTGGGAACGGCGAAGGGTTCCTGAAGCCCGTCGGCGCGAGCCTCGCCGGCGCCCCCGACCGCTGCATCCGCTACGCGCCCGCGCCGGCGTGGCTCTCGGCGCGGACCGACCAATCGGCGGCCCCGGCGCCGGGCGTCGCGGCGGGCATCCTCTCGGCCATGCCGCCGGTTTCGACGAACAGCGAGATCGTCGTGGCCGTCAAGGACGACGACGGCCGCTCCTCGTACCGGCGCTTCCGGCTCGTCGTCACCACGGACGGCTCGCTCGTCGGCTACAACGCCTGGGCGGCCGTGAACGGCCTCGGCGCGGACTCGCAGGAGGACGTCACGGAAGGCCAGCCGAACCTGATCCGCTACGCCTTCGACAAGCCGACCGGCGCGTTCTCGCCGATCACGGGCATCTCCTTCGACGCGAACGGCAAGCCGGTCGTCAACGTGCTTCCGCTGAGCGCGGCCGCGAAGGACTACGTGACCGTGAAGGTCCTCTCGACGACGGATCTTTCGGACTGGTCGAACGCCGAGGAGGTCGAGCTCCGCGTCGACGGCAACGGCGAGATCGTCTTCCCGGACGACGTCGAGAACGTGCGCTTCTACCGCGTGAAGGCGGTGGAGGAGTAGCGCGCGGTTGCGCGCGGGCGCGCGAATGCGGTAGAATGCCGTCACACACGTTTCTTCCATGCGCCTCAGCGGATTCGACTACTCGCGGCCGATGTTCTACATGGTCACGCTGAAGCGCCTGCCGGGAAGGCAGGCGCTCTCGGCCATCGTGGAGCCGGGCCGGTGCGAGATGAATCCCACCACCCGCGCGTTCGTGAACTGCATCCGCACCTTCCACATGGGGTGCGCCGCGATCGAGCCGATCGAGTGCTTCACGGTGATGCCGGACCATGTGCATCTGCTGATCAGGATCCGCGACCAGCTAGGCGCACAACGCCTAGGAGACCCAGCGGCGGGCGGCGCCACCGGCGTGGCGAGCGGCGGCGCGGCGACGGGCAGCGCGGCGGCGGGCGGCGCGGCTCCTAGGAGTCCGGCCCCTACCATCCTCCGCCTCGAGACCATCGTATCCCTCCTCGTGCAGGCGCTCGAGGGCCGCTACGCGGAGACCACCGGCATCCGCGAGCAGGTCTTCGATGCGCGGTGGCACGACTGGATCGTGGCGGCGCGCGGGCAGCTCGCCGCCTTCACGCGCTACATCCGCGAGAACCCCCGCCGCGCGTGGCTGCGCAACGCCAACCGCCAGTTCTTCACACGCGTGGGCCGCCTCTCGCTCGGCGGGCGCGAATGGTTCGCCTACGGCAATCCCGCGCTCCTCGAACTGCCGGCGGTCGAGCCCTTCCAGTGCTCTCGCAAGTGGCCGAAGGGCGGGTCCGAGTGGACCGCCGCGCTCGCCCGCGCGGAGCGCACCGGCCCCGGTGGCGCCGGCATCGGCACCTTCATGAGCCCGTGCGAGAAGGAATGCGGCAACGCGATCTTCAAGGCCGGCGGCTCGCTGATCGTGCTCTCGCCCGAGGGCTTCGCGGAGCGGTGGCACCCCGCCCGAAGCAAGGAGGCGCTCTGCGCCGAGGGGCGCATGCTCTTCCTTTCCCTCTACGAGGCGCAGGCCTCGAAGCTCGACAACGCCACGCTCTACCGCCGCTGCCACGAGATGGGAGACCTGGCGGCGGCCGCGCTGGGGAGGGAGGAGCAAAACTCCTAGGAGACCCGCCTCTGCCCGCCGCACACCGCTCTGCCCGCACCATCCCCCGCACACCGCTCTGCCCACACCATCCGCCCCCCTCCGCCCGCCCCGCACCATTCCCCCCCGCCCCGCCCCCTCCGCCCGCACAGCTCTTTCGTAAGAGTCTTGCCCCTACAAGGACCCGCCATGAAAAACCGTACCCCCCTCATCCCGCTTCTTGCCCTCGCCCTCCTCGCCGCGCCCGCCTTCGCGGCCGAATACGAAATCTCCACGCTCGAAGAGCTGCGGGAGTTCATGGAGGCCGTGCACGTGGAGGACTTCGCGGGCGACACGATCACGCTCACGGCGGACATCGACTGCGAACGCGGGCGGTTCAACACGGGCGACCCGGAGTATCCCTCCACGTTCCGCGGGACGTTCGACGGCGGCGGTCACGTGATTTCGAACTTCGTCCACGCGGCGACGGGCAGCACGCAGGAGGGCTACGGCGTCGCGATGTTCGACTTCGCGGAGACCGGCGCCGCCATCCTGAACCTCACGCTGGAGGGGACGCTGCCGGGAACCGCCAGCGGGGCCTACGCGGCGCCGTTCGTGCTGGCCGTGGAAAGTCCGCTGGGGCTCTTCATGGACAACTGCCATTTCCGCGGCAGCGTGACGAATTACTACCACGCGGCGGGGCTCGTCGGCTTCGCGAGTTCCGGCACGGGCGCCGGGGAGGTGCCTTCCGTCGTCCTGACGAACTGCTCGGTGCGGGGCGAGATCGTCTCGACATGGGTCTACACCGCCGGCGGCCTTGTAGCGAAGGGCACGGGCGTCCAGGCCTTCGACTGTTCGGTGGAGTCAGAACTCCACGGGGGCCGGACCGGCGGCCTCGTCGGCGAGGCCTATGGCGGCTCCTTCGAGGGCTGCTCGTTCGGGGGAACGATGCGCCCCGACCGCGAAACCGTCGGAAATTGCATTCAGGGCGGTCTCGCCGCCGAGACCTCGAACGCCGTCTTCCGCGCCTGCACGTCCGCGGTCGGATTCGACAGCCGGGCGGCGGCCGCCGGCGGCGCGGCCGGCGTGACGCACGGGAGCGCCGCCTTCCACGACTGCTCGGCCATGGTGGAAGCGCCGGTGCCCTACGGCCGCTTCGGCGGATTCGTCGGCTTGACGGCCGGCGCGGAGACCTTCTCGAACTGCACGGCGACCATGACCGTCGACGCCATCCCCGTCATCAACCCCGAGACCCACCAGACCAACATCTACAGCCTCGCCACCGGCGGCTTCGCGGGGAGCGTCGCCTCCGACGGCGCGCTCTTCGTCGACTGCACCGCCTCCGCGCGGGGCAACGACCTCAAGGCCGGCTTCTACTACAACCAGCAGCCGTATTCGACGGACAACCCGGTCGGGAGCAACGCGTTCCTGCGCTGCCACGTGGTGGATTCCACCGCCAAGGAGGCCGGGTTCTGCTCGAGCGCGTGGAACTGCGCGTTCGAGGGCTGCACGGTGCGCGGCGGAACGGGCGGGGCGGGCTTCGTCCAGAGCGCCGGCCGGCGGCCGGACGACTCGAACTCCAGCACCTACGCCTACGAGCAGACCAGCACCTTCACCGACTGCTCCGTCCACGGCACGCGGGCGAGCAGCGGCTTCGTCATGATTGCCAACTCCGGCAACAAGAACGGCCACACCAACGTCTTCCGCCGGTGTCGCGCGGGGTGCATCTACGGGAACAGCAACAATTCCGGCGCCCTGGCTGTCGGCTTTGGCTCCACCCTCAACAAGGGGACGCTCGTGGAGGACTGCGCGGCTTACGGCATCGCGGACATGGCCCATCTCGAAGCGGGCTTTGCGTATTCCATCAGCGTGGGCGTGACGGTGCGGCGGTGCGTGGGGGCCGTGTATCCCCGCAGTACCGATACGCTGGGTGCGGGCTTCGCGGATCTCATCGCCTACGGGACGACGGTCGAGAACTGCTACGCGGTCTACGCGCCCTACGCCAGCGCCGTGGAACCCTACGACGACCAGGCCTACCGCTACGGCGTCCAGGGCGGCTTCGTCCGGCGCACGTCCATCGGCACCAACGCGGACGACCTGCCCATCGTGCGCTGCTTCGCGCTCTGGCCGCTTTCCGAACCCGTCAGCGGGAAGCAGATCAGCGGCTCCTTCTGCGGCGTGACGCCCAACAGCACGTCCACCAACTACTTCGAGGACTGCTACCGCCCGGCGGAAGCGGCGATCGGCTCCTGCCACAACGAGGACGCGGCGGGCGTGACGGCGTTCACCAAGGCGGAGTTCGCGGGGGCGACGGCGGCGACGATGCCCAACTACGACTTCGCGGACACCTGGCACGCGCCGGGCGGGGTGGCGTCGAGCCCGTATCTCGACGCGTCGGTGGACGAAAACGGCGATTTCTGGTTCCTCGCGGGGGTGATTGGCGCGGAGGGACGGATCCTCGTGAACGGCGAGGCGCCGCGCGAGGCGTATCCGGCGGGGTCGGTCCTGACGGTCCAGGCGGTCCCCGACAACCCCGACATACCGTTCGCGGGCTGGGTGGGCGACGGTTTCGCGGACCCGTCGGCGCAGACCACGACCTACACGGTGAAGAACGTGTCCGCCATCGCCGCGAAGTTCTGCATCCCGATCTACACGGTGGACGACTGGACGAACCGGGTCCACGCCACCGACGAGTCTTCCGACACGGCCGCCTACGCGCTGATGAACGACCTCGACTTCACCGACTACATCGCGTCGAACGGGTGGAGCTACATCTCCGGATACTATCCGTTCGCCGGAAAGCTGTTCGGGCAGGGGCACGCGATCCGCGGGCTCGTCACGACGAACGGGCTGCACACCACGACCCGGGCGCTGTTCAGCACGCTGTCGGACGGGGCGGAAATCCGCGACCTTACGGTCTATTCGTCCAACGTCGCGAACGACCAGAACACCCTGAGCCTGGCGGGCCTCGCGACGAGCGTCGGGAGCGGGGTGCTGATCAGCAACTGCCACGCGGTGGTCAATTGGCAAGGCACGTATACCGCGTGGCACGACAGCAGCGCGCATCCGGCAAGCATGTTCTACGGACTCGTGCGGAACGTCAGCGGCGTGGGCATCCGCATCGTGGACTGCACGGTCCGGGGACGCCTCGCGGGCGGCACGCGGGCGTGCGGGTTCGTCGGCAGCGCGTCGATGACCGGCGGCGAAATCGCGCGGTGCGCGGTGTTCGCGGATGTTTCGACGCTCACGAACCGCACCGACGGCGCGGCCGCGGGCTTCGCGGGGGAGATTACCCTTTCCGGCGGCGCGGTTGTGCGCGAGTGCTTCTCGGCGGGGAGCGTGGACGCCGCCGCCGACGCGGCGGGGTTCGCCTGCCGGATCGACCTGCGGGACGACCAGTCCCAGGTGCGCGACTGCTACTCGACGGCGGAGGTTGTCGGCGGCAAAAACCAGAACCCGGCCGGCTTCGCGGGCAGGATTTCCGACATCAACGACGAGGGCGGGGTGCTGCCGGTCGCGAACTGCTGGTTCGGCGGCACGGTGCGGGTCCGGGGCCCGGCCAGCGCCTACTACCAGCCCTACGGCTTCGCGCATTCGCTGGTGGGCGACGCGTCGCTGGAAAACTGCGCGTGGGTGGCGGTGGACGGCGTGAAGGAGGCGGGGACGGCGGGCGTGACGGCGCTCCCGCAGGCGGCGAGCCGTCAGGCGGCGTCGTGGCCGGGCTACGACTTCGCGGGGACGTGGAGCCTTTCGGAGGACGAGACGACGCCCTATTTCGCGTGGTCGCTGGCGGAGGGGACGGACTTCCGGCTCTTCGCGGTGCAGGAGGAAGGCAAGACCATCACGGTGCCCGAGACGGCGGCGGTCGGCGCGGAAGCCGCCGTTTCCGCCGTCGCGGAGGACGACTCGTTCTTCTGCGGCTGGACGGGCGGCGCGAGCTACACCAACGCGGCCGCGCCGGAGTCGGCGCTGCTCGCGGACAACCACCGCACGGCGCGGTGCGTCTGGGGCAAGGCCGTTGCCACGCGCGCCGATCTCGAGGCCATCGCGAACGATCCCTCCGGCACCTACGCGCTCGCGGCGGACATCGACCTCGGCGGCGAACCCTGGACGCCGCTCTGCCAGGACGACTACACGCCGTTCACCGGCACGCTCTACGGCAACGGCCACACGATCTCCAACATGACCGTGGAGACGGAGACCGCCCGCGCGGGCCTCTTCGGAGGACTCGGCGCCGGCGCGACGATCATGGACCTGACGCTCGCGGACCCCGTGGTCCGCGGCGCGAACTGCGTCGGCACCCTCGCGGGATACGTGGAAGGCGCGACCATCAGCGGCTGCACCGTCTCGGGCGCGGACGTCACGGCGACGAGCGAGCGGGCGGGATGCTTCGTCGGGCAACTCGAGGGCGGCGCCACGGTGACGCGCTGCTCCGCCACCGGAAGGATCGCCGGCAGCGGCCGCTACGTCGGCGGGTTCGTCGGCTCGGTGGCGGGCACGACGGCCCTCGAAAAATGCTTCGCGCTCGCCGAGGTGTCGGGCGCGGGCGAGGGCGTGGGCGGCTTCGCGGGCTACGCAGAGAACACGCCGGCCTTCTCCGAGTGCTTCGCGTGCGGCGGCGTGGACTCGACCGGAAACGGCGCCGGCGGTTTCGCGGGCTACCTCTACGAAAGCCCGGCGGTTTCCGACTGCTACGCGCTCGCGGACGTCAAGGGCGGCAACTACGTTGGCGGCTTCGCCGGGCACCTCTACTACTGCAACGGCGCGTTCGAGCGCTGCTACGCGGCGGGCACGGAGTTCTCGGCGGGCGAGGCCGGCGGCTTCGTCGGGCGGCAATACCGCGGAAGCCCGGCGTTCGCGGACTGCTTCCGCTCCGCCGCCGGGCGCGGGGACGTCGGCACCGCCGACGTTGAGGGCATCGACGCGCTCGACGCGGACGGGATGCGCGCCACCGGCAACTTCGCGGCGTTCCTGGAGACGGACAAGTGGACGCAGGCGGACGGGCTCACGCAGCCCCACTTCGCGTGGTCGCTCGAGGACGGCAAGATGACGCTCGGCGGGAAGATCGCGGGGACGGGCATGGGTTCCATCGAAGGGCTCGGCGGCTACGCCCCCGGTGCCTCGGCCTCCATCGAGGCCGTGCCGGAGGGTTCCGTGTTCCTGGGCTGGACCGGCAGCGCGTCCTACGCGGACGCCACCGGCGCGGAAACGACGGTGCTGGTGGACAACTTCCGCACCGTCACGGCGGAGTTCGGCAAGCTGATTTCCAGCCGCGAAGAGCTCGAAGAGATCGCGGACAACCCTGCCGGCTCCTACGCGCTCGGCGCGGACATCGACCTCTCTGAAGCGGCATGGACGCCGATCGGGACCTCGTCGCAGCCGTTCACCGGCTCGCTCTACGGGCAGGGGCACTCGATCTCAGGCCTCACGTTCGCCAACACGTCCTCCGGCGACTCGGCGGGCGCACATTCGGGTCTGTTCCGCTACGCCAAGGACGCGACGTTCGTCGGGATCGTTCTGGAGGACGTGGACCTCGACGGCTACCAGTACGTCGGCGCGCTCGCGGGCGAGGTCCAGGGCGCGACGACGGTCCGCGACTGCTCCGCGAGCGGGACGGCGAAGAGCTCGAACGGCTGCGTCGGAATGCTCGTCGGGCGCGTCTACAACGCGAACGGGACGGTCTTCGAGGACTGCGAGGCGGCGGGCGAGATCGGCTCGGCCGGCGCGAGCGCGGGCGGTCTCGTGGGCGACATCTACAACTCCACGGTCTCGTTCGAGGGCTGCGGCACGGACGTCGCCGTCTCCGGCACGGGCGGCAACAACAAGGGCGGCCTCGTCGGCTGCATCGAGTCCGGCGGCAGTGCCTCCTTCACGGACTGCTGGACCGAAGGCGACGTGACGGCGCCGAGTTCGCAGTACGTTGGCGGATTCGTCGGCAACGCCGCGCGGCCGGTGCGCTGCGAGAACTGCCAGACCTTCGGCGACACGAGCGGCTCCAGCTACACCGGCGGCTTCGTCGGGCAGGCGAGCGGCGAAGGGTCGGCCTTCGCGGACTGCGTCTCGAACGGCGACGTGACGACGGCGACCGCGAACGGATCCTATGCCGGCGGGTTCGTCGGCTACGCGAGCGGCGCGAAGTCGCGCTACGAATACTGCTCCGGCTGGGGCGCCGTCGCCGCCGGGTCGGGTTCGCAAGTCGGCGGGTTTGTCGGTCAGTCCTCTGGCGCCGGAATCGTGTTCGAGGACTGCCTCGCCCGCGGGACGGACGTCCGGACGACGGGGAGCGCGGTCGGCGGATTCGCCGGCAAGTCGAGCGCGTCGAACGAGTTCACGCGGTGCCAGGCCAAGGCGCTGGCCGTCTCCGGCTCCGGAAGCGTCGGCGGCTTCGTCGGCAGCGCGGAAGGCGGCAACTCGCAATACGCCGAATGCGAGGCGCACGCTGCCGTGAAGGCCACGGGCTCGGGCGCCGGCGGCTTCGCCGGCCAGACGACCGGCGGCGGCACGCGCTACGCCGAATGCCGCGCGTTCGGCTCCGCCGCCACGACGTCCAACCGCGCGGGCGGCTTCGCCGGCTATGTCTCCGGCGCCAACGCCTTCTGGCGCTGCTTCTCAGCCGGTTCCGCCACCGCGAGCTACGAGGTGGGCGGATTCCTCGGCTACAACAACGGCGGCGGCACCACCGCGACGGAGTGCTTTGCCCTCGGCGACGCCACCGCCACGCGAACCGGCAACGACGCGATCGCCGGCGGCTTCATCGGCTACGGCTACTATGGCGTGGGCTTCACGGACTGCTACTGCCTCGGCACCGTCAAGGGCGAACGGGTCATCGGCGGCTTCGCGGGCCGCCTCTACGACTCCGGCAACGTCTTCACGCGCTGCTATGCGGCGGGCGCCCTCGACTGCACCGGCACCTACGCCGGCGCCTTCGTCGGATATCCGCAGCGATACGGCGCGATCACGGACTGCGCGGCGCTGTGCACCGGCGACCTCCACGCCTTCGGCACCGGAACCGCCGGAACCTCGGAGGCGAAGGAGAACATCGCCGAATACGACGCGGCGGGGATGAAGGACTCCGGAAACTTCGACACCTGGCTCGCCATCGACGACGCCGACGGCGCCGTCTGGACGCAGGCGGACGGCGTCACGCAGCCGTATCTGGCCTGGAGCTCGCCGGACGGCGACCTGATGGTCTACGCATCGGTCGGCGGGAGCGCGTCCGGCCGGATCGACGGCGCGGGCGTCTGGTACGCGCCCGGCGACAACGCGATGGTGACGGCGATTCCCGACGACGGCGGCTTCTTCGCGAAGTGGACCGGCTCCACCCCCTACAAGAGCCGGACGTGCGCGACGACGCAGATCCCGATGGACAACCACCGCGTCGCGGCGGCGCTTCTCGGCAAGCTCATCACCACCGCCGACGAGCTGGACGCCGTCCGGAACGACCTCTCCGCCCTCTACGGCCTCGGCGCGGACATCGACCTCCTGGGCCGCCAGTGGACGCCGCTCGGGAACGACTCCACGAAATTCACCGGCACGTTCTACGGCTTCGGCCACGCCGTGAAGAACCTCACCTGCACGAACGGGACGCTCACCTCGTCCTCCACCGGCAACCGCGGTCTCTTCGGCTCCACGTCGGGCGCGACGCTGGACAACATCAAGATCGCGAACTGCGACGTGGCTGGCTACCAATACGTCGGCGCGCTCGTCGGACGCATCTACGAAGGCACGTCCATCTCGGGCTGCTCGGCGTCCGGCAAGGTCCGCGCCAACAGCGGCTACGCGGGCGGGCTCGTCGGCGCGGGCGACAGTTGCACGTTCACGATCCGGAATTCCTCCGCCGCCGTCGAAACGACGGGCGGGAGCAACGTCGGCGGCTTCATCGGACGCATCAACAGCAGCGGAACGCCGGACATCTCCGGCTGCCGCGCGGACGGCTTCGTCTCCGGCACGGGCAGCGTCGGCGGATTCGTCGGCTACGTCAGCGCGCCGGCGAGGATCTCCGGCTGCGTGGCGCGCGGCGACGTGAAGTCCACGGGCAACGACTTCGGCGGATTCGTCGGCTACCTCGGCAACACCGGCGCGAAGATCGCCGACTGCTGGGCGTCCGGCTCGGTCTGGGGCACGGGAAGCAACTGCGGGTCGTTCCTCGGCAACTGGTACTACTCGCGCGGCACGGTCGAGAACTGCGACGTCTCCGCCTCCGCCAACGGCGCGCGGTGGTTCTGCGGCAGCAGCGACACGATGAAGGGCGGCGCGATCTCGGACTACGAAGTCGCGCAGCGCTCCGCCGGATGGCCGAAGGTCGCGAAGCGCTCCAACTCGGCGTCGCTGACACGCATCGACACAGCCGCGGAGCTCCTCGCCATCGCGTCGGACACGGCCAACTTCTCGGGTGGCTACGTGCTGACCGCGAACATCGACCTCGGCGGCGCGGCGTGGACGCCGATCGGAAACTCCTCGACCGGCTTCACGGGCGAGTTCTACGGCAACAACCACTGCATCTCGAATTTCGTCGTGAACGCGTCGTCGTCGTGCGCGGGCCTCTTCGGGAGCATCGCCGGCGGGCGCGTCGAGGGCGTTCGGGCGTTCGGCACGGTCACGAGCAGCTCGGACCAGGCCGGCGGCTTCGCGGGCAGGATCCATTCGCGGTCCCTCGTGAAGGGATGCTCCTTCGTCGGCGCCGTGTCGAGCGCATCGACGAAGGTCGGCGGCTTCGCCGGCTACGTCTACGACCAGCCGTCCGTCTTCGAATGCTGCGCCGTCGGCACGGTGGCGAAGACCGGT
Organism: uncultured Verrucomicrobiota bacterium; assembly: GCA_947169825.1. GTDB lineage: Bacteria > Verrucomicrobiota > Kiritimatiellia > RFP12 > UBA3636 > UBA3636. The sequence goes on along the minus strand of CAMVRE010000021.1, from coordinate 4,552 downwards.
TCGGGCAACAGCTATGTCGGCGGTTTCGTGGGACAGCACAGCGGCGGCTTTGTCGCGGACTCCTACGCGAACGTGTCCGTCGACGCCGGCGGCGCGGGCTACGTCGGTGGCTTCATGGGCTACGGGTATGGTGGCAGCGTTTCGAAAACCTACTGCTCCGGCAGCGTCGTTTCCACGACCCCGAACAACTACGTCGGCGCGTTCGTGGGGAACATGTATTCGGGCTCCGTCACGAACTCCTACTACGACTCGGGCGCGACGACGCAGCTCGCCGCCGGCAAGAACGGATCGGCGGCGGTGGCGTACCCCGGGATCGATCCGATTGGCGCCGGCGGCATGAAGAGCGCGGCGAGCTTCCCCGCCTTCGATTTCGAGGAGACGTGGAACATCGACGAAGGCGCGACGATGCCGTATCTCCGCTGCTTCTACGTGTTCGAGATCAACTCGTTCAACGAGTGGGTCGCGGACCGCAACCTGCCGGCCGGATCGAAACCGGACGACATCGTGGGCGGACTCGAGCTCGGCGCGCGGTACGTCTTCGGAATCGACAGGATGGACGCCGTCCTGAACGCGGCCAACGAACCGGTGTTCCGCGTGGAGTTCGACGAAAACGGAAAGCCCTACGTCCAGTTCGCGGAGATCGTCCGCGACGCCGACCTGGTTTCGCTCGTCGTCCTCGCGTCGGAGGACGTTCGCGACTGGGACGACCCCGCGGTCGTCCCGGTCGACTTCGCCGACGGCACGGCCGAGCCCTCGTTCCCGCAGGGCGTGCCGGCGACGATGTTCTTCAAGTGGCGCATCACCATCGCCGACTGACGCGCCTCGGCTCCGCAACGGGCGGAGACAGGGGAAAACAAACGGGCGGAGCGTTAGCGAAGCCATGGGACTCATCGGAGTTTCTGATGCCACGAGGCCGGAAACTCCGATGAGTTGAATCCCTCCGCTAACGCTCCGGGGTTTGGGGTTGCCCTGCTCCGGGGCGGCGCGTGGCGGGTTGCTTTCGCTACGGGGAGTCTTGGAGTTCTGGAGCCCGGGAGTCCCCCTCATCCTCCAAGACTCCCAAACTCCCGGGAGCGGAAGCAACGTCCGCGTAGTGGCGGGGTTTACAGAATTTGTCGGTTTCGGACGCGGGGAGGGTGCCCGATGCGTAATGCACAATGCACAATGCAGAATGCGCAATGGATTTTTGTTCGTGGCACGGGGGGTGCTACTCCGGAAAGGCGAACGGCGGCGGAGCCGCCTTCGAAGCATCCGAATGTCCGACGAAATCAAGCACGAATGCGCCGTGGCGCTGCTGCGGCTGCTGGGCGGGGGCGAGGAGGCGTCCTGCGGCGGCCCCCTCGCGGGGCCGCCCGACCCCGGCGGGACGATCCTTTCGCTCCTGCTGGAGAAGCAGCACAATCGCGGGCAGGACGGCGCCGGCGCGGCGATCCTTTCGCTCTCGCCCGAGCCCGGACGGCCGGCCTGGTGGATCCGCAGGTCCGCCTCCGCCACCGCCCTCGCGGACCTGCTCGGCGCGATCGGGCGTCGTCCCGCCGCCCCCGGCGAATCGCTCTTCCTCGGCCACCTGCGCTACGCCACCTACGGTCGCGGGGACGAATCGTTCTGCCACCCGTTCGTCCACGCCGAGCCCCGCCTCGACCGAACGCTCTTCCTCGCCGGCAACTTCAACCTCACGAACACGCACGAGCTGTTCGAGGCGTTCCGCCGGGCGGGGAACCATCCCGCGAGCTCGGCGGACGGATATCTTCTCTGCGAGCTCCTCGCTCTCGGCCTCGCGAAGCCCGGCGCCCGCGCATCCGCGCGGGCTGCCGGGCTTGCATCGGCCGTATGTCGCGGCTTCGCCGCTCCGGAAGATCCGGAGGAGAAATCTCTGCGTTCTCTGCGCTCTCTGCGTGAGGAAACAAAGACGCGAGACGCGAGACGTGAGACGAACCCGGCTCTACGTTCTCTGCGTGAGAATGAACCGCCCATCCTCCGCGCCCTCCGCGCGGTGCTTCCCAAGCTCGACGGCGCGTTCACGCTGTGCGGGATGACGGGCGACGGCTGGGCGTTTGCGGTGCGCGACGCGCACGGCATCCGCCCCGGCTGGTATCACGCCTCTCCGCGTGCGGTGGCGGTCGCCTCCGAGCGGCCCGCGATCCAGGCGGCGCTGGACTGTCCGACGGACGCCGTCCGCGAGCTTCCGCCCGGCGTGGCGCTGCTGGCGTCCCCCGCGGGCGAGGTTCGCTTCGAGCGCGTGCTCGAGCCGGCCGACCCACGCCCCTGCGTGTTCGAGCGCATCTACTTCTCCCGCGCGAACGACGCCGACATCCACCGCGAGCGCAAGGCGCTCGGCGCCGCGCTCGCGGCGCCGATTCTGCGCGCGGTGGACTTCGACCTCGACCGGACGTTCTTCAGCTACATCCCCAACTCCGCGCAGGTCGCCTTCCACGGGCTGCTGGAGGCGCTCTGGACCGAGGGGCTCGCCGAGGGGCGGCCCGTACGGTTCGGGCAGGTCGCCGTGAAGGACGCCAAGTTCCGCACGTTCATCGCGGACGCCGCCGCGCGCCGCGAGATCGGCAAGCACGTCTACGACGTCACCTACGGCCTCGTGCGCCCCGGCGTGGACACGCTGGTCGTGCTTGACGACTCGATCGTGCGCGGCACGACGATGCGTGAGGCGATCCTGCCGATGCTCGACCGCCTCGGCCCGAAGCGGATCGTCGTCGCCTCCTCCGCCCCGCCCATCCGCTACCCCGACTGCTACGGCATCGACATGTCCACGCTGGGCGAGCTCGTCGCCTTCCGCGCTCTCGTGAACCTGCTGGGAGACGAAGCGGAGGCGGCGCTCCGCGACGCGCTGGAAACGCTGTCACACGCAGAGAGCGCAGAGAACGCAGAGTCTGAATCTCACGCAGAGAGCGCAGAGAACGCAGAGACTGAATCTCACGCAGAGAGCGCAGAGAACGCAGAGCCCGGCTCGTCTCACGTCTCGCGTCTCGCGTCTTTGTTTCCTCACGCAGAGAGCGCAGAGAACGCAGAGACTTCTTCATTTGCCGCGAAGCGGCACCCGTCATTTGCGCCGCAGGCGCACCCTTCATTTGTCGCGGAGCGACACCCGTCATTCGGCAATCCCCTTGCCGCCCTCTACGCCCGCTTCTCCGACGCGGAGCACGCCGCCGAGATCGCGCGGCTCCTCACGCCGCCCAGGATGCGCGCGCAGGTCTCGGTCGTGTACCAGACCGTCCCCGCCCTTCACGCCGCCCTGTCGGCGCGGGGAACGCCGCCTCCGGCGGCTTCGAACGGCGGCGAAGCCGCCTTCGAACGCGCGCAAAGCGCGCTTGGAACGCCGGCAACGCCGGCTTCGAACGCGCGCGACGCGCGCTTCGGCGACTGGTACTTCACCGGCGACTATCCGACGCCGGGCGGCTACCGCGTCCTGCGCCGCTCGCTCGAGAACCACCTCGCCCGCCGCGACGGACGGTCCTACTGAGCTCCGCGACACCGCCATGGCGCAGGTGCACGAAGCGGGCTGGATGGCCTTGATCCGCTGGTTTTGTGATCTGTTTCCATTTTTTCGTTCATAAAATGTGATTTTTTGCTTGTTTTTCATTTTGATTATGTGAGGCTCTTGCAAAACCTTCGCGGGCGGGGCGAACCGGAGGCGGCACCGCCGCCTCCTGCGGCGCGTCCGCGCCGCTTCGACCCGCCCGCGTGGTCTTGCGACGTGCGAAAGGGGCCGCGGCGGGCGTTTCCGGACGCTTTCGGATGCGCTCCGGGCATGCCGCGGCCCCCGCATCGCGTTCGCAATGCGGCTCGATGCGGCTTCGTTTCGGTTGACGTGGCTCTCTTGCGCTACTCCAGCAGCCGGAAGACCTGCTCGACCGCGATGACGAGCACGCCGAAGGCCAGGTGCAGCGCTACCTTCGCGTGTCCCCGCACCATCGCGGGTGCGGCCCCAGGAACCGCCCATACAAGAATTGTAAAACGACCGGGCGGGCGTCGGGCGGTTTTTGAAACGGAAAAGCGGCGTGCGATGACACGTCGGCCCGCGCGGTTGCGGCCTTTGCGTTCGTGAAAAGCGAAGTTCCGCCCGTGGCACGGGGAATGCTTCCGTATCGCGCATGAACTACGAGGAAAAATGGCAGGCCGAGCGCGAGCGCGCGGGATTCCTCGCGCTGGCGGACGGCGCGGTGTTCCGCGGCGTCGCGTTCGGCGCGCGGGAGGACCGGCTCGGCGAGGCGGTCTTCAACACCGGGATGTCCGGCTACCAGGAGATCGCCACGGACCCCTCCTACGCCGGGCAGATCGTCGCGCTCACCACCGCCGAGGTCGGCAACTACGGGACGAACCCCGACGACGCCGAGTCGCGCGGGCTCTTCCTCTCCGGGCTCGTCGTGAACGAGCTCGCGGAGCCGTCCAACTTCCGTTCGACCCTTCCGCTCGACCGGCTCCTCGCCGACGCGGGCGTGCCGGGGCTGCGCGCCCTCGACACGCGGAGACTCACGCTCCACCTCCGCGACCACGGCTCGCAGAAGGCCTATCTGCACGCGGGGCCCGAGCCGATGGA
>CAMVRE010000020.1 GCA_947169825.1 uncultured Verrucomicrobiota bacterium | reverse complement strand
GGGGATGCTAGTCGAGCAGGAAGATCGCCGTGGGGTCGCCGGAGACGGGGCCGGAGAGGAAGCCGGGGTCGGCGATGGTCGCGTGCTCGGCGAAGGCCCAGTCGTCCGAGACCGCGCCGTCGCGGACGCGGATCTCGTCCATCGCGCCCTTGAAGGAGTTCGCGTTGTCCTTGCCCGAACCGTGGCCGAAGAAGACCGGCGTCGCGGGGCCGATGGAATCGATGCTGTGGAAGATGTCGACGGAGGGCGCGTATCCTCCGCGCCACCCGTTGTCCACCCAGGGCCGGCAGAGGGCCCGAGCGCCGTCGACATGGAAATACGTGGACTGCGGCCCGGGCCGGAAGGAGAACGAGACGTGGGCCCAGGCGCCCGAATACGGGACCTCCGAGCCGTCGGCGTTCGAGACGACGGAAAGGTAGTTGGGATACCCGGACTTGCCGAGGGCGCTGTTTCCGGACACGAGGAACGCGGGGGCGTTCGTCGCGTTCGCGTGGTCGAGCTTCGCGGCGAAGCCCGCGATCTCGTTGTTGTCGGCGAGGCGGTTGCCGAAGAGCCGCTCGTCGCCGACGGCGACGTCGGTTCGGTGGTTCATCCAGAGCGAAACGGTGAAGCGCTTCGGGTCGGCGAGGTAGCGCTCGAAGTTCTCGACGCGGATCGCCGCCTTGTCGGTGGCGTTCGCGGCGCCGGTGCCGATCGTGCGCGCCGCCCCGGCGGCGCCGGCCGCGAAGCGGCCCGAGGAGCCCGCCGCGGATCCGTCCGCGGCGCGCGCGGCGGCGGCGACGGGCTGCGGGGCGGAGGACGCGAGCGCGGGACCTTCGTCGCCGCAGTGCAGGACGAGCGGGTAGCCCGCGCGGCGCCAGAGACCGGCGGAGAGGTCGGGCGAAACGTAGCCCGCGCGTCCGGTCGCGAGGACGATCTTCGCGCCGGGGCGGAGCGTCCGGAGCCCGACCCAGACGAGGGACTCGCCGTCGGCGTTCCATGTGTCGATCTCGAAGTGGAGCGGATCGTCGTTCCCGTCGAAGAACGCCATCTGGGCCGGGTCGGCGACCTTGCCGGCGGGGACGCGGACGAGGACGGGGAACCAGTCCTCGGCGGCGCCGGCGTAGCCCGCGACGGCGTAGACGAGCCGCCTCGCGAAGCCGGACGGCGCGGGCGGATCCCACTGGGAGATCGTCGCGGTCGCGGAGGCGGCCGAGCCGGCGACGAGGAAGAGACGGTCGCGCGCGGTCGAGAGGACGAGCGTCGTGCCGATCTCCGTCGGCAGGTCGACGAGCGGCTCGACGTCCACGGTCGCCGAGGAGGCGCCGTCGGGAATCGTGACGGAGCGCGGGAGCTCGCGGTAGTCCAGGAACTCCTCCGCCGTGCCGGAGACCGAGAACGGGACGACGAGATCGCCGTCCGTGCCGGTGCGCGAGAACGTGAAGGAGCCGGTGCCGCCGTTCTCGGAGAACGCGGCCGGCGCGGCGACGGAGACGGCGCCGTTGAAGAAGGTGCCGTGGCCCTCGCGGAAGGTCGTGCCGTGCGCGTTCGCGCCGAGGATGCCCCACGAATAGGTATGGTTGGCGGGAAGCGAGGCGGGAACGGGGATCGAGTAGTAGACGTCCGGATCGCCCGAGACGCCCGTCGCGATCACGTTGGTGAACGCGGCGCCGTCCGCGCGGCGGAAGACCGCGCGGAGCGCGACGCCGTCGCCCGAGGAGAGGTTCGCGCGGAACGTGAACGCGCCGCCGGACTGGGAGACGACCGGCGCGTCGTCGAAGACGGGCGCGCCCTCGACGGGCGGATTCCCCTCGAGCAGTCCGAGCCAGACGACCTTCTTGTCGCCGCTCACGCCCGAGACGATTTTCGCGGCGACGCGCGCCGAAGGATCCGCCAGCGAGGTGTTGACGGTCATTCCCGCGGCCCGGAACGCGGCGATCCAGCCGTCGAGATAGGCCTCGTAGACCCAGTTCGTCATGGTCGAAGCGGCGTCGCAGAAAAACGTATTCTTCTGGATCGTGTTCGTCGGCGCCGGTCCGAGCCACGTCACGGAGTGGAGGCCGTAGCACGCCTGGAAGACGCCCTTGGACGTGTCCATGTCGCGGATGGCGGTCCCTTTCGTCCCGAGCTCGACGAGGCGGGGGCCGACCGTGACGGCCTCAATCGACGGGTTCAAGTAGAACGCGGCGCTCTGGAGCACCTCGACGCCGCGAAGCTCGATTTCGCCGGCGAGTACCGTGTCGATGGTCGTATCCCATTTGCTGTTGTGCGCGAAGGCCGCGCTCCGGACCACCTTGAGCGAGGCGGGGAGCTGGGGCGAATACGACCCGGTCCCGAAGTCGGACATGAACGCGCTCTCGCCGATGCGCTCCAGATTGTGCGAGAGACGGAAGCCGGGCATCGCGGTCACGTTGCCGAACGCGCCGATGCCGATGTTCGTGACGGTGGACAGGTCGAGGATTCCGTCCGGGGCCGTCAGCAGGTTTTTGTTGTTGTAGAACGCCATGTTTGCGACGCTCGTGATGGTCCACGGGACGTCGTCGCCCGCCGCGTAGATGGGCTTCGCCAGGTCCACCGGACCGGAGTAGACGCCGTTGCGGTCGGCTCGCGCGGTCGTGTTGTCGTTGCCGTAGTTCGTCGTGTGGCGCCCGAGCACGAGCGTATGGTCGGCGGCGTTCTCGACCGTGACGCGCAGCGTGTTGTTCGGCAGGTCCGCGTCGGAGATCGTGGCCTTCGCGCCGTTGTTGGCGAGATTCTGGCCGCTGTCGGCGGCGAGGAGCCAGTTCGCGGCGTGGGCGGGGATCGCGAGGGCGAGGAGGAGGGGGAGGAGACGTTTCATTGGAGTGACGAGTGACGAGTGACGAGCGACGAGTGACGAGTGACGAGCGACGAGCGGAGGCCTAGTCGTCGAGGCCCTGGATCTGGTCGAGGAATTCGACGAGCAGGTCGGGATCGTCGGCGGCGACGACCACGACGAACTCGGCATCGCCGTCGGCCGGGATGTCGAACGCCTGGACCGGGCCGGAGCCGGGGTTGCGCGGCTCGCCGACGCGGACGTAGCGGCCGGTGACCGAGTTGGCGGCGTAGGGGGCGTACCAGGCGTCGGGCGACGCGTTGTCGATCGTCACCCGGAAGAGCGGATCGCCCGTGTCGGGATCCGCGGCGAATCCGATCGCCGCGCCGCCGTCCGGGGAGCCGTCGCCGTATTCGGGCGGATCGAACCGGGCGACGACGACGGGCGCCTTGTAGACGCCGGAGAAGTCGCCGATCGCGCCGCCGCCGGTGAAGGCCACGCGGGAGACGACGAGGGCGGTGGAGGCGAGCGGGACGAGTTCGGAGCCCGTCGCGGCGTCGCGGAGGACGGCGCCGTCCACGGTGAAGCGGACGGACTTTTCGCCGCGCTTCGGCAGGAACGCCTCGATCTTCCAGTCCACGGTCTGGCCCGCGTCGGCCCAGGCGCCCGTGAGCTCGTGCCAGGCGCCGCCGGCCCAGCCGCGGATGCCGCTCTCGAGGAAGACGAGGCCCGCGACCGTTCCGGCGGGCGGGGCCGCGGGGGCCTCGGAGAGCTGGACGGTCGTGCGGCCCTCGATGACGACGTCCGCGTTCGTCGCGCACGGTTCCGTCGGGCGGAAGAGGAGCGCGGAGCCGGCGTCGAGCGAATAGGCGAGCGCGCCGGCCGCGAGCGAGGAGTCGTCGCCGGCGGGGCGCATCCAGGTGCCGCGCGCGTTCGCCGCGGCGGCCGGGGCGTTCCAGTCCGGTCCCGCGGCGTAGCCGTCGGTCTTCCAGTCCACGTCGAACCAGCGGGCCGTGGCGCGGGCCTCGACGCGGCCGGAGGACGTCACGGTCTCGCCGCCCGCGGTGGCCGAGAAGGAGAAGCCGTAGACCTCGCCGGGCGTCACGGGGACGGCGAAGGAGAACTCGCTGGCCTCGGCCACCCCGGTCCAGGTCTTCACGACGGTGCCGGCGAAGGTCAGCGCGACGGTCGCCGGCGGCGCGACGAGCTTGAGGAGCGGGACGCGGAGCGTCGCCTCGGTCGCGGCGGCGTCGAGCGAATAGGTCGCCGGACCGAGCTCGAGCGGGAATCCGGGTGTCGTGAAGACGGCGGACGGGCTCTGCGCGGAGAGCCCGTTGGAGCCGGTCGCGACGACGCGGACGCGATAGGACGTCTCCCGGACGAGGCCGGAGAGGTCGAGCGAAACCGTGCTGGCGGCGGAGACCGTCTTCGTCGCGGAGGCGGCGACGGTCGCGAACCCGTCGGACGAGACCTCGACGAGGACCGTCGCGGAGGCGCTGCCGCGGCCGAGCGCGGAGACGGGGACGGTGACGCGGGCGGTCGTCATCGAGAGCGCCGTCGCCGTCACGGACCCGAGCGTCGGCGCGGTGTAGGACGTCGTGGAGAAGGAGACGGCGGGCGTCGTCCCGACGAGGTCGGCGGGCGTGCCGGAGAGGACGGCGCGGACCCAGTAGGTCCCGCCGGGCTCGAGCGACGTGAGGACGGTCTCCTTGGTTCCCGTCGCCGATAGGGTCCCCAGGTCGACCGTCCGGCTGGAGGAGAACGAGGAGTCGGTCGACCATTCCAGGACGACGCGGATCGGCGGGGCGGCGTCGCCGAAGGAGGTCACGGACACCGTCGCCTTCGCGGAGGTGAAGCCCTTGTCGGAAACCGTGACGGCGCCGGCGGGCGGCGAAGCGGTCCCGGTCGTGAAGGTCAGGTTGTCCAGCACGGTCGAAAGCCCGTTGGAGCCGGTGATCGTGACGCGGACGCGGTAGGTCGTTCCGGCGGCGAGGCCGGAGAGACGCCAGGAGGAGGAGCCGGCGGCGCCCACGGTGCCGGACGCCGTGGCGGCGACGGGCGAGAAGGACTGGCCCACGGAAGCCTCGACGAGGACGGTCGCGGAGGACGAGCCGGCGCCGAGCGAATCGAGGGCCAGGTCGACCGAGGCGCCGTCGCGCGAGACGCCGGAGACCGTCGCGGAGCCGACGACGGGCGCGCCGTAGGCGGGGGTCGTGAAGGAGACCGCCTCGGTGACGGTCACGTAGCCGGTCGGCTCGCCGGCGGGTTCGCCGGCCGTCTCGCCGGAGACGACCGCGCGCACCCAGTAGGCCGTTCCGGGCGCGAGGTCCGCCAGCGTGTAGGGCATCGACCCGAGGACCTGCAGCGCGGAGCCGGAGAGCTCGACGAGCCCTTCCGAGAAGTCCGCGGACGTCGCGTATTGCAGCGTGATCGCGGCGGAGTCGGCGTCGTCGCCGAAGTCCGTGACGACGACGGTCGCGACGGCCGACGCGAACGAGACGTCCGAGACTTCGACGGTTGCGGCGGGCGGGTTCGCCGCGAGGGTCGCGAAGGACGCCGTCGCCGGCTCGGAGACGAGACCGTTGGAGCCGAACGCCGTGACGCGGACGTAGTAGGTCGTTCCGGCGTCGAGCCCCTCGGCGCCGAACGGGTAGACGGCGAGTCCCGTGGCGGTGTTGGTCGCCGTCACGAGGACCGGCGAGAACGACGCGGAGGCGGACAGCTCGAACACGAGCCGGGCGGAGGTCGAGCCCGCGCCGAGGGACTCCACGCGGACGTCGGCCGACGCGCCGCGGCGCGTGACGCTCCCGATGGAGATCTCCCCGAGCTCGGGCGGCGTGTAGGACGCGGTGCGGAACGGCATCCACGCGCCTTCCGCCGAAACGCCCTGGTCGTTCACGGCGACGACGCGCGCGGAATAGGAGGTTCCGGGCTCCAGCGTGCCCTCGGGCGTCGTCCAGGAGCGGTTCCAGGAGGCGACGGCCTCGGCGACCGTCAGGCGGCGGACGGAGTTCCCCTCCTTGACGTCGAGGTAGAGCGAGACGTTCGAGGCGTCGTCGCCGAGCGACGTGACGCGGATCGAGACGGGGACGGTCGTGAAGCCCGGATCGCCGAGCGAGGCGGTGAACGCCGGCGGGCGGCGGACGAGGGTCGGCGTGAACTTCACCGGGTCGGTCCAGAGGTCGTAGCCGCCGGACGTGAGGCGCGCGGAGACATACCAGTCGACCGTCGTGTCGACGCCGGTGAAGTGCACGGTCTGCACCGAGGCGCCGGACGGGACGTTCGCGACCGTGCCGACCTGCTCCCAGCGGTTCTCGAAATACCAGGCGTCGGAGCGGCGGGAGAGGTAGACGCGGAGCGTGGCGCCGTCCATCGTCGCGTCGACGCGGACGGGCACGTCGACGGCGCCCGTCGTCCAGGTCGGTTCCGCGTCGAGGAACGCCATCGTCGGCTGCACGCCGCGGGCGCGAAGCAGGTGGCGGTCGCCGGCGTCCATGACGCGCTTCCAGCTTCCGACGTTTCCGTTCTCGACGGACGTCACGTTGGCGTTCGTCGTCCAGGCAAGGCCGATGCCGGCCGCGTAGAACGGGGAGGAGGTGTTCGCCCACGTCGTGCCGCCGCCGCAGTATCCGTTGCCGTTGTTGTCGCCGAGCGTGACGACCCGGATCGCGTGCCAGCCCGTCGAGTCCGGCGTGTAGACGCCGATGTTCTGCGAGCCACCGTTGTTCTCCGGCTGTTCGATCACGGGCGTTCCGTCCACGACGACGACGAGCTGTTTGAAGAACTCGCTCGCGAAGCGGTATTCGACGCCCGCCTCCATGAACATTTCGCCGTCGTAGGTGAAAATGCCGCCCGAGCTCATGGAGTATGACTTGGAGTCGAGCTCGTTCACGCAGGCCGCCGGCTTGCGCGCGTATGCGCTGATTGCGCCGAGCGCGCGGGTCGCGGTGGAGGCGGCGTAGGTCATGGCCTCCATCTGCGCGGGCGTGTAGTTCGGCCACGGTTCGGAACGGTATCCCATGATCAGGCCCGGTTCGTAGTATCCGGTGCCGATCTCCACGTTGCCGGCCGCGGCGGTGGTGAAGGAGTTGGTCTGCGCGGCGATGCCGGCTAGGTTGTTCGTGACGACGACCTCGTACCAATATTTGGTCGCCGTGCCGAGCCCGGTCATGGTGGCGGAGACGGCGCCGGGCGCGTAGGCCGCCGGGAGCGCCGCCGTGCCGGCGGGGTTCGAGAGGGCCGCGTCGGAGAACCACCGGACGAAGCCGGCGGCGGAGGAGGCCCCGTTGCCGAGCTTCTCGATCTGGACGGAGACGCCGGCGGAGGTGTAGGACGGCGACACCGCGTGGGTGAACACGGGGTTGGCCGGCTCGAGCGTCTCGAACTCCGCGGTCGCGGAGCCGGTCTTGTTCGCGTCGTTCACGACGCGGACGCGCGCGAAGTAGGCCGTCTCGGGCTCGAGGCCGGCGATCTGCTGCGTGAACGTGCCGCGCTCCGTGACGCCGGAGGCGACCGTGACGGAGCTGCCGTAGGCGGTCGAGGTCCCCCACTCCAGGACGATCGTCGCGGAGCGGGCGGCGTCGCCGAGCGAGGAGACGACGATCGTCGCCGTCGCGGCGCGCTGCGTGATCCCGTCGACGGAGAGCGCCACGGCCGGCGTGCCGACGGGCTTCGTCGTGAACGACAGGACGGACGAGACCGCCTCCTTGCGCGCGTCGTTGACGGCGCGCACGCGCAGCCAGTAGGCCGTCTCGGACGCGAGGTCCGAGAGGTCGACCGTGGCGCCCGCTGCGGCGCGGAGGCCGGAGCCGAGCGTGACGGTCCTCGTGCCGGAGGAGAAGTCGGACGAGGTCGAGAGGTCGTAGTAGACCGTCGCGGACGAGGCTCCCGTCCCGAGCGAGGAGAGCGACCACGAGAAGCTCTGCGCGAACTGCGTCGAGTCCCCGACGAGCGCGGCGGAGACGGACGGATTGCCGACGGCGACCGTGGTGCCGGTCCTGTCCGCCGTCGCGGCTTCCTTGTGCGACGGCGACGCGACGGCGCGCAGGCGGACGTGGTAGGCCGTCTCGGGCGAGAGCCCCTCGAGCGTCCTCGAGCCGGAGGCGGCGGCCGAGAAGGTGCCGAGCGAGACCGTCGAGCCGTAGGAGGCGGACGTTCCCCAGTCGAGGAAGAGCTCGACGGAGTCGTTGCCCAGGCCGAGGCCGGAGAGCGTCCAGGAGACGGGCAGCGTCGTCAGGGTCGGTGTCCCGACCGAGAGCGAGACGACGGGGGCGCCGTAGTCGAGCGTCGAGAGCTGGAGCTTGCGGGAATACGCGGTCTCCGTTCCGTCGACGCCCTTCGCGCGGACGTAGTAGACCGTGGCGGGGGAGAGGCCGGAGAGGGTGACGGAGGAAAGCCAGTTCGTGGTCGTCGCGTCGCCGGCGGCCGTGGAGGACGGCGAGGCGAACTCGGCGTCCGTCGACCACTCGATCGACATGGTCGCGCTCTTCGGGAAGTCGCCGAAGTCGACGACGCGCGGCGAGACCTTCAGCGTGGTCAGCCCCGCGGAGCCGTCGTCGCGGATGCCGACGAGGAACGCGCCGGAGACGGACGGCGTCCGGACGACGGACCAGCCCTCGTAGGTGCCGGTGGCGTTCGTCATCCGGGCGACGACGAACCAGCCGTCGCAGTCGCCGGCGGCGCAGAAGTCCTCCCACTGGAAGGAGAGGTCGTAGGTCTCGGTCGGGACGGTTCCGACGACGAAGCTCTGCGCCCAGGCGGTGGCGTTCGAGCCGCCGTCCGTCTGGCCCGCGTAGAGCGTGACCGTGCAGCCGTCCTCGACCGCCTCGGTCCGGATCGTGCCGGTGAGCGTCGTGCCGGCGATCGCGAGGTCGTCGTCGAGCGTCACGTAGGACGGCAGCGCGCCGCCGGAGAGCGTGCGGAAGAACGACGCGTCGCCGGGGTCGCGCAGCGTGGACCACTTGGACTGGTTCGCGGAGCCCACGGCCGTGCAGCCGTTGGTGTTCCAGCCGATGCCGACGCCGTTGAAGCCGACCTTGCCGGAGACGTAGCCCTTGCCGCCCGACCAGTCGTAGACCCAAATGCGGATCGCGTGCCAGCCGTCGGAGTCGTAGGACTTGCTCGCGAACGTCGCGGCGACGTTGTAGCCGGATTCGTCCGCTGCGCTCTGCTTCGTGAACATCTCGCCGTCGAGCTCGATGGCCGCGCCGTCGTCGATGCTGTGGAAGAAGTTGTAGGTCACGCCGCCCTTGAAGAACATCTCGCCTTCGTAGTAGTAGGTCGTGTTGTTCGCCCACGCCCAGGTCTTTCCGGTGAAGGCGTTCACCGCCGACGGCGAGCCGGAGCCGGTGATGTCGGCCATGAACGGGCCGGGGGCGGGCTCGGCGTTCGGGTCGTCGGAGGCGCGGAACGAGAAGTCCGGGTAGGACTTGTTCGCGCACGTCGTCTTGGCCTGCATCAGCCCCGGCACGTAGCCGCCGGCGCGCTGCGTCGTGAACGAGCCGGCGTTCACGGTGGCGGTCTCGCCCCTGTTGTTCGCGAGCGTGACCTTGACGTAGTAGGTCGTGCCCTGCGAGAGGCGCGTCAGCTCGCCCGAGAAGGCGCCCGCGGCGGCGGCGGTGCCGAGGGAGACGGTCTTCGCGCCGGAGAAGTCGGACGAGGTCGAATAGGTGACCGAGACCGAGGCCGAGTTGGCGCCCGAGCCGAGCGTGCGGATCGAGAGAGCGACCGTGCCGCGCGTGGGCGACTCGGACGAGAGCGCGACCGTGAAGGCGGGAAGCGCGAGGTTCGGCGTCGTGAAGGAGAAGACGCGGCTCGTCGCCGTCAGCCCGTTCTCGCCCGTCGCGACGACGCGCAGGTAGTAGGCCGTGTTGTCGTCGAGGCCCGTCACCGTGGCGGAGAAGGGCGTCTTCTTGGCGGTGGCGCGGACGCGCTCGCGCGCGGCGACCGTCCCGAACGAGGACGAGGTCGAGACCTGCGCCTCGAGCGTGGCGTAGGAGCTCTGGTTGCCGAGCGTCTTCAGGATCGTCTCGACCGAGATCCGGTCGTAGTCGGGCGTCCCGATCTCGACCGACTGGAACTCGGGCGCCGTCGGCCCCGGGACGAACCATTCGATCGCACCGAGGTCGGGCGCGTCGCCGTAGCAGCGCGGGTTGCCGAGGTAGTCGAGCGAGTCGTCCGTCATCCAGGAGATCGCCCTGCCCTTGTCGACGGCGTAGGAGTCGGAGTCGAGCGCGCAGGCGAGGCCGGTCGCCTCGTCCGTCACGAAGCCGGGGTCCGTGTTCTTGTAGGTCGTGCCGATGGTGCGCTGCGGGTTCTTCGCGAGCCAGCGGTCGGAACCGTATCCCTCGAGCGGCCAGTCGGACGAGAGCGAGGTGTAGCTGTACCAGAAGGCGTCGTTGGACTTGCCGTACGTATTGCCCCAGACGACGGTGTTGTGCATCGTGCATTCGTGGAGGACGGTGTAGGACGCGGCGTTCCCGAACACCGTGCAGTTGTCCAGCTCGCACCACCGGGCGATGCAGCTGGACGCCGAATCGTAGGACGAGAAGGACTGCGTGTTGCCCGTGATGACGGAGTTGCGGACGCGCGTGTATCCGTAGAGCGCCACGGGCTGGCAGTTGGTGGACGCGTTGCCCGTGAGGAGGCAGTGGTCGAGGACGAGGAACGCGCTCTCCCGATATCCGCTGATGTCCGAGCCGGCCGCCACCGCGGATTGCGAGGCGCCGGAGATGACGAACCCGTCCCAGAGGGCTTCGCCGTTCTCGGAGGGGCCCCGGATGATGGACTTAACGTTGTCGTAGGGGTCGGTCGGGTCGCCCCGCTCGCCGGAAAGGATCGTCCGGTTGCGGATCCAGTCGCGCTGGGAGCGCTCGGTTTCGGTGCCGGAGAATCCGCCGTACACCTCGAGGCCCTTCGGCGTGTCGAACGTCGACGACTGCGATGCGCCGGGGGAGTAGGTTCCCGCGGCGACCCAGATCTCCCGCCAGCTGTTGCCGGAGCCGAAGAACGTCTCGACCGAGCACTTTCCGAGGGCCCCCTGGAGGGACGGATACGCGTCCGCCCACGAGGAGCCGTCGCCGGCGCCCGTCGCGCCGGCGCGGACGCGGAGGACGTGGTCGACGGCGAAGTCCTGCGTCTTCGAGGAAGCCGTCCCGACCGAGATCTGCGCGGCGGCGGGGGTTGCGGCGGCGCCGGAGACGGACACCGTGCCGGACCATCCGTGCGGCAGCTTGATCGAATACGTCCCGTCCGCGCCGACGGCGGCGGAGTGGTCGCCCGGAGACGCGAGCACGTCGAGTCCCTCGGCGGGCCTTCCGTTGCCGGCGAGGACCGTTCCGGAGAGCGTGCACATGCCGGCCTCGGCGCCGGGGACGACGAGGCAGGTGACGTTGGAGCTGTAGACCGTCCTCCCGCCGGCGACGAGCTTGGCGCGGACGTAGTAGGTCGTTCCCGCCGCGAGGCCGGTCAGCGTCTTGGAGGCGCTTCCACCCTCGGAGACGGTTCCGAGGGAGACGGATGTCGCGCCCGCGAAGAGGATCGAGGTTCCGTATTCGAGGGAGAGCGTGCCGGACGAGGCGCCGCCGAGCGACGTCGCGGTCGCGCGGACCGTGCCCTTGCCGTCGGCGGACACGGTGCCGACGCGCTCGACGCGGGCGGCGGGAAGCGAGGTCTCGTCCGCGGCGGGGAACGAGAACGCGTCGACCCATGCGGCGTCGGACCCGCGGTCCGCGGAGCTGTCCTTCTTGTATTCCCACTTGAGCGTCTGCTCCCCCGACGGCACGTCGTAGACGACCCGCGTCCAGCCCTGTTCGCCGGAGATCGTCCCCATCGACGTGGAGCCGACGTAGAACGTGAGCTTGTCGTAGTTGGCCTCGCTCGAGACCTTCCAGCGGAAGGCGACCTTGGCCGGTCCGGTGACGACGGTCGAGAATTCCGTCGACTGGTTGTGGGTGATCTTGCCGGACCGCGCGCAGAAGCCGCCGGTCGCCGTCGAATCGGCCTCGACGGTCCAGGGGACCGAGGACGCGTTCGGGAACGTGCGCGCCGGCGCGTCGAGGGCGGCGGGGAGGGCGTCGACGGCGCCCGCGTTGGAGCCGATGCCGGAGACGGTCTCCCTGCCGAGGTTGCTGAGCGCGTGCGCGCGGACGTAGACGGTGCCCGTGCCGGACGGGACTCCCGTCACGGTCGCCGTCGCGGTTCCGGCGCCGCGGAGGCGCCCCGCCGCGACGAGGACCGGCGAGGAGAACTCGAGGTCGTCGTAGGAGACCTCGAACCAGACGTCGGCGAATTCGGCGATGCCGCCGATCGAGGGGAGGGGGGCGGAGAGCGACGCCGTCGAGCCGGAGAGCATGACGGACGGTATCTCGACCGCGGGCGCGGCGACGAGATGCGGCTGGTAGAGGCTCGCCATCGGGTCGCCCTGCCCGTTGAGGCCGAACATCAGCCAGCGGCAGGTGTTGTCGGACGAGCAGGACGAGATGCGTGCGGCCTTGCCCCAGCAGACCGCGTCGCCGAAGTAGCGGACGCCTTCGACGAGGATCTGGTCGTAGAACGCGATGCCGTAGGCCGGGCTGTTCTGGGACCCGCCGTAGTCGGTCGGAGAGCCGGCGCTGTAGCTCATCTTGTTGCCCCAGCCCTCGCGGCTGCACCCGAGCCAGCCGATCGTGCCGCCGTTCGGGTTCCGGACCATCGCTTCGGAGAGGGACGGGTCGCACTTGTCGAAGTGGCCGGAAAGGCAGGCGCAGGTGTAGACGAAATCGACGGGGCCGGTCAGGTCCGACGCGCCGGAGGTCGAGAAGTATCCGCTTTCGAGGCTCCATATCCCCGTGTTGCCGTGCGTGTCGTAGTAGAGGAAGTGGTGTCCGCCGTTTTCGGACATCCGTTTCACCACGTTGGCCTCGTTCTGGAGGTAGTCGCCTTCGACCGACGTGTCCCACGACGTGATCGTGTCGTAGAAGAACGTCGGCTTGAAGCCGTATTCCTCCTTGGAGAACTTGTCGCGCCAGAGGCGGCGGCCCCAGACCTCGCAGTCGGACGCGCGGGTCGTGCGGCCGGCGTAGGAGGAGAGCCCGTCGTTGAACGTCGGGATCTCCGTCTCGCGCGGCCACAGGTTGTTCGTGGCCCAGGCGTATTCCCACGCCATCTCGCCGCCGAGGTAGAACTTCGAGAGCGTGTCGACGTTGTCGGCGACGTTCTGCTCGTAGGCGACCAGCTTCTTGACGTAGTTGGCCGCGTGCTGGACCGTCTGGACGGGGATTCGGCAGACGACCACGTCTGGCGCGAGGTCGCAGTCGTCCCCGCTCGCCTTGCCGTAGACGCCGTCGGCGTTGGCGTCCCACGTGCCGTCCAGGCCGCTGTAGTAGAGGTCCGTCGGCATGTCGTCGTAGGAGCCCGTCGCGGTGGTGCCGTAGACGTAGCAGTCGCGGTCGGGGACGACCGTGTCGTCGCCGCCGAGGCAGACGTATTCCGTGCCCTTGTCCTGGACGTAGGCCTTGATGCAGTTGCGGATCTTGGTCTGGATGTCCGTCCCGCCGCTCGGGCGCGTGCCGTCGTAGGTCGCGTCGATCGTCTCGACCGTGACGAGCTCGGCGGTGACGCCGTTGAACTTCTTGCGGAAGTCGACGAGCCGCTGGAACGCGGGGGCGAGCGCCTCGCCGGTGATCAGCAGATAGGTGCAGGAACCGGCCTTGGCCTCGGGCTCGCCCTCGTCATTCCCCTCCGACGTCTTTCCGGCTTTCGTCTTCGCGGACGCCTGCGTCAGGGCGTCCGCCTCCCGGAAAGGGTTGACCACCATTCCGTTGAGGCGCTCCTGGAATCGCCCGGACGGATCGCCGGGGCGGAAGGGCGCCGCCGCGGCGCCGGCCCCGCCCTTCGCGCCACCTCCGAGCGCGCCCGGCTCCTCCTCCTCCTCGATCGTCACCACGACCTTGATCGACTCGGCCAGGAAGAGCTTGCGCTCGGACGCGACGTAGGAGAGCGGCTTCAGGCGGATCGTCGCGAAGGGGAAGCCGCGCAGCACGTGCGAGCCGGTGAGCGCGGCCGTCTCGGCGGGCCAGGGCTCGTCCGAGGCGTAGGCGACGGGATCCTTGGGCGTCCAGCCCGGATTCTCCTCGTTCGTGGGATGCGGCGCCTGCTCGGGCGTCACGTCGATCCCCTCGCGAATCAGGCGGCGCTCCGCCGTCGCGTCGACCGCGACCGCCTTCCAGCCGATCGGGAGCTTCACGGCCTCGTCCTTCACGACGAGCCAGGGCTTGCCGGGATTCCCGACGGGCAGCTCCGCCCCCTCCAGGACCGGGAGCAGGGTCCCGTCCGGCTGCGGCGCGTAGGTGACGGCCCCCTCCTTGAAGGAGAAGGAGAAGACCATCTCCTGCCGGTTCGCGGCGGGGGAGGGGAGGGCGAGGGCGAGAAGCGCCGCGAGCGCGACGAGCGGACGGAACGTCTGGAATGACTTCATGTCTGGATTCTCGAATTCGACCGGGACCTGCGGCACCATACGTGCGCGCGGGAAACGAGGATGGGGAAAGTATATCCCACGTCCCGCCGCCGTACAATGTGCAAAGACGCAATAATTGACTTGTTCGATTTTGCAATTTGTCTTGCATTCCGACAAAGAGGGCGCTAGAATCGCGCGACATGAAGAAGAATCCGTCCCGGCCCTTCCAGGTGGTTCTCGACATCGACGCGGGCTCCTGCGTCATGCGGAACGTCCTGAACGGCATCCTGCGATTCGTCCGCGACGCCCGGGACTGGTCCCTGGTGTCGATCGACCGCGGCCAGATCGATTCATTTTCGAAGGGGATGGTCTTCGACGGGGCCATCGTCGGCGGGCGCTGGAACGCCCGCCGACCGCATCGGAAGGCGCTCCGCGGACGCAGGACGGTGGAGCTGATCCTCGACGCCGGATCCGTCGCGCGGCTGGCCGCCGAGCACTTTCGCGAACGGGGGTTCGAGCACTGCGCCTTCGTGGAGCCCCCGCGTTCCATGCCCTGGGCGAACGAGCGGCGGGAGGCGTTCTGCCGAGAACTGGCGGCCCGCGGGCTGGCCTGCGCCGTCTACCGCCCCCCGTCCGGGATCGACCTCACGTCCCGCCACCGCCATCTCGCGGCATGGCTCGCGGCGCAGCCGCGGCCGCTCGCGGTCCTCGGCGCCTACGACGTCGAGGCTCGGCGGGTTCTCGCCGCCTGCCGGATCGCGGGGCTCAACGTCCCGGAGGACATCGCCGTCCTGGGCGTCGACAACGACCCTCTGCGGTGCGAGACCGCGCTCCCGGCACTCTCCAGCGTCGCGATGGGAGGCGAGGAGGCGGGCCAGTCGGCGGCGGCGGCGCTGGACGCCGCGATGCGCGGCCGGCCCGGGGCGCCGGAGCGGATCGTCCTCGGGGGCGTGCGCGTCGAGGCGCGCGCCTCGACCGCTCACTTCATCGGGCGCGACCCGCTCGTCGCGAAGGCGCGTGCGGCCATTGCGGCGCGGATCGGGGAGCGGCTGCCCGTCTCGGCGCTGGCTCGATCCCTGGGCGTTTCGCGCCGGACGCTCGAACTGCGCTTCCGGGCGGAAACGGGCGTCCCCATCGGCGAAGCGATCCTGAACGAGCGCCTCGCCCGCGCGAAAGACCTGCTGCGGACGACGGCGCTTCCGTGCGACGAAATCGCCGCCGTCTGCGGCATCTGCGACGCAAGCAGCCTGGCGCACCTCTTCCGGCGCAAGTTCGGCGCCTCGCCGTCGTCCTTCCGGAAAGGAAGGTAGGGCGGACCGTCGGCGCGGCGTTGCCGCGCCGCGATCCGCCCGGCGCTTCGATGCGGGACAAGCCCGCAAGGCCGACTCGCACGCGCCCGTGGCGGGGTGCACCCCGCCACGGGCGCCGAGGGGGACTATTTGACAAGGATGAGCGTGGCCGGCAGGACGTCGGTGAAGATCTCGAGCTCCTGCAGGTCGGTGCGGTCGTTGTCCGCGCGGCCGAACCAGATGCGGACGCCGGTTGCGTCCGCGGCGAGGAGGCCGCCGTCCGCGGCCTCGATCACGACGTGCTGGCGGCCGGAGGAGGCGTCGTCGCCGTCCGCCTCGAACGTGGCGAAGCGGAACGGCTCCATGTCGTCGTTGGGCGCGAAGGCGGAGGACCCGGCGTGGCGGAAGAGGACCTCGTTCACGGCGAGGCCGTCGTTCGCGCCGCCGCCATTCGTCCAGAATTCGATGCGGGAGACGTGCTGCGTGGCGTCGAAGAGCGCCTCGAAGATCGCGTCGGTGCCGACGGGGCAGACGGCGGCGGAACTCTCGGAGACGATGCCGTCGGTCAGCGCCGCGAGCGCGGCGGCGTCCGGCGCGGCGCCGTTGCGGACGAAGGAGACCGTCGAGCCCGAGCCGCGGCGCAGGAGGCTGCCGCCGCCGGGACGGCGGACCGTCCCGCTCCACGTTTCCCCGGTCCACGCGGCGCGGGGCGCGGCGACGGGGGCGCGCAGCGCCTGGATTTCGCCGACGCCGGCGCAGGAGTTGTCCATCGCCGGGAAGGGGATCCGGACCGCGACCGCGTTCGTGAGGAGCGGTCCGCCGGCGCGCGAGACCGAGACGAAATACGACCCGTGCGAGAAATTGTCGCCCAGGCCGAGGCGGACTTCGTCGAAGGAGACGGTCTTCCACTGCGGGTCGCCGTCCTCGCGCCAGTCGAACGACGAGAAGGCGAACCCGTCGCGGCCGCCGTCGCTCCAGAAGGTGTAGAAGCCGACGGACTCCACGTCGCGCGGCGATGGGAGCTCGTAGGTGAATTGCGAGCCGGTTTCGATCGCGGCAACGTCCCCGTCCCCTTTCGCGAAGACGAAGCGTCCGTCGACGAGGACGGCGGGGTCCCGGTTCGCGTTGTTGTAGCCGGGAGCGCGGGTCGCGGTCATGGCGACGGCGCCGTTCGCGGAGACGGCGCCGCTTTCCGCGAGCACGTTGAGGCCGAAGGGGATCGTGCTGCCCGTGCGGAACGGACCGGACGAGACGAGGACGGCGCCAGGGGCGGCGTAGACCGGCCGGGGGCGGATGTTGGACAGCACGGTGTCGAGCGCCTCGCTCCATCCGGTGAAGACGAAGCCCGCCTTTGTCGGCACGACCGAGGGGTCGGGCGCCGTGGCGGCGTGGCCGGCCGCGACGGTCTGCACCGCGACGCCGGGAAGCGGGTCGCCGTTCTCGTCGCAGAACGTGACGGTGCAGACGCCCGTGAGTTCCCCGAGGATTTCGATCTCCGGCATCCCGACATAGCCGTTCTCCATCGTTCCGAAGGCGATCTCGACGGCGGTGGCGCCTCTCGCGAGCGGGGCGCCGGACGGATCGGAGAAAACGCTCCGGAGGGCGATGCCGCCCGTGTTCGCGAAAGGAAGCGCCGACCCTTCGAGCGTCGTCCAGGCGCCCACGGCGTCGCGGACCGACACGGAATTGACCGCGATGTCGTTGCGGCCGTCGTCGATCCACGTCGAGAAGACGCGAACGGCGTCCACCCGCGCCTCCGCGACGAAGTCGAACGTCACCTTGACGCCGCTCTTCATGACATAGACGTCGATGTCCTCCTTGGACGTGTCGAAGTGGCCCTCGAACACGCCGTTCACCATCAGGTTGGGCGGGGCGACGACCTGCTGCTGGGCCCCTTCGAGCGTCATCGACGTCGTGGGGCGGCGCACGAGGTTGGAGGAGGCGGGCGCGAGGTCGGCCGCCTGCACGGAGAGGGGCGTCCGCACCCACGCGCCGTTCCGGGAATACTGGATTTCCGTTCCGTAGACCGGACGCGGGAACAGGTCCTCGAAGACGGCCGAAATGTCGACGTCCCATCCGATGAAGACGAGAGGCTCCTTTCCCGGGACGAGAGAGGGGTCGGGCTCCGTCGCGGCGGTGCCGGTCGCGACGGTCTGCGGCGGCACGCCGGGCAGCGGATCGCCGTTTTCGTCGCAGAACGTCACCGTGTGCGTCCCGGAGTAGGCGCCGAGGACCTCCATTTCCGCGATGCCCGTCCAGTCGTTGTCCATCGTGCCGAAGACGACGCGCACGGCCGTGGCGCCCGCGGCGAGCGGGGCGCCGGAGCCGTCCGCGAAGACGAGGCGCCAGCCGACGGATGCTCCGCCGTCGACGAACGGAAGCTCCGAACCGGCGAGCGACGTCCAGTTCCCCTCGCCGTCGCACACGTCCACCGAGGCGACGCCCACGTCGACGCGGCCGGCGTCGCGCCAGCCCGAATAGACGCGCACCTCGTCCACGCGCACCGCCGCCCCGAACGAAAGTGTGACGGAGGCCCCCGTCCGGATCGGGTAGAGGTGGCCTTCGTCAGAAGCCGACGTGACGGTGTCGAAGACGCCGTTGACGAGCAGCTCCGCCGGGCTCTGCCAGGCCTTGTCGTTGTTGGCCGGCGAGTTGCCGGCGAGCGTGAGGGTCGTCCGCGGGGAGCGGGCGAGGTTGCCGTCCGCGAGGGGGACCAGGTCGGCCGCCTGCTGCGAAAGCGCGGTCTTGGTCCACGTGCCGTCGGCCAGCGCGAGCGCGGGGAGGAGGATGAGTGCGAGGATGCGTTTCATGGTGTGAAGTCGCCGCCGCGCGACCGATGTCGGGTTGAAAGGGTTGAAGAGGTTGAAAGGGTTGAAAGGGGAAATCAATCGTGCAACGAGGAAAAGTATAGCGCAGAGGACGATGGATGGGAAGCAGGAAGTTAGGGCTGTCTGCGGCGCGGCTCCGCCCGCGCCGCCGCAGGGCCGACTCGCATGCGCCCGTGGCGGGGTGCGTGGCGGAGCCCGCACCCCGCCACGGGCGCCGAAGAGGACTACTTGATCAGGATCAGCATTCCTGCCTGCGCGGGGACGTCCGCCCAGACGCCGGTCGGGAGGTCGCCGGCGTTTTCCGGCGCGGAGAGCGTCGACGGCCAGCCGTAGGTCCAGGAGAGCGTGTAGCCGTCGCCCTGCACCAGCTCGACGTGGTCGGTGTCGATGCCCGTCTTCCAGAGGACGAAGTGCCCCTTCGCGCTCTTGGCGCTGTGGCGCATCGACGAGAGATCGACCGAAAGCCGGATCTTGCCGACGCTCTCGTCGAGGATCATTTCGCCCATCGCCCGGCCGGCGTCGGTCGTCGACACGAGCGCGACGGAGTTCGTGAAGGTCATCCCGTCGACGGCGTAGGCCACGGTGTTCGTGTAGCCGCCGCCCACGGGCTCGAAGACGACGTCGAAGTCGCGCAGGACGGGGTGCGGGGTCGTGTAGATGCTCTCTCGGTGCCCCGCGTTGATGACGCCGACGTCGCCGAAGATTCCGTTCGCGACGCGCACGATCCCGCCCGGTCCGCGGATGCGCATCCGCTGGCCGCCCTCCCCGTCCGGCGTCTCGGGATGGAGCGAGCGCGCGACGAAGCGCCCTTCCACGGTCGCCACTTCGCCGAGCGCGGCGAGAATCAGGTAGGCGTAGGTCTCGCGGACGCTCCGGTAGACAGTGTCCGGGTCGCCGAAAAGGAACGCGCTCCCCGGGCCGACGTCGATGCCCGTGCCCGTTCCGGCGAGGCCGAACGCGCCGCCGCCGCCGAGCTTGAGGACGGCGCCGTTCGTGACGGCGAGGCGGCCGCCGACCCCCGAGCCCGGCCCGATCCACCAGTCGAAGAAGTCCTGCTCCTCGAGCGTCATGCCGTCGAGCGTCAGTCTGGAGCCCGCGAACGAGCCGCCGGCCGAATCTCCCGTGTAGAGCGACGAGACGGCATTCGTGCCGGCGGCGAGCGTGACGTCCACGTTCGAGCGGTCGAAGAGCAGAATCTTCGCCTCGTAGTCGCCGTCGACGAGGACGCGCGCCGTCGTCCCCGCGGCGAACGCGGCGTGGGTGCCCCCGTAGAGCGGGTAGCCGAATGCGCCCTCGGCGGACGCCGTCCAGTTGTTCGTGTCCGACCAGTCGCCCTCCGCGACGCCGGCCTTCCACGTGTAGATGATGTTCCATTCGCTGGAGGATGCGGTGCCGACTGCGGTCTCGGTCGTCCAGGTCGTCCCGCCCGCGCCGGCATTTTCCCCCGTGAACTTCCAGTAGATCGTCCGAGGTGCGCCCGGGAAGAGGCGGTGGAACGAGAACTGGGACAGGGTTGAAACGGAGATCGGCTCCGGATCGGCGACGAGCGCGTCGGGGCCCTCGCCCGTCCAGAGCGTGACGGTCGTCGCGCCGGCGCCGACGGTGTCGAGATGCCCGGAGAACGCGATCCAGTGGTTGTTGACGGTGGCGGCCGTCGTCGGGGAAAGGACGGAGCCGGCGAGCGTCGTGAAGGAGTCGGTCGCCGTGGCGTCGCTTCCGCCGTCGCCCGTCGAGGCCTCGGCTCGGTAGTAGGTCGTCGCGCCGGGCTCGACGCCGACGATGACGTCGTAGGTGCCGGGGCCGGACACCGCCACGTTCGTCGAGAACGCGCCGGAGAGGTCGGCGTTCGCGCCCCACAGGAGGCGGAGCGAGAACGCGCCCGTGCCGACGGAGTCCACGCGGATCGAGACGGTCGCCCGGTCGCCCTGGTGCGTCACGCCCGCGATGGCGATCGCCGGGTTCGAGAGGTCCACGAGCTGGCTCGGGCTCCACGCGAAGAGGTCGCTGCCGTCGACGGCGACAAAGCGGAAGTAGGTGAGGTCCGACGTGTCCGGAACGGTGAAGCTCGCGGTCGCCGCCGCGGCGCCGACGGCGGCGCTCCCGACGCGCGCGACGTGCGCCCAGCCGTTCGTCGTGTCTCCGCCGTGGAAGGGGCCCCAGGCGGCGAAGAGGGGCGTCTCGGAGTCCCCCGCGCCGAGCGCGGCCTCGAACGTCGCGGTCCCGGCGCCCGCGTCGAGCGACCACGAGGAGATGTCCACCAGGCGGCCCTCGGGCTGCGTGCGCAGGAAGACGTTGTCGGCGGTGTTCTCGATCGGCGCCCAGCCGGCCCCGGGCACGCCCGAGGGCGACGCCTCGCCCTCGACGTTGTAGCCCATGCCGAGCGTCCAGCCGGGCGTCACGCCGAAGTTGCTGCCGCCGCTCTCGCAGCAGAGCCAGGCGGCGAAGGAGTGCCAGCCCGTCGTCTGGGGGACGTAGGCCGCCGAGGAGGTGCGCTCGCCGTCGCTGCGGACGATCTGCTCGCCGTCGATCACGATGCGCGCGCCGTCCCAGTAGCGGCAGTAGAAGTGGTAGGTCGTCCCGGCCTCGAGGCGGATGTAGCCGCGGTAGAGGTAGTTGCAGCCCACGCCGATGCTCCACCCGCGGCCGGACTCGTCGAGGTAGGTCGAACCGTGGATCGGATTGCAGCCGCTCTGCGTGTGGTTCGCGATGCCGGCCGCGACCGTGCCGTTCTGGACCGTGACGCCTTCCTCCGACGGGTCGAAGGTCGCCGTCAGGAGCTTGTTGCCCATGACGAGCTTCTGGTAGAGGCCGGGGACGCCGGCCGCCGCGCTCCCGCCGGAGCCCACGACCCAGCGCGCCTCGACGAGGGCCGCGGTCGTGAAGGCGAACGCCTCGGACGACGCCTCGCCGCCGCCGTCGTTCCGCACGACGATCTTCGCGACGTAGGCGTGCGACGGCCGGAGCCCGTAGGCGCGCAGCGCGTGCGCACCGCTGCCGAGGCCCGTCCCGATCGTCCGCTCGGTTCCGGTGAACGCGCCCGTCGTCGCATCCCACGCCGACGCGTCCTCGGCGATTTGCGCGACGACCTCGACCGTGCCCTGGCTCGCGAGCGAGCCGGCCTCCGAGACCGCGACCGTGAAGACGGCGCCGTCCGGGAGCGGCTCGGTGGCGGAGACCGTGAAGCGCGGGTCCTCGGAGACGGCGTCCGTGTTCGAGAGACGGATGACCACGACGCCGCAGCCGCCGTCCGCGGCGATGTAGGTCGACTTGTTGCTTCCGCCGCCGCCGCCGCCGCCGAACCCGTCGCGCCCCTTCTCGTTGCCGGTCAGGACGTTCGTGTCGCCCTGGCCGAAGCCTCCGATGCCGTCGCCGCCGGGCGCCTGCTGGGGGGTGCCGGTGTAGTTGTAGTTGCCTCCTCCGCCGCCCGCGCCATACATCTGCGCCGTGCCGGAAATGTCGCTCGTGCGTCCCGCGCCGCCCGCGCCGCTCGCGCTCTGTCCCTTCACGCCGTTCACCGTCGCGGACGCCGCGCCCGCGCCGCCGCCGCCCGACGGAACGCCGTTGCTGCCGCCGGCCGCCCCTCCGGCGTTGCAGCCCTGCGCGGG
>CAMVRE010000019.1 GCA_947169825.1 uncultured Verrucomicrobiota bacterium | reverse complement strand
CAGCGCGTCGAGCGCCGCCAGCGCGCCGCCCGCTGCCAGCGCGGCGGACGTCCACGCTTCGAGGCGGCGCAGCGCGGCGGCGTCCGCCGGGGCGTCCGCCGCCGGCACGGCGCGGTCGGCCAGCCGGAGCAGGCAGAACGGGAGGACGGAAAGCCCCAGCACGAAGGCGACGCCCAGTCCGCCCCCGGCCACGCTCCAAAGGGCGTGGAAGGCGCCGAATCCTTCCCATCCGACGATCGCGAGGGAGACCGTGACCAGGCCGAACAGGGCCAACGGGACCGCCGCCACGGCCAACGCCGTCGCGAAGGCGGTCGCTCCGCGGCGCGGGCGGACGGGCGGCGGCGCGGCCGGACCGCGCAGCTCCGACGCAAGCGCGAGAGCGTGCGCGACCGCCAGCAGCGCGGCGGCGGCGAGCAGCGGCGTGAGCGCCCCGGAGACCGAAACCGAAACCGTGTGCACGCCGACGGTCTCCCCGGAATCCGGCAGGTGGACCGCGGCGCCCGTCGCGAGTTCCTGCAGCATCCGCGCGCGCGCCATCCGCTCGCAGACGATGTCGCCCACGCGGGCCGCGAGCGCGAGCGCGTAGAAGCCGGTGAGGGCGAGCCCGCACCACGCGGCGGCGTTGGCGCACCAGGGGGATTCGGGAACGAGGGAGCGGAGGAAGCGTTTCATTTGTTGACGGTCTTTGCGTTGGGAATGGCAAGGGTCCCCGATAGCCTGGGGCCCCTCAGCATCCATAGACGCGGTTTCGAGGAAAAACGTTCATGGTTTTTGAAACTTTTTCCGGTGTGGCGGGGTGGAGACCCCGCCACGGCGGGTTGCGACGAGGGCGAGGATACAGAAGGGGAGGGGCGGTGTCAAGGAGTTTTGACCCCGTTTTTGCATTTCCCACACTTTCCCACAATTGCCGGCTTCCCTTCCCCCTCGGCGAGCCGGTTTTCCGCCCCCGCCGCTCGCCGTGATTCACCACCCGAAACGCTTGCCGCTCCCGCCGCTTCCCCGTTCGATTCCACCGTGAGTGATTTTCGCCGTTTTCCAGCTCCGGAAGATGTGAAATGCATCAAAATCACGCACGGTGGAATCGAATCCGGCGCGCGGGAAAAGGGTGATATAGTTGTCGGCGCGGAAGGGCCGCGGAGGCTTCCGTGAAGGGATGGACGGAAGTAGAGGCCGGGCTCTGCGCTCTCTGCGCGAGATTCGACCTCCGCGGACTCCGCGAACTCCGCGTGAGGTCAGAAACCCTCTCGCGGTCCGGTCTCTCTCCGCGTGGCGAGGCGGAGGACGACGCGGTAGGCGGCCTCAAACTCCTCGACGATCAGGAACTCGCGCTCGCCGTGGCAGTTGCGACCGCCGAAGCCGATGTTGGGGCACGGGATGCCGCGCCAGGAGAGCGTGGCGCCGTCGGTCCCGCCGCGGACGGCGGAGAGGCGCGGTTCGTAGCCCTCGGCGGCGATGGCCTCCATCGCGGCGCGGACGAGCTCCGGCCGTCCGCGGAGCACGTCCTCCATGTTGCGATACTGGTCGCGCAGGTCGAGCGAGACGGTCCCTTCGCCGTATTTGGCGTTGAGGTCGCGCTCGATGTGGCGCAGCTCCTCCTTGCGGCGCTCGAAGTTCGCGGCGTCGTGGTCGCGCACGAGCAGCTCGAGCCGCGCCGAGCCGACCGTCCCGGAGAGCTCGTCGGGGTGGAAGAACCCCTCGCGCCCCTCGGTCCTCTCGGGGCATTCGTCCGGCGGGAGCGCGGCGAGGATCTCGGCGGCGACCTTGATCGCGTTGAGCATCGCGCCCTTGGCGGAGCCAGGGTGGACGGCGACGCCGCGCACGGAGAAAACCGCGAGCGCGGCGTTGAAGTTGGCGCAGCCGACGGAGGCGAGGTCGGAGCCGTCGACCGTGTAGGCGGCGCGCGCGCCGAACGCCTCCGCGTCGAAGCCGAGCGGCCCCTCGCCGATCTCCTCGTCGGGCGTGAACGCGATGCGGATTTCGCGGTGCGAGGGGGCGTCCGGCGCGAGCAGCGCGGCGGCGGCGGAGACGACGATCGCCAGGCCGGCCTTGTCGTCGGCGCCGAGGAGCGTGGTGCCGTCGGTGACGACGAGCGTCCTGCCGACGAGCCGCTCCAGCTCCGGCGTCGGGGCGGGGTCCAGACCCCGCCCCGACGTCCCGAGCGGGAGGACGCCGCCCTCGTAGCGAACGACGCGCGGCCTCACGCCGGCGCCGGAGGCCTCGGCGGCGGTGTCGAGATGGGCGACGAACCCGAGCGCGGGCTCGTTCTCGCGCCCGGGCGAGGCGGGAACGGTCGCGTAGACGTAGCCGTCGGGCGAGCGGCTCACGTTCCGCGCGCCGAGCGCGCGGAGCTCGTCCGCGATCGAGTCGGCGAGCACGAGCTGTCCGGGCGTGGAGGGGTGGTTCCCGGTCTTCGCGGAGGACTGCGTGTCGAACGCGACGTAGCGCAGGAAGCGGTCGAGGGGAGTCGTCGCGAGGCGGGGGATGCCCGACGGGCGTTCGCGGCCCGTTGTATGCGTTCGTTCCATGTGACTCTACCTCGACTTGGCGCGAGGGGCGGGCAGGCGCGCGCGCCCGGTGGTGCGGCCGCGCTCGTCCACGAAGCGGACGTCGATCGCGCCGTCCGCGCGGATGTCGACGGCGCCGCACGTGTAGGTCCCGCGCCCCTTGTCGACGAGGGAGGAGCACACGACCGGGCACGGCGCGCCGTAGTCGTCGTGCGCGCCGCCGGGCGGCTCGAGCCAGCATTCGTGCAGGTGCCCCGCGAGCATCGCCTGCGGGCGCAGCCTCGCGACCATCCGGCACCAGCGGCGCCAGCGCGGCCCCTCGATGTCGAAGGGCGGGCGGATGCGGTGCGAGAAGGGATTGTGGCACACGACGATGCGCCACTTCGCGCCGCGCGGCGGCCCGCGCCGCACGATGCCGCGCAGCCAGGCCTCCTCCTCCTCGCGGAACGCCTCGCAGCAGACCGTGTGGCCGTATTCGGGGCAGCCGTCGACCTTGTCCTCGCCCGTGTCGAGCGAAAGGCCCCAGACCGGCCCCGCGCGGAACTCGCAGTAGGAGCGGCCGCCGTCGGTCGGCGTGAGCTCCGCGTACTGCTCCGCGAAGACGCCGCGCAGGTCGTGGTTGCCGCGCGCGAAGACGCACGGGTACGCGCCGCACGTGATCCGCCCCGCGATGAGGTGCGGCACGGCCATGCGCTCGGGGCTCCCGCAGTCCTCGGGGATGTCGCCGTTGAGGAGCAGCAGGTCCGGCCGCTCCCTCAGGCCGGCGGCCGCGCCGACGGGCCCCTCGACGAAGCTGTGCGTGTCGGCGACGTTGAGGAGGCGCAGGACGCCGCCGCGCGGCGCGACGGGACGGAACCGCGCGACCTCGAGGCGCTGCACGTCGAGCGTCTTCGTGAAGTAGGCCTCGCGCTTCACGATCGGGCGGAGGCAGACGGCGTAGGCGCGCGCGCGGTCGAGGTCGCGCTGCGGGAGCGACGCGACGTGCACCGGGCGCCCGGAGCGCAGGATGCCGTTGGCGTGGTCGTAGTGCGCCCGCCCGGCGCATTCGACCCACATCGTGCACTCGGCGGCCACGGGCGCGCAGATCCGGTATTCGTCGCCGACGGCGTAGACCGATGGCGGCGCGGCGAAGAGCGGGGGAAGGTCGTTCATGGCGCGCCATTCTAGCACGCCGCCCGACGGCGGACAAATCCTTGACCCCGAATCGGGAACGCGCTAGAATCACGCGCCATGAAACGACTCTTCCACGCCTGCCTCCTCGCCGCCGCCGCGCTCCTGCTCTCCGGGTGCGCGTCCGAATACCAGCTCGGCACGACGCTGCCCGAGGACTGCCGCGACGTCTACATCCCCGCCATCCTCAACGAGTCCGGCGAGCCCCGCGCCGCCACCGAGCTGCGCCGCGCGCTCGAGAAGGAGATCCGCCGCGAGGGCACGCTGCGCATCGTCTCCGACGAGGCCTATGCCACGACCCGCCTCGACGTGACGCTCGTCAAATACGAGCAGGTGGCGACCGCCTACAACCGCGCCAGTACGCAGAGCCCGACCGAATACCGCATGTATCTTACCGCCCGCGTTTCCTTCGTCAAGCTCCCGCGCGCCGCCGCCGGCGAAACCGCGGAAACGCCGATCTTCGGGCCGACGGAAGTCCAGGGGACCGAAGCGTTCGCCGGCGGACAGGGCGCCGTCGCGAACAAGCTGGCCCGGCTCCCCACGACCGCGAAGAACCTCGCCGAGGCGATCGTCAACGGCTGCGTTGACGTCTGGTAGGAATTCGCGGATGCCGTTCACGGCACCGGACCGCTCGCAGAACGAAGAAGGCCCGGCGCGACGCGCCGGGCCTTCCGCGTGGAACCCTGGTCTCGGATCCGGTCCCCTAGGCCTTCGCGGCCGCGACGAGCGCGGCGGCGCGGGACTTGCGGCGAGCGGCGCCGTTCTTCGTGATGGCGCCCTTCTTGGCGGCCTTGTCGATCTCGGAGGAGAAGGCGCGGAGCGCGGCCTCCTTCTTCGCGGCGTCGGCGCCCTCGATCGCGGCGAGGAACGTCTTGCGCGCCGTGTTGAGCCGGCTCTTGTTGGAGAGGTTGCGGAGGCGGCGGGCCTTGGAGATGGCGTCGCGCTTGATTGCGCTCTTGATGTTGGGCATGGGTGGATGTGCTCCTGGTGGGTTCCGTGTTCGGAGGGCGTCTAGAATAGATGAAACCGTCCTTCGGGTCAACGAAAAAATCGCGCGCTCCGCGGCGCGGCGCCGCGGAGCCCCGGCGCCATGCGAGGCCCCGGCCCCCTTCGCCCTGGCTCCGGGCGGTCCTCTTCGCCGCGGCGTTCGCGCTCGTCCCCGGCCTCGCCGCCGTTCCGCGCGCGATCCGGCTGCTGGAGGTCCTGGCGCCGGAGGATCCCTCCCTCCTCGGGCTCTCGGCGCCCGCCGGAGCGTTCCTGCTCGGCGCATGCCTCTTCGCGCTCGCGTTCGTCGCCGTGCGGATCCCGGCGATCGCCTACGTCGCCGTCCACGAGACGACGCACGCGCTCTTCGGCCTGCTCTCCGGGGCGCGCGTCACGCGGCTGCGCGTCGCGGAGGAGGAGGGCTCGGTCGACGTCTCGCGCCCGAACGCGCTCAACCTCCTCGCGCCCTACTTCTTCCCGCTCCCCGCCGTCGCGGCGCTGCTGCTCTTCGGGCTCGCGTCCCTCGCCGTCCCGATGGTCGGGACGCCGGCGGGGCTCGTCGCCGCCGGAATCGTCGGCGCGGCGTGGGGCTTCCACCTCTGCTTCACCGTGAACGCGCTGCTCCAGCGCCAGACGGACCTCGACGCCTACGGCTTCCTCTTCTCGTTCGTCCTCGTCCTGCTGCTCAACGAGCTGTTCCTGCTCTGCGCCTGGGTCGCGCTTTCGCCGGCGCGGCTCGTCCCGGCGCTCGCGATCCTTCGCGACTTCTCCGCCGACGCCTGGCGCTGGTTCCCCGACGTCCTGGTCTTCCGCCGCTGATCCTCGCTGATCCCCGCGCGGCCTTGTGCGCCGCGCGAGAGGCATGGTAGAATCGCGCGCCATGAGATACGCAACCCCCGCCCCGTCCGCCGTCTCGCTCGCCGATCCCGTCCTCGCCCCCCGCGTCGAGGCGAACCGCGCCGCCACGATACCCGCCTGCCTGAAGCACTTCGAGAAGGAGCACTGCATCGACGCCCTGAAGCTCAGGTGGAAGAAGGGCGACAGGTGGTGGCCCCACATCTTCTGGGACAGCGACGTCGCGAAGGTCGCCGAGGGCATGGCGCGAGAGATCGCGCGCCGCCCCGACCCCGCGCTCGCGAGGAGGCTCGACTCCCTCGCGCGCCTCATCGTCTCCGCGCAGCGGCCCGACGGCTACCTCAACACGCACTTCACGCTCGTCGAGCCGGAGAAGCGCTGGACGAACCTCCACGACTGGCACGAGCTCTACTGCGCGGGCCACCTCATGGAGGCCGCCGTCGCGCACTTCGAGGCGACGGGCGAGCGCTTCTTCCTCGACGCGATGCGCCGCTACGCGGACCTGATCGCGAAGACGTTCGGCCGCAAGCGCGGCCAGATGCGCGGCTACCCCGGCCACGAGGAGATCGAGCTGGCGCTCTGCCGCCTCGCGCGGGCGACCGGGGAGCGGAAGTATCTCGACCTCGCGCACTACTTCGTCGACGAGCGCGGCCGCAAGCCGAACTACTACGTGAAGAAGGAGGGCTGGCAGGAATGGCGCCTCCCGTATCTCCAGGCGCACAGGCCGCCGCGCGAGCAGCGCGAGGCCGTCGGCCACGCCGTGCGCTGGGCCTACCTCTGCTGCGGCATGGTCGACGCCGGGGACGCCCGGTCCGACGCGGGCCTGCTCGAGGCCGCCGTCGCGATGTGGGAGAACGCCACGGAGCGCCGGATGCTCGTCACGGGCGGCATCGGCACCGACCGCGGAAACGAGGCGTTCGAGCGCGACTTCAAGCTCGACAACCTCACCGCCTACGCCGAGAGCTGCGCGGCGATCGGGCTCGCGCTCCTTTCGCGCCGCCTGCACGATTGCACCGGCGCGGCGCGCTACCTCGACGTCCTCGAGCGCGCGCTCTACAACGGCATCCCCTCCGGCGTCTCGCTCTCCGGGGACCGCTTCTTCTACCAGAACCCGCTCGCCTCCGGCCCCGACTCGCCCTACGCCCGCGAGCGCCAGGCGTGGTTCTACTGCTCCTGCTGCCCCACCAACTTCGCCCGCTTCTGGCCGCAGGCCGCGCAGCTGTGCTGGGCGGTGCGCCCCGGCGAGGTCCGCCTCTGCGTCCCCGCCGCGTCGGAGCTGAGGCTCGAGAGCGGCCTGCGGATCGTCGTCGAGGGCAAATACCCCTACGACGGTCGGGTCCGGGTCTCGTTCCTCGCCCCGGACCCGGAGGTTGAAAGTGTAAAGTGCAAAGGGAAAAGTTCGAACGGCGCGCTCGCCGGCAAGGCAACTTTACCCTTTGCCCTTTCAACTTTCAACCTGTCCCTCCGAATTCCCGACTGGTGTTCCTCCTTCACGCTCGCGGTCAACGGCAAGCGCCTCGCCGCGAAACCGAAGGACGGCTTCGTCTCGGTCGAACGCGCGTGGAAGCCGGGCGACGAGGTCGCGCTCGACCTCGCGATGCCGGTGCGCGTCCTGCGCGCGAACGACAACGTCGAGGCCGACGCCGGCCGGATCGCGCTGCAGCGCGGCCCGCTCGTCTACGCGCTCGAGAGCGTCGACAACGGCCCCGCCCTGCACCGCCTCTCGATCCCCGCGAAGCAGGACTTCCGGCTCGTCGCCGCGAAGGGGCTTCCGCGCGGGACGGTCGCCATCGCGGGCACGGCGCTCGAGACGACGCGCCCCGGCGACGCGCTCTACTCGGCCGCCGCGACGCGCACCCGCCGCCGCCGCTTCGTCGCGATCCCCTACGCGCTCTGGCAGAACCGCGGCCCCGCCGAGATGCAGGTCTGGACTCGCGAAGCGTAGGGTGCTAGAATCCACGCCCGTCGTTTCCTCATCTGCCAACCTCCCAACCCAACACGGAAAACATGGAACACGATCCATCCCCGCGCGCGAGCGCGCTTCTCTCCTCCCTGGCCGCCGTCGCCCTCGCGGCTCTCCTGCCCTCCGCCGCGCAGGCCGCCGGCTTCGCCCTCGAGGAGGGCTCCGCCCGCGGCAACGTGAACCCCGCCTCGCTCATGTCCGGCGCGGGCGCGACCGAGCCCGGCGCGCTCTACTTCAACCCCGCCGCGATCACGGCGCTGCCCGGCACGCAGGTCGAGTTCGGCGTGTCGTGCATCCGGCCCGAGGCCGAGGTGCTCGCCGTGAACCCCTACACGGGCGAGCGACTGGTCGGCAAGGCCCACCGCAAGGTCTGGACGCTTCCGAGCGCCTACGTGACGCACCAGCTGAACGACTCGCTCTGGTTCGGCTTCGGCGCCTTCACGCGCTACGGCCTCGGCGCCAACTTCCCGCGCACCTGGGCGGGCCGCTACGGCAACTACAAGGCCGAGATCCTCTCGATGGACTTCGCCCCGCAGCTCGCGTGGAAGGTGAACGACCGCCTCTCGCTCGCCGTGGGCCTCTCGATCCGCTACTTCGACATCGAGCTGGCGCAGCGGCTCGACGCCGCCGGGATGACCGGCCTCCGCAATTACAACGATCCGTCCCCCTCGCCGTTCGACGTCGACCAGGACCTGCACGGCGACGACGTCCACCCCGCGCTCGACCTCGGCCTGCAGTGGAAGATCACCGACGACCTCACGTTCGGCGCCGCCTACCACAGCCGCATCCAGTTCAAGGTCCGCGGCGACGCGACCTGGAGGAAGCCGCCGGCCGTCGCCGCGATGGCGCCGGGCGCGTTCAACGACACGCCGTTCACCGCCCGCAACTGGAACCCCGACAAGTTCATGGCCGGCCTCACGTGGCAGGCGACCGAGCGCCTCGCGCTCTCGGGCGGCCTCACGTTCACGACGTGGCACCTCTACGACGACCTGCTGATCAAGCTCGAGGACGAGATGCTCCCGGGCCGGAGCGAGCTGGCGAGCCAGAAGAAGTGGCACGACGCGTGGCGCGCCAGCGTCGGCGCCGACTACGCGCTCGACGAGCACTGGACCGCCCGCGCGGGCTACACGTGGGACCAGTCCCCGATCAACGGCGCCTACGCCGACTACCTCGTCCCGGGCGACAACCGCAGCATCTTCGCGCTCGGCCTCGGCTGGAGCGGCGAGGACTGGGCGTTCGAGTGCTCCTACTTCTACGAATACGTCGAGGACTACCGCGTCCACGCGCGCGTGAGGAACGGCGTCTATTCGGGCAAGTACCAGAACGCCGACGGCCACTGCGTCGCGTTCTCGGCGACCCGCCGGTTCTAGGGCGGTTCCAGCTTTCCGCGGCCGCCGTCCCGGCGGCCGCGCATTTTGTGAAACCGCTCCAGGGCCCGCCCGCGGAAAACGGAGCGCCGCGTCCCGGGAGGGGCGCGGCGCGCGTTCGTTCCGGACGGGCCGGAGGGGAAGGGGAGGGGACTACTCCTCGGGCTTGGTCTTGGGGAGCCCGAACCCGCGGTCGCCCTTCTTCCACTGGCCGCGCTTCATGAGGAGGTCGACGCGCTCGTGGCGCTTGAGGACGTTGCGGCGGACCGCGATCTGGCTGGAACCTTTGAGGCTGGAGTGCTGGCTCATGGGGTGGGACCTTTCTTCTTTCGAAATCGGTGGAACGGCGCGGGAGGTTAGCAAAAACCGGGGAGCGTGTCAAACGTTTTCCGGATGGCGATTTTGCCGTTGACTTCCGGTTTTGTTTCCGCTATCCTCCGCCCGCGTTTCACGCAACCCGACAGGAGTCTTACCATGAAGCAGGTCTACCAGCCCTCCAAGATCAAGCGCGCCCGCAAGGTCGGCTTCCGCGCCCGCATGGCCACCGCCGACGGCCGCAAGGTCCTCAAGCGCCGCCGCCAGAAGGGCCGCGTGCGCCTCACCCAGGTCTAGGGAAGGCGCCCGGCGATGGCCGAGAAACCGGCCGGAACCGCCAGCGCATCGGCCGTCGGGGCGGAGACGCCCCGGCGGCGCGCCTTTCTATTCCCCCGCTCCGCCCGCATCGCCTCGCGCCGCCGCTTCGAGGAGCTCTACGCGTCGGACACGAAGCGCGTCGGCCGCTACCTCGTCGCGTGGCACGCGCCGTCCGAGACCGCCTCGCACCGGCTCGGCGTCACGGCCGCCAAGCGCACGTTCCACGACGCCTGGCAGCGCAACCGCGCCAAGCGCCTCCTGCGCGAATCGTTCCGGCGCCTGCGCCCGTCGTTCGCGGGAGGACCCTGGGACCTCGTCCTCGTCGCCAAGCGCCGCATCCTCGAGGCGAGGGAGCCCGCGGTCCGCGCCGACCTGGAGAAGGTCTGCCGCGCGGCGGGCCTTCTCCCCGCCGAACCGGCCGGGCGGTCCGACGATCGGACGGCCTGACGGTCTCGCGACCGGGACATCCGCGATGAAGAGACTCGGCATCCTCCTCGTCCGCGCCTACCAGGTGACGATCGGACCGCTCTTCTCCGGGGCGTGCCGATTCGAGCCGAGCTGCTCGAACTACGCGATCGGCGCCCTCGAGCGCTTCGGCCTCGTCCGCGGCTCGTGGCTGACCGCCCGCCGCCTCCTGCGGTGCCGCCCCTTCGGACCGCACGGCTACGACCCCGTCCCGGACCGATGGCCCGGCTTCCTCCGGCGCGCCCCGCGCCCCGGTCCCCGCGACGACGGCGGCTGACGCCCCCGCGCGCGTTTTTTCCTTGCGCGCGAGGGCGCGGGTGCGCTATACTCCGTGGCGTGCGGGGGAACCGACCCCGCCACGGCCCCCGGAGGGCGCAGACATGGTTCGAACGTTCCGCAACGGTTTCACGCTCATCGAGGTGGTGATCACGGTCGCCATCATCGGCATTCTTCTCGCCATCGCCGTTCCCAGCATGACCGGCTATCGCAAGGGAGCCGAGCGGGAGGGCTGCCAGGACCAGATGCGCACCATCCTCTCCGCCATCGAGGAGGCCCGGCTCGAGCGCGACTACGACGTGCTGAACACCCTTCGGACGGCCGGGACGATCGACGTGCTCGTCTCCGGAACCGAAAGCGCAAGCAACAAGAACAGGTATCTTCCCGAGGCGTTCGGCTGCCCTTCCGGCGGCGCCGCCTACTCGATCTCCTACGACGAGGACTCCGACACCTGGACCGTCACCTGCCCCAATGCCGCGTCCAAGGGCCACACGCTCTAACGCGGCAGGACCGCCCCCTCGCCCCCCTTCACACTCTTCAACCCCTTCAACCCTTTCAACCCTTTCAACGTTCCTCCTCAGCTTCCGATGGGTTCCCGACATTTCAGATCCGGCTTCACGCTCATGGAGGTCGCCGTCGCCGGCGCCCTCGTGGCGATCCTGTCCGCCTGCGTCTTCCGCGGCATCCTCACGGTAAAGGACCACGCCCGCGCCACGGCGGACCGCATCGCCGCGCAGGGGCTCTGCATGGAGCGCTACGAGTCGATGAAGGCCGTCGCGTGGGAGAATGTCGACGATACGGGCTTTCCGACGACGAACGTCCTGCTGTCATCCCTTTCGAAGGATCCGACGAAGGGCCGCCTGATGGCCGAAATCACCAACTCGATCGTTCCGGACATCCTGGAGGGCGGCGTGAAGGTGAAGAACGTCGCGATCACGTGCCGCTGGACGTTTCGCGGGCGGCTTCGCTCGGAGACCCTCCACGGCGTCATCGTCGACGGCTATTCGACCTACGCCGTGTCGGGTCCGCTGAGCGCGACGCTCGACCTCAATCCGAACTACGCGATTCCGCAGATGTTCTACATCCGGACCGTGGACGGAGCGACCTACACGCAGCTCAACCTTTCCGAGATGCCCTCCACGCTGCGCGCCACGACCGTCGTCGTGATGCCGGGGGGCGGCGGCCGCCAGTCGGTGACGCTCGGCGGAGCGAGCCGATCCGTCGCCAACGGGAAGACCGTCGCCTTCACCGCCCACGCCCTCTCCGATCCGCTCGTCGTTTCGGTCTCGACGGCGACGGAATCCGTCGCGACGGACGAGGGGGAGTCCCAGGACATGACCCGCTACACGCTTTCGCTCTCCTGCGGGCAGGCATCCATGTCCTATAAATGACGGAGGCGCCGCGATGAAGGAAAAAGCAAGATCCGGATTCACACTCGCCGAGGTGCTCATCGCCTCGGCGACGGGGATGACCATCGTCGCCGCCACCCTTTCGCTCTATCTCTTCCTTTCGGGCGAGGGCCGCGCACTGCGGTATCAGGTCGAGTTCAACAACAAGGCGCGCGTCCTCCAGACCGCGTTCGAGGACCTCGTCGAGGGCAACTACTGCCTGCTCGTCGACGCGGACAATCGCGGCGTCTCTGTCTACCCGAACGAGGCCGCGATGGTCGGCCGGTCCGAGGCCGACAGCTTCGCCGAATGGATCGGCTACGAGGAGGGATCGACCGTCGCCGCGTCAAGGATCGTCCACCGACCCAACGGAAAGGGGAACAATCCGGTCCGCGTCCTCTGCGACTGGGTCTCCCCGGCGGATTCCGGCGAACCCGTCTTCCACATCGTCACGGGATCGTCCGTCGCGCTCTGCGCCCATATCGGCGACCCTCCCGTCGCGTCGGGCGAACGGGACGTGACCGGCCCCGGTCGCCAGGGGATGAACGTCGTCGTCATCGGCTCCTGCCGCAACCTCAAGAGAAAGCTGGACTGACATGAATGCTTTCATCTTGCGTCCGGAGACCGGCAATTCCCGTTCCGCGGCGACCCGCCGCCGGTCGGGCGTCGTCCTGATGACGGTTCTCGTGACGATGCTCACGATCTGCCTCGTCGTCGGGCTCGTCTCGGCGTTCTCCGTTCGCTCGATGCGCCTCGCGCGCCGCACGCTCGACGTTCGCCGCGCGTTCGTCGTCGCCGAGGCGGGGCTCGGCTTCGGCGTGATGCGGACGCGCCAGCTGCTGCTGGACGGCGGCGTCTCCGGCTTCTACGCGAACTACGGGGAGATCGGGACACCGCCCTCCCCGGATTCGGAATACGAGCTGCGGCTCGTCGTCCGGCCCGTATCGCACTCCAGCTCCAGCGGCACCACGGTCGCCGAGGAGGGGAGCATCGAGGTGATCTCCGGCGCGCGCAACCTCGAGTCCGGCGTCTCCTGCGCGCTGCGCGTCACCATCAGCGCCATCGGCGAGAAAATGTCCGACTACGCCGTGTTCTTCGACGGCGACCTCGAGGCGAACGTCGGAAGCAAAGGCTCGGACCTCACGTTCCGCGGCAAGATCCATACCAACAGCGACCTCTACGTCTCGAAGTGGGTGACGTTCGACCGCAACGTCACCTGCAACGGCGTCTTCTACCACGGCCGCAAGACCCAGAGGGGCCGCAAGAACTGGCGCGACACGGCCAGCGGCAACATGGTCTTCTTCCGCTTCGGCGACGACAACGTTCTCTCCCCCTCCTCGAAGGATTCCCAGAACCTCGTGAACACGTGGGACGGAGAGCGCTTCATCGACGAGGAGATCGGAACCGACTGGATCTCGCAGAGCTCCCTCTACTACGGAAACGCCATCCAGTCGGGCCAGAACGGCGTCCCGAAGCTGGCGCCCCCGATCAGCGTCGAGGACGACGAGCACACGCTCATCGAGCCGCCGAAGGATCCGTCCGATCCGGGCTACCACGCGGCGACCGAGACGCAGAAATTCGCCAACCGGGCCGCGCTCACGCTCCACGTCTTCTCCGACGGCTCCTACACGCTCAAGGACAACGTCCACGGGAACTACATCGTCGAGCGCGCCACCACCGCCGAGGCGATCGACGCGAACCAGGCCGAGCCCTACCAGCCCGGCTACTGGAAGGGATGGGACGGGGAGAAGACCCGCTACATCCCCGGATACTGGTACGGCACGTTCAACGAGAAGCCGAGCTGGGGCGAAAACTGGGAGTGGGTGCCCCAGTATACGCCCCCCAAGAACGAGGACGACACGTGGTGGATGAACAACCATCCCGGAATCTCCGTCCCCGGCAACGGATGGGGCTCGGACAATCTCTTTACCGCGCTGGCGCTCTCCTCCTACTCCTGGGCCGATTCCCAGAAGAACGAGTGGGACACGGGCCTCAACCGCGCAGGAACGCCTGGCGGTAGCAAGGGGAGCTTCAATCCCGGCTACGCCCGCCACAAGATCTACGCCAAGAATCCGAAGACGAGTTCCTACATCCTGAAAAAGAAGGGGACCGGCATCCAGACCGTGCGGGCGGATCCCACGGACGACGCCGGCATCCGGAAGAAAGGGAACATGTTCCTCGACCAGCGCCAGCACTTCATGATGGCGCCGGCGGACATCTACCTGGACCAGTTCCTCAGCGTTCCCGCCGTCAAGAGCGCCCTGAACGACGCGCCGGGAGGCGAAGCCGGAATCGACAAGATCCTCTACATCGAGATGGACGAACCGGATATGCTGATCGGGGAAAGATTCAAGGTCTCTCAGGACGAGAACGGCGTCTGGCAGCAGGAGCGGTATCCCAGCGGAGGCAATGACTACACGAAGGGCGGCACCTTCCATCCCGTTCCCTGCGTTCGCATCCGGAACGGCTGCGACCCGGGGATGGACCTGAGCATCGTCACGGACCGGGCCGTCTACGTGGAAGGCGACTTCAACACGAAGGTCGTCGGATACGACTCCGATGGAACGGAGCTCTACCGCAACACGCTTATCGCCGGAGACCGCATCACGCAGATGTCGAAGAGCTGGCAGGACGCCTGGATGATACCCTGCCCCGGGAATTCGACGCTCCAGAACGCCTATTGGTCCACCTCCGGCGGTAGCGGAACCATCCGCCCCGACTCATGGACGTATCCATTGGGCAAGGCGGAAAGGAAGGCGGTCACGACCACCATCAATTCCGTCCTGATGATGGGCATCTACCCCTCCGTTCCGGCGACGGACGACACCCCCGACACCGGTTATTCCGGCGGTCTGGAGAACATCATCCGATTCGTGGAGAACTGGACTGGCCAAGTCTCCTACTTCAACGGTTCGATCATCTGTCTCTGGAACACACGGGACGATGACAAATGGAGAAAGCCGGGGGCCAACGACAAGGTCTACATCGCGCCCCAGCGCTCCTGGGCCTACACGAAGATGATGCCGCCCGGACTGCCCGGCTTCTTCGCCGTCCGCGAGGCCACGTGGGAGCGCGTGGCGTGGAGCAGCGTGGACTGGGGCGACGAATCGGCCGGCGGCGGCGAAGGCGGCGGCTAGGATGGGCACCGAATCCCAGCGCGCCTACTGGGACGCCCTCGCGCCCGAATACGCGCGCATCACGCGCATCCGCACGGACGACTTCCACTGGGGGCCGCAGATCCCCGGCGAGCGGGAGCTTCGCGTCCTGCCGCCGCTCGGGCCCGGGTCCTCCGCGCTCGAGCTCGGCTGCGGCGAGGGGCAGAACAGCGTCTTCCTCGCGAAGAAGGGCGTGCGCTGCGAGGCGATCGACGTCTCGGAGGCGCAGCTCGCCTTCGCCCGCGGCCTCGCCGCGTCCTCTACCGGATCTTGACGAGGAGGAGGAACAGGGCGGGCATCAGCGCCGCCTGGACGAGGACGAAGCGCACGAGCACCTGCTCGCCCGACCAGCCGAGCTTCGCGCGGCAGTGGTCGTGCAGCGGGAAGCGCACGCTGCGCAGCTTGCGCGCGAGCCAGTGGCCGCGCGTGGCGTCGTCCGGCGAGCCGGTGTCCACGCCGAGGCGCGCGAGGCCCTTGAGGAGCAGGATCTTCAGCAGGCCCGTCGCGCCGTTGGCGAGGATGACGGGCGCGATCGCGAGGCCGACGAACGGGTTGCCGGTCGCGAGGACGGCGACGCCGATGAGCAGGCCCAGCGCGCGCGAGCCGGCGTCGCCCATCAGCACGCGGCTCGGCGCGGCGTTGTGCCAGAGGTACCCCGCCACGCCGCCGCCCACGACGCAGCACAGGATCGCCCAGCGGGCGCCGGCCGGGTCGTGCGGGACGAGGAGGTAGCGCGCGGCCTCCTCGTGGCCGATCACGCCGTAGAGGAACGCCGCGAGACTGAAGAGCGCCACGAGCGAGAGCGAGCCCGCGAGGCCGTCGACGCCGTCGGTGCAGTTCGTCGCGTTCATCGTGATCCAGAGGATCGGCACGGCGTAGAGCAGGTGCCCCCACCACGGCACGA
This sequence comes from uncultured Verrucomicrobiota bacterium, assembly GCA_947169825.1. GTDB lineage: Bacteria > Verrucomicrobiota > Kiritimatiellia > RFP12 > UBA3636 > UBA3636. The sequence continues at coordinate 6,876 of CAMVRE010000019.1, read as the reverse complement.
GCAGCGGCTGGTAGCCGGCGGCGGGGTCCGGCGGCGCGGCGCGCAGCACGGTGTCGAGCGGGAGCCACACCTGCACGTCGGAGAAGCCCGAGAGGCAGAGCGCGGCGGCGACGGAGACCGCCAGGTCCAGCAGGCCCTTCTTCGTGCGCCCCCACGGGCGCTCGGCGCGGTCGTCGAAGTAGCCCGTCGCCATCGCGGCGAAGAGGCACGCGACGACGCCCCACTGCCTGAGGTCCGGGTCGCCCCACCGGTCGCCGAGCGGCAGCACGAGGGCGAGGACGGGCAGCACGAGCAGCAGCAGGATCAGCCCCGCGCCGGTCGGCTTGCCGGCGGACGCGGCGCCCTCCTTCACGAGCGCCTTGCCGCGGTCGCGCGGCAGGAGGTTCCAGAGGCGGGGCAGCAGGAGCCCCACGAGCAGCGCCGCGAGCGCGGCGCCGAAGCTGGCGAGGAACGTGTGCGAGGAGAAGAGGCGCAGCGGCCCCCACGCCTTCGCGAGGAACTGGAGATGGTAGAGCATGGTCGATCGGTCACACGGTCACACGGTTAGACGGTCGCACGGTCGATCGTTCGGGCCGCGCGGTCGGAAGGACGCCGCCGAGTCTACCACAACCGGCGCGCCTCTTCCAACCGCAAACCGCGATGCAACCGCCCGCGCGGCGCTACTTCACGCGGACGGTCTCGGCGGCGGAGTGCGCCGTGAACTCCGGGGCGTACATGCACTGGATGGTCGCCAGGCCGCCGGAGAAGACGCCGCGCTGCTGCACGCGGTAGGAGGTCTCCAGGACGAAGACGCCCTTGTTCAGCCGGTCGATGTAGTAGTGTGTCGCCGTGTCCTTGGTGGACTGGTAGTAGCCCACGCCGTCCCGCCAGCGGTAGGACGAGAGCACGTCCACCGGCTCCGCGCACGCGGGGCGCTCGTCGGAGAGGTGCACGAACTCGTAGGTCCGGTCGCTCGTGATCTCCAGCCGCGCCACGATCTCGTCGCCCGGCTCGAGCGCCTCCCCGAGCGCCGCGAGGCGCGTGCCTTCCGCGCCCTTCGTCTTTTTGTAGTATTTCTTCTCGACGCGCAGCTCCTTCGGCTCGTGCGCGCGGACCTTCAGGACGTCCTCGAAGTAGCTCCAGTGCACGCCGCCCCACGAGACGCCCTTACCGCCCGCGCCCGTGAACGCGATTTCGCCCATGCCGGGCTCGATCGCGTCCGCCGCGTAGCGGTGCGACCACATCCCCGTGCCGGCCTCGGCGTTCTCCGCCGGGACCTTCTCGCCGCCGAGCGTCACCTCCGCGAGCGCGTCGCCCGCGAGCAGGTCGGTCGGGCCGCCGAGGACGAGCGCGTAGATCGCGTCCGCCGTCGCGGCGGTCGTGGTCCAGTCCTGCGTCTGCTTCTGCTTGAGCAGCCACACGTTGCAGGCGTCGGCGCTCGCCTCGTCGCCCGTCACCTCGCGGAACGCCTCGACGACGAGCGCCTGCGTCGAGACGGGCGCCGCGAAGAGGCTGCACGAGAAGAAGTACGGGCGCTTCCAGTACATCCCGAGCTCGTCGGAGAGGACGCCGCGCTCCTTGATGGAGGCGAGGATTTCGCGCGCGAGCGCCTCCTCGCCGCGGCGCTTCAGCGCGGTCGCGGCGACGGCCTGCGTCTCGAGCCCGAGGTCCGGCCACTCCGTGCGGAGGTGCTCGACGAAGAGCTCCGCGTCCTTCCCGTTCTTCGGCGCCGGCACGCCCGCGAACGAGTGCAGGTAGAGCCAGCGCACGTCGAAGCCGTTCACGCGGAAGGGGATCTTCTGCTCCTTCTCGAGGCGAAGGCGCCGCTTCACGTCCTCCGCGACCTCGCGGTCGAGCGCCTTCGTCGCGTCCGCGAAGAAGTCCGGGTAGTCCATCGCCGCGAGGCGGTTGAGGCGCGCGAACCCGGTGAGGATGTAGAGCGTGATGGAATCGGACGACGGCCCGCCCGGGAACCACGGCCAGAGGCCGTCGCGGTTGCGCGTCTCGCGCAGCTTCCCGAGGCAGCGCTCCTGCTCGGCGGCGAGGCGCTCGCTTCCGAAGAGCTCGCCCAGCCGCGCGCGGGCGGCGGTCTCGTGCTCTGCCTCGCGCACCCACGGCGTCGTCTCGAGGGCGACGGCCTTGAGCTGCGGGTTGGTCTCGAGCGGGCTCTTCAGCGCCTCCGCGCCGGCCGCCCTCCAGGCGTCGAACGTCGCGCGGATGCGCGGGTCGGCGTTCGCGATGAACGCGCCGAGCGCGTTGGCGTAGTAGCGCGAGAAGGTCTGCTCGCAGCACTCGTGCGGGAACTCCATCAGATACGGGAGCGAGAGCACCGCGTACCACGCCGGACGCGACACGGCGCGCACCTCGAGCCCCGCGTGGCGGATCGTGTCCGAGCCCGCGCTCGCGAGGAGGTTCGAGAGCGCGAAGGTCCGGGTCTCGGCGCCGCGCGCGTGGAGCTGCACCGCCTCGCGCACGAGGATGCGCCGCGCGAGGACGGGCAGCACGCCCTCCTCGCCGTCGGCGAACTTCGCCCCCTTCGCCTTGGCGACGTATTTCAGGAAGCCGCAGCCGTCGGGGATCGCGACGCGGAACTCGAAGGTCTTCGACTCGTGGGGAGCGAGCTCGAAGGGCTGGGGAGGGGGAGCTAGTCCCTCTAGCGGCGCTAGCGGCTCTAGCGACGCTAGGGACTCTAGCTCTTCCAGCGCCAGGCTCGCCTCGCCGCTCTGCGGCTCGTCCTCCGTGTTTGTCACCTTGACGGCGAAGAGGAAGTCGTCGCCCTCGCGGGCGAAGCGCGGGGCGTTCGGCTCGCACATCAGCGGCTTCGTCGTCACGATCTCGTCGTTGCGGTAGACGCCGCCGCGCAGCCCGTTGTCGTGCGCGACCATCAGCAGCTTCCAGCCCGTGAGCGCATCGGGCACGGTGAACGTGAACGACACGCGGCCTTCCGCGTCCGTCTCGAGATCGGGGAGGAAGAACGCCGTCTCCTGCAGGTTCTTGCGCGGGGCGACATCGGCGGGCGGCTCCGCCGTTGACGCCTTGAGGTCCTCGCGCATCGCCATTTTGTCGTCGTAGCCGACCAGGTTCGCTCTCGCCGGGGCCGCCGCCACCGCACCCGCTGTCAAGGAAAAGGCGTCGCCGACCTCTTCCGCCGCCATTTCGTAGCAGACATCCCCGTCTTCGACGTCGGCGGCCGCACACCGCATCACGGCGAATCCTCTCGATTGGTTCTTGTAGAGCCGCCGCCCGAACCGCGAAGGCAGATCCTGCCACGAGGGCCACCGGAGGTCGAGCCCCTCGCGCGTGCTGGGGAAGAAACCGTCGAGGCGGACGAGGCCGGTCATCCCGTTCTGGAGATGCGCGTAGGCGCGGCGCGGCGCCCACGGCGTGAAGTAGTTCGAGAAGCCGAGCGAGACGTCGTGCCACCGGTAGGCGTCGAGCGAGCGGTCGTAGAGGAAGGCCAGCACCTCGGCGGGGCCGGAGACCTTGAAGGTCCACGTCTCCTGCGTGCCAGGATGGAGTTTGCTGGAGAGGTGCTCGGCCTCGATGTCGAGATGCTGGTTGTCCCACGGGACCCAGACGACCGATTCGTTGCGGTAGAGGCGGTTCTCGCGGACGAAGGTCGTCTCGATCTCGATCTTGCCGCGGTGCTCGTCCGCGATGGGCAGCTCGTAGAACCAGACGGGGGTCCCGCCGCGCACCGCCTCGTCGACGATCGTCTTGCCGTTGCTGTAGACCCGGACGCGGCAGTAGCCGGTTTCGTAGCCCGTGCCCCAGTAGACGCGCATCGTGCCGCCGACCTTGACGGTGTGCGCCTCGACGCAGAAGAGCTCCGGCACGGCGGTTCCGAGCGCCTTCGCCGCCGGGTCGAAGACGAGGACGCCGCCCACCCCCTTGACGGCCTTTCCGTTCGGGTCCTTCGTCTCGAAGACGAGCCGGTAGGCGCCGGCGCCGAGGTCGAGCTCGCCCTTCCACGGTTCGGCCTTCTCTTCGGCGAGCTCGAGCGAGAGGACCTCTTCGCCCTGCTCCCACGTCCTCCAGTTCCCGGGGCCGTTCTCCTCCTCGACGTAGCCCCATCGCCCGTGGCCGATCGGCTTGCGAACGGGGCGCTCCGGCCCCTTCAGGCGGAAGATGCGGAGCGTCCCCTTCACGGGCACGGCCGCGCCGGAGAGCGAGGCGAGCGAAACCTTGGCGGCAACGGGCCTGCCGGCGGTCGGCCACTCGCCGTCCGTCCAGACGCCCGCGCGCCAGGCGACGGTTCCGATCTCGAAGGACGACTCCGCCGAGCGCGCCTCGCCGGTGCCGTCCGTGACGGTCGCCGACACGGTGAACCGGAACGACGGGTCATTCGCGAGGTCCGCCGTCGGCGCCGCGACGGGCGTGAACTCGACCGCGAAGGCGCCGTTCTCGTCGGTCGTCGCCTCGCCCTGCGCGACGAAGCGCTCGCCGTCGTCGTCCTCGTCGCCGCCGCCCCAGCCGAACCAGCGGCACCAGTCCGGATAGAGCGTCCGGCGCTCCACGTGCCACGCGACCTTCGCGCCCTGCACCGGGAGGCCCGAGTAGGTGAGCGCCGTGCCCGTCACGGTCACCGGCGCGCCGAGCGTCGCCTCCCCCGAGGCCTTCTCCAGCTTCGCCTCGAACTTCGGCCGCTTGTATTCCTCGACGTTCACGACCTTATACGCCTCGCCGCGTCCGCCGTCCTTCAGCAGATACCAGGCATTGATCGCGTAGCCCCCGGTGAGCCTGTCCGCAGGCGCGACGAAAGTATGGACGAACGAACCCCACTTGTTGGGCTTCAGGCGCACCGAGTCGACTTCCTTTCCGTTCGGGTCCTTGAGCGTCAGCCGCACGGTGACCTCCGTCTTCGTCCGGAAGTCGCGCGTGCGCGGGTCGGCGTGGTAGGCGATGCCCTTCACGCGGATCGGCTGGCCGGGGCGGTAGAGCGCGCGGTCCGTGAAGAGGTCGATGTGCTCGTATCGCGTGTCTTCGCGCTCGGGAGAGCCCGGCCAGTCTCCTGAAAGCGAAAGGACCTCCGCGCCGTCCTTGACGACGCGCACGTGGCGCCGTGCGTAGTAGCCGTCTTCGCCGGAAACGGTCGCGACGAAGGCGCCGTCCGCGTCCGTCGTGAAGGTCTCGCGCAGCGTTTCGCGGCGCCCGCCGCGCTTGACGCCCCAGAGCTCCACGCGCGCGCCGGCGACCGGCTCGCCCGATTCGGCGAGATGGACCGAGCCCCGGAACGCGCCCTCGCCCGTGCGGAGCACCAGCGCGAGCGGCGTCACCGTGACGTACTCCGCGAAGAGCGGCTGGCCGTCCGTGCCGAACTTCGCGTTCGCCGCCGCGAAGAGGACGTAGTGGCCGGGCTTGAGATCGTCCGGGACCGCGAGCCGGAACGTCTGCTGTTTGTAGCCCGGCTCGAGGTCGAGCGCCGCGGACCACTCCTTCGCCGGCTTGCGCTTCGCATACTTGTCCCGGGCCGTGGAGCGCGCGTCGTAGGAGGAGACGCTCCCGCCCATCGACTCGTCCGCGACGAGGTCCTCGAACGAGACGGGCACGAGCCGGAAGTGGACCTCGCCGAGGTTGCGGGCGCGGACCTCGATCTCCGGCCACGGGGCGCACCAGTTGCGCTCCACCTCGAGCGAGAGGTCCTTCGCCTCGATCTCGGCGACGACGTTGGCGCACTGCCGGCCACCGAGCGTCTTCGGCCACTTCTCCGCGTAGGCGGCCGCGAGGTCGTGCGCGGCGACGAGCTCGCCCCTGCCGCGCAGGAGCCCGGCCTTGGCGGCCGCGCCGAACGCGACGGCCTCCGTCCGGCCCTCGTGGCGCGCGAGGAAGGCGTCGAGGAAGGCGTCGAACGCCGTGTCGCGCTCCTTCTGCGGCTTCTCGTCGAACGCGCGGACGTATTCCGCGCGCGCGAGCTCCGCCATCGCGAGCGCGTCGAGGTCGCCGCGCGCGTCGTGGAACGCAATCAGGCGGCCGTAGAGCGCGAGGCCCTTCTCAAGCGTCCTGTCGGGGATGCTCTCGCCGTAGAAGTCGATCGCGTCGCGCACCGCGAAGTCGAAGAGCGTCGGGCAGAAGGATTCGGGCAGCGTCCCGGGATCGAAGAGCGCCTTCCAGTCCGCGAGGCGCTGGGCCTGGAGCGCCTCCGAGCGGGCGAAGACCTTCTCGAACTGCGCCTCGAGCGTCGCGGCGATCTTCTCCGGCGACCACGGCGGCATCTTGTCGGCCGCGGCCTCGTCGTCGAGCTTCGTGGGCGCCGCGCCGCCCCAGCGCCACTGGCGCGAGTTCTCGAGGTAGGTGTGCGCGAGGTGCAGCTGCAGGACGGCCTGCAGCGGCGCCGGCTGCGCGTCGACCGCCGCGGCGAAGGCGGGGAGCCAGTCCTGCGGGAGGTCGTCCGTGAACTCGGCCATCGCCTGCTCTCGCGCGAGGAACGCGCGCGCCGCCTCGGGCCAGCGCTCGGCGGCGACCGCCTCGCGCTCGATCTCCGCGACCAGGTTCGTGACCGTGCGCGGCAGGTCCTTCCCCGCCGCCTCGTCGACCTTCTTCCAGGCCGCGTCGAAGTCGAACATGTCCATGGCGAATCCCGTCGTTGCCGCCAGCGCGACCGCCGCGCCGGCAATCCATCGTGCAAAGGAGATGCGTTTCATTATGTTTCCTTTCCGTTGGTTGGTAAAGGAGCCGTCCGTTCCGGTTTTCCACGGCGGGTTGCGGTGGGGACGAGAATGAGACGGTTTTTGGTTGAAGAGGTTGAAGGGGTTGAAGGAGTTTAAAGTTGAAAGGGTAAAGGGAAAAGTGGCGGAGCGTGGCGGGGTTTGATTGGCATTTGCGTTGGTGGATGATGTCAAGGCTCTGCGTCCTCTGCGCTCTCCGCGTGAGATTCATCCTCCGCGTGGAAAGCGCCGC
>CAMVRE010000018.1 GCA_947169825.1 uncultured Verrucomicrobiota bacterium | reverse complement strand
GGCGAGGGGCACCGGATCGCGGGACGTCTGGCATCCCGCCGCGAACAACATCGCGACGAGAAGGGGGGCCAAGATGCATCGTGCGTTCATCGTTCTCTTTCCTTTCCTCGGCCTTCGCACGGCGGAAAGAGACGGGGCTAAAAAGCGGCCTCTTCCCGTGTCCTAGTTTCAGGCTCGTAGGAGGGGCCCTGTTGAAAACACGGAAAGAGGTCCGCGCGTCTTGCGCGCGTTCCTTCTTGCATCGTTCCGCCAAACGAATTTCCCTTCAATGCGAAACTAGCGACGTCTATGCAGAAAGGGGGGGGGGGGGGGGGGGGCGGCGGGGCGGGGGGGGGGGGGTGGGGGTGATGCGCGGCGGGCGCCGCGCGGCAAGGGAGAAAGTAGCAGAAAGCGCTTGCGGCCGCAAGCGATTTCTGCGAAGCGGGAGCGGGCGGCCGCGACAAGCGCGGCCCTTCCGCCTGGATCAGCCGGCCGAGTCGGACTTGGCGTCGTAGGACGCGGGGCCTTCGGCGACGGAAAGGGGAGGAACGGCGATTACGGGATAGCGCTCGGGAACTCCGTGATCCAAAAGCCACTCGGGGGAAATGTCCAGTTCTCCGTCGAGCCAGGTCAGAACGCCGTGGTCGATGGCGAAGTTCCGGAGAACCGACGGATTCGCGAGCGGCGCAAGAGCGGGGATGGCGGCAAGCGGAGAAATGTCAACCACGCGAACGTCGCCCGTGTTGAAACGAATCCTCACGTGCGTGTCGTCCAGCACGGCGCAACCGACGACCGAAAGCGCGGGAGCCATGTCATCCGGGTAGCAAATGCCGTTTTTGACGATCATTTCCGATCCTCCTACGAGAGCGGTTCGATCTTCCCGGGCGGCTCGTTGCGGACCGCCTTGTTCCATGCCGCATACAGTTCGTTCTCGTGGATGGCAAGCCAAGCGGAGAGAATGCGCATCTGCTTGACGGGAAGCGATCCTGCAAGCAGCTCTCCATCGATGCCGACCGAAGCCACGTGTTCCGCGTAGAAGACGTGGACATGCGGCTTGCTGTGCTGCCGGTCGTCGGCATACAGCATCTTGATGACAATGTTGAAGAAGCGGGAGAGTTCCGGCATGGCGGAAGCAATCGTTCGTTCGTGCTGCTGGGTGGCGGGGGTGGGGGTGATGCGCGGCGGGGCGCCGCGCGGCAAGGAAGAAAGTAGCAGAAAGCGCTTGCGGCCGCAAGCGCTTTCTGGGGCGATCAATGGAGGCGGCCGCGACAAGCGCGGCCCTCCCGGGGGGGCTTTCGGCCCTATTCGATCACGAGCGGCGTGTTGACGGTCTTGCCGTCGACGCCGACCGTCGCCTCCCAGTGGAACTTCACGGGGAAGCCCTCGGGCTCGCTGTAGCGGATCGTCACGGCGCCGGTCTCGGCGTTCTTCGAGAGCGTGAAGACCACGGGCATGTGCTCGTCGGTCGCGATGTTCCGGTCGCGGAAGGCATCCTTGAGGCGGCTCGTGGCGCTCTGCGTCATGGCGTAGTAGACCGCGTAAAGCTGCGCGGGGTGGACGCCCTCGCCGACGAACGCGGCGACGCGGTCGGCGATCCGGTTCGAGGCCTCGCGCACCTCCGGGTCGGTGGAGAGCCCGTTGCGCGAGAGGAGGGTCTCACCCCCGATGCGGACGGTGAAGTGCATGTCGCCTTCCAGGACCTCCTCTTCGCCCGGGAGCCGGGTCGGCACGGTGGCGCGGTTGAGGTCGTCCAGGAGCGCTTCGCGGCCGCCCGTGGCGGTGCCGTCGGCGGACTCGAACTTGGGGCTCATGTCCACGACGAATGGCGCGTTCGGGAGAGCGCGGCCCTCGGCGACGGCCGCGACGCATTCGTTCAGCGTGGCGCCGGAGGTGACGAGCATGAACCCGATGGTCGCGAGCTTGTCGGCGCCGGCCAGAAGGCCGCCGAAGTGCTGGGTCACGGCCTCCTCGATCTTCCTCGTGATGGCGTCGCCTAGGGTGCGGTTGTCGGCGCCCGCCGGGAGGCCGAGGTCGCCGAAGAGCAGCTGCGTGAGGTGTTCGCGGTCGAGCGTGCCGGCGCGGCGGAGCTCCTCGACGGCGTCGTAGTTCTTCAGGATGCGCGAGAGGAGGACCGCGCGGGCCTGCGTCGAGAGGTCGTAGGGCTTCGGAGCGCCGACGGCGCGGAGCGGGTTGTAGACGTCGAAGACGGCGTAGACGAGGCCGCGGCGCGCGGGCGGGATCTGCAGATACGTGGCCGTGACGGAGGTCATGAAGTTGCGCCCGGCGAAGCGCATGGCGGGGTTGGCGGCCATGCCGAAGGCGGCGTCGGGGTTCTTCGTGTCGAGCGGGATCGCGGGATTCACGGCGATTTCCTCGAAGAGGACGCGCTCGAAGGCGCGCTCGGCCGCGGGCTTGCACACCTCGGCGGCGGCGTTGAGGGACTCCAGTCGGTCTGACTTGCGCGCGGCGGCGTCGGCGACGAACTTCCGGTACCACGGCCCGTACAGTTTCAGCAACTCGAGCCCGGCCTTGAAGTTGGCGGCGGATTCCACGAAGCGTCCGCCGTACGAGAACAGCCGCCTCGCCGGGGAGATTGGATCAAGAACGGCCTTTTGCGCTTCGATCCGGGTGCAGCCCACGGACTCGCGGTAGAGGTCGGCGATGCTCTGCAGACCGGCGAGTTCCGCCGGCGCGTAGCCTGCCGCGAGGGCGGCGGCCCCGGCGGGGGAGCCCTGCTCCGCGAAGCCGTCGGTCGTGACAGTCCTGATGTACCACTGGGCGTGGGCGACGAACGCGACGCCCTGGGAAACCGAATTCGTATGGCGGATGGCGTTCTCGGTGCGCTTCGACATCCCGGGCTCCCCGTTGCCCGCGCCGGCATCGACCCATCCCGCCGCGGCGATCTCCTGGTCGGCGAACTGGGCGTCCGCCTGCGCGAGGCTTGCCTTTTCCCGTTCTTGCGCGCCGTAGTCGTTGATGCGGTCGAGGCGTCCGTTCAGTTCCAGCTTCTGAAGCAGGGCCGTGAACTGAGGCCCGGCGGAGGCGACGAGCGTCGAGTTGACCAACATGTAGATGGTGCTGAATTCGTCGCCGCCGAAGCCGGCGTCCGCAGGAATGGCGCGGCTGACGGCATCGGAGGTGGCGCGGCCAAGCGCGGCGAACGCCTCGAATGCCGCCGTGTCGTCCATCCGCGCGAGGTTTTCCGGCGAAAGCGTCTTGACAACGGCCGACATGGCCCCGCGAACGACAGGGTCCTCGACGACGTTGCGCGCCGCCAAGGCTATGGCCGGATCTGTCCAGTTGGCCCTTTCGAGAGTCTGCGAGATGAGGGACGCCCTGACGGCTTCGGGGACTGGAAGGGAGCGGACGATTCCGGCGAACTGGCACTTCTTCGCGACGAAGGAGTCGATCTTGGACTGGCATTTGGCGAGGACTGCCTCGCGCTCAAGCTTTGCGAAGTCGCAGTTCGGCTTGGCGAACTCGTCGCGAAGGTCTTCTCGCAGGAAGATGAGCGAGCCGCCCTCCATCCCGAGCGTATGGGTGTTGAGCTTCCGGGCGACGAAGTCCCTGTCGAGTCCGGTGCCCGCCGCGATGGCGTCGACGGCGCGTTCCTTGTGGAAACCGTTGGCCTCGCGGACTGCGGCGTAGGCGCGGAGGATCGCCAGCGCGGCGTCGCGCATCGCGTCGATCTGCGCGGCGGCCTCGGCCGGGACGTTCGCTCCGGCGGCGATGCGCCCGCGCAGCTGCGGATCGCGCTTCTCGATGGCGGCAAAGGCGTCGCGAACATCGGAGGGTGTGAGCGGCCCGATGTTGTTTTCGCGGACGAGGGCGTCGAGCTTGGCGATCGCGGCGTGGCGAGCGGCGTCGGAGCGGAGGCGCGCGGAGCCGAGGGCGGCGGCCTTGATCGCGGCCGAATCGACGGCGCCGCCCGCGCGGAGCGCGTCCGCGATCTGGCGGACGACCGTGCCCGTGGGCGCGAAGAACTCCTTCTTGATGTCGTCGAGCGGCCTGTCGCCCAAGCCGAGCTCGCGGGCCGCGTCGTAGAGCGCCTGCGCGTGGGCGGGAAGCGCCTCGGGCCTGCCGAGCGCGGCGATGGCCTCGTCGGCCGTCGGCGGGCGCACTTCGAGCAGTTGCGCGACGATGTGCATCGCCGCCTCGCATTCGCCGGCCTTGTACTTCGCCGTCGGATGCGGACGGAAGTTTTGCGCGGCCGGCATGGCCAGGAACGCCTGCAGCTTGCGCGCCAGCTCGTCCTTGCCATGGAAGAGAAGCGGCCCTAGGAGGTGCGTGATGGTGAGCTGCTCGTCGCCGCCGATTTCCTTCGCGTCGGGCGGATAGACGGCGCGCAGGAGATGGGTGAAGCGCTTCTCCATCGCAAGGATTTTTTCCATCGCCGCGGCGATCGGCGTCGTGGGGGCGACCGCCGCCTCCAGTTCGGCGAGAGGGAAGTCCGTGCTCGCGTCGATGAGGCTCTGCAGGTGGAAGTCGTCGACGCGCCGCAGCGCGAGCAGCTCCGCCTTGAGCGTGTCGGCGAGCGCGGCCGGGAGATGGTATCCGTCCACGATGCGCCAGGCGGCGGCGCGGGTCGCGGCCTGCGCCTCGAAGACCTCCTGGAACGCGGCCCGGATCGCCTCGTCGTTCTCGCACACTTTCCTGCCCGTGTTGATGTCGTTCGTGAGCTGGAGGCACTTTTCCCGGACGCGCGAGAAGGCAAACGCATTGTCGCCCAGCGCGGAGGGCGGGATGCCGAGCTGGGCGGCGAGGACCGCGCGGTAGGCTTCCTTGCAGCCCTCCGTAAGGCGCGTCGCGAGCGCGAACTGGTGGACCTTGCGCTCGATGAGGGCACGGTTGTCGGCGACGATCGCGTCGACGTCCTGCGCGGAGCGGCAGGCGGCGAGGCGCTCCTTCAGGCCCTGGAGGCTGGAGCGGAGGCTGCTCACGAGGCCCTGGGCATTGTCCTTCACGCCCTCGGCGGCGACGAGCGCCTCGATGCGGCGGCGGAAGAGCTGCTCGGCGACGGTCACGCAGGCCGAGTCCATCAGCGCCTGGCGGAGGTTCGCCGGCGTCGCGCGGACGCCAGCCGGGAGATTCGCGACGATGTTGCGGACGGGCACGGTCCGGAGGCAGCCGGAGATGCGGTCGCAAATCGACGCCACCTCGGGCCCGAAGCGCTGCAGCATCGTGGTCCGGATCTCTTCGAGCAGCGGGCGGAACTCGGCCGGGGGGAGCCTCATGTGGTCGAGAAGACTGCGCGGGAGCGATTTGTTGAAGGCGCGCGGCGACGTGGCGGGGATGTAGGCCTTCTGGTTCGCGGCGGGGCCGGCGCCCTCCGGCGCGGGGCGGATCCCCGCGAACGCGCCGAAGGCGAGGTCCTCGCCGCGCGCTTCCGGCTGGTCGAGGATTTGATTCAGGACCCGGAGCGCGTCGGCGTCGGAAACGGCGTTGAGCTTGGCGAGCGTCGCCCAGTCCTCGACGCCGCGCTCGTGCATCAGCATCGCGGCGACGGTGCGGGCCTTGAAGCCGCGGTCGGGGTCGCTGGCGAGGTTCTGCGCCCAGTCCTTCTGGGCGTCGTAGCTCTCGACGAGGCGGAAGTCGTTGACGACGTTCAGGGTGCGATTGCTGTAGCTGACGTCGCCCGTGCTCTCGTCGCATCCGCCGTCGAGCCGGATGATCAGGTCGTCGAGGTGGCGCAGGAAGCCGAGCTCGCTGCGGCCCGTGTCGAGCGTGACGGTCTGGCCGCCGGGCAGCTCGAAGGACGCCACGGCGCGGCGCTCGTCGGAGGGATTGCGCTGGAACTGCTCGAACATCCGGTCGCGCAGTCTGCGCGCGGCGTCGGCCAGGCCGTTGCGCTTGTTGGGGGGCAGGAAGTCCACGTCGCCCGTGACGAGGCGCTGGAAGAGGGCGATGCCGTCGTCGAGCTCCATCTCGCGGTTGCGGTTGAGCTCCGAGGCGGCGACGCTGCGCCTGCGGGCGCGCTCGGCCTTTTCGTGCGCGTCGACGGTCGAGTAGATCGCGTCGCTCGTGCGGACCGGCGCCCCGTTCTCGCCGGCGTGCTGGTTGAGCGTGACGGCGTTGGAGTCGAGGATGTCGCGGATCTGCTGGCGCGTGAGGGGGCGGACGCTGCGCTCGGCGAGCTTCTTGTCCACCGTGCCGTCCGTGCCGAGGCCGAGGTCGCGGCGGACTCGCTCCAGGGCCGCGCCCGCGACGCCGCCCTGCGAGAGCGCGCGGACGAACGCCTCCTTGATGGCGATCGTCTCGGCGTGGGAGATCGTGACGTTGTTCTTTCCGCGCTGCGAGACGTGGTTGTTGACCTTGACGAGGGCGTTCTCGCCGGAAAGCTTCACTTCGCCGGCGTTGTACTTGCCGGCGGAGATCGCGTCGAACTGGGCGAGCGAGAGGTTGACGTTGGCGAGGTTGACGGGCGGGAGGGGCATGGCGGGGCCTTTCGGGTTGCGCGAGACGGGGACAGGGGCGTCAGGACCGGGGCGGTCGCGAGGCGACGGGGTCCGGATTCGGACGGTCGAACTTGCGCGCCGCGTCGGCGGCCTCCGCGATCGCCTCCTGCACGGCCAGGATGCGGCGGGCCGTGAGCGGCTTTCCGGAGCCGTAGTCCTTGAGCATCATCGCCCGCTTGACGGAATCCGGGATCTTCCGTTCCCCGCCGAAGATCTCGGCGACCGACTTGCGGAAGAGGTCGCGAGCGACGTCGTTGGCCGTCTTGTCGACGCCGGAGCGCACGACGGCGAAGGCGCGGTCGCCGGACGCCGCGGCGGAGATGGCGCGCTCGTCCAGGGTCGCCCCGGTCGCGGCGCCCGCGCGGGCGACGGCACGGGTGTGCCCGGCTTTCATCTGCTGGCGGGCGAACTCGACGAAGAGGTCGAACTGGGCGTTTTGGGCGATCGAGAGACTCATGGCTTGTCGTTCGGGGGTTGGTGGCGCGCGATGGGCGGAAGCCGCGGCGCGGCTGCTGATTCTACACGAAAGGAGCGGAGGAGGATACAACAATTTTGCGGCGGGACGGCCTACCGAAGGTCGGCGGCGAAGGTGACGCCCACGTCGGCCTGGAGGCGGAAGGGCTGCGCGAAGCCGTGGAAGCGGGCCTGGCTGTGCATCCGCGGCGGCTGCTGCACGTCGAGGATCTGCGCGACGGGTCCGTCGTCGTATTGCGAGGCGTCCAGCTCCGCGATCCGCTCGACTTCCAGCTCGGGAACGAGGACGTCGATGGAGAACGCGACGGTGCTGCCGGGCGCGCACGGGTGCAGGTCGCCGCCGATGCCGATGGCGCCGGGATTCTGGACGCCCCGGAATCGGAGCGCCAGGTTGCCGTTCACGTCGAACTCCAGCGAGAACGTGAACTGGGCCCGGCCGTTTCCGATGGCGAGGAGGTTCCTGTTGAGGTCCGGCGAGAGCAGGACCCCGAAGCCGAGCGCGCCGGCGTTGGGCACGCCCTGCTGGACCAGGGACATGGCCAGGTGCGCCTTCCGGCGCGTCCGCGCGTCCAGCCCGGCGTAGGTGGCGTTCGGGTTGCGCGTGACGAACCGGGCGAACTGGTCGCACGCGGTCGCGAAGTCGCGCGAGACCTTCCCCACGCCATTCAGCTCGACGTCGAAGCCGCGCGCGATGTCAAGTCCGAACTGCGTCTGCCCGCCGGTGGCGAGGCTCTTCATGTCCTGCATCGCGGCGCGGTTGATCATCGTCCGGGCGATGTTCTGGTAGGTGTCGCGCATCGTTTCGACCGGATCGCCTTCCAGGCCGTCGATCTTCTCCCCGACGAGCCCGCGCAGGGCGTCGGCGGCCGGGCCGGTGCCCCGGACGTAGGTCCGGATGGCCTCCGCCCGGTCGGCGGCGGCCTTCTCCCGCGCGAGGCGGACGAGGTCGTCCGGGAGGTCGCGCGCGCCCCAGCGGCGCAGCTCGGCGCGCTCGGGCGCCTCCTGCAGCCCTGCCGGTTCGACTCCGAGCGTCTCGCAGACGGCGAAGTGGAGCATTCCCATCTTGCGGGCGAGTTCGGCGCAGACGGTCCGGTTCGCCCGGACGAGCTCTGCGGGGAACCCCTGGGGCGGGTTGCCGTAATGGTAGGCGTTGTATTCGGCGAGGAGCAGGCCGCCGTTCGGCGAGGCGAGCGCCGCGCGGAGCCCTTCGAGGTCGGCGCGGGGAAGGCGCGAAAAGAAGCGGTGCGCCACGAAGTTCTGGCACGCGACGAGCTCGTCGGCGCCGTCGGCGAAGTCCTCGACCCCGGCCTCGACGAGCGCGCGGTTCACGCTCGCGACGTATTGCGCGACGGCGTTGTGGATGTCGATGCCCTTCGAGCGTGCGGCGAGCTTCTTCAGCGCGCCGATGGGCTGCTCCCAGGCGGCCTGGACGAGACGCCCGATCGCGCCCGCCGGAAGCGCCTTGCCGTGGAGCGAACGGATCAGTTCCCGGCCCTGCGCGTAAAGCTCCTGATCTTCGGCGGCAAGGGCGCGCAGCTCGGCGAAGTTGGCGCGCAGCGCCTCGACGCGCGCGCGGACGCTCTCCGCGGTGCGCAGCCGGGCGTTGCCGGCGACGGCGATGAGGCTGAAGTCGGCGAGGACGATCCGGCGCAGGTCGGCGTCGTCGCCGCAGGCGCGGATGGCGGCCACGGCGAGCGCGTCGACGCGCCACGGCTCGGCGGCGTGCGTCGCGTAGAGCGAGGCGGCGGCTGCGCGGAACTCCGGCAACTGCCCGGCCTCCGGCGCGGCGAGCGCCGGGTCGGCGCGGCCCTCGCGGATGCTTCCGGCGAAGCGCCGGAGGACGCCGGCGGCGAGGCCGCGCAGGACGGTCGGCGTGACGGCGACCGGCGACTCCGCCACGGCCTCCGCGAGCGCCTGTCCGGCGGGGCGGTCGCCGCGGAAGAGCGCGAGCGCCTCGTCCTCGGCGATGGCCGTCAGCCCGGCGGCGCGCGCGGCGTCGACGAGCGCCTTGGCGTGGAACGGCGGCAGCGCGTCCGTCCCGAGCGCCGGGGCGAGCGCCGGGTTGTCGGCGGGGTTCGGCGCCATGTGGGAGACGAACAGCCGGAACTCGGCCACGTTCTGGTTGATCCGGCCCATCTGGTGGACGGCGGGCCGCGAGAAGAAGGCGTGGGAGAGCGCCGGAACCGGGGAGTCCGGGGCGATCGCGAACTTGAACGTCGAATTGACGAGGTTGATCAGGACGTCGGGGTCGTTGCCGACGACGCCGGGGAAGGCGGCGCCGACGGCGTCGCGCACGGCTGCGTTGAACGCGGTCACGGCGGCGAGCCCCTCCGCGTCGGCGAGATCGGGGCGCTCGAGAGCCGTCTCCAGCGCTCTGATGGCCGGTTCGATCGTCTTCGCGACCGCTTTCAGCTTCGTGAAATCGAAGAGTTTCGGGTCGATCTCCTGCTTGGCGAGGATCTTCGCCTTGAGCTGGTCCGCGGACTCCGGGGGGAGATTGAGGGCGTCGACCTGCGCCAGGAGCGCGGCGCGGCCGGCGGCGAACTGGTCCGCCTCGGCGCGGAAGAGCCTCTCCACGTCCTCGGGCGACGCGGCGGCCGTCTTGCCGGAGAGCAGGTCGCACGAGAGCTCGAAGCCGTCGAAGGAAAGGTGGTCGTCGCGGATCGCGCGCAGGTAGACGCTGCGCGGGACGCCCGTCTTGGCGGCGACGGAATCGGCGAGGAACTCCTTCACGCGGTCGCGGCAGCTCGTGGCGGCTTCCGCGAGCAGAAGGCCCTTCTCGACCTGCGGCGCCGCGTCCGCGAACGCCTTCGCCACGTCCTGGGCCGACTGCGCCGTGCGGAGGGCGGCGGCCAGCCCGGGCGCGCCGCGGAGGAAGGCGTCCGCGTAGATGTCGCTGAGGGAGACCTCGTGGCCCGCAAGCTGCGAGAAGCGCTTCTGGACCGCGGTGCGGACGAGCGTCTCGCGCAGCAGCGCCGAGAGCGCGGGCCGCAGATCGGCGGCGGAGAGGCGGCCCTCGCCCGCGGCGCCGTTCACGCGCTCGTAGATCGCGCTCGCGTTGAGGATCGAGGGGAGACGCGCGCCGGGCGGCACGAGCGCCTCGCCGAAGACGGCGCGCGCGCCGGCGACCAGCTCGTCCGCCATCGCGCGCACGTCGTGCGGGAGGGGCTTCTCCTCGGCGGACGAAAGCGCTTTCGCGAGCCCCGCGTTCCAGCGTTCGGGGGACATCTCCGCGCCGGCGTCGTCGTCGCGCTCGTAGGTCAGGCGGAAGACCGCGTCCTCGAGCCGCGCCTCGAACCCGGCCGCGTCGGTGCCCGTCGAGAGCTCCACGCGCTGCCCGCTTTCAAGGCGCCAGCGCACGATCAGCGTGCCCGCCTGCTGGTTCTGCGCCATCGTGCCGCGCAGCTTGGCGAGGCGGTCCCGCGCGATTTCGAGCATGCGCGCGCGGTCGTCCTCGCCGAGCCCGGCGAAGTCGCCGGCGACGAGGCGGCCCAGGAGCGTGACGTCGCGGTTCTCGGCGACCTGGCGGTGGTCGGCGAGCGTCATGTTCACCACGTCGCGGTTCGTGCGGCGGCGCTGCAGCTCCGGGCCGGAGAGCCCGGCCGTGAGCTCGGCGCTCGTGCGGACGATCGGCGCGCCGCCGGGGGCGTGGCCGTTGATCGCGGCGGCGTTGCGGTCGAGGATCTCGCGCACCTGCTGGCGCGTGAGCGGCTTCAGGCTGCGCTCGCCGAGCGTGCGGTCCACGGCACCGCCGGGCGCGGGCGCGAGGCCGAGCTGGGCGCGGACGCGGGCGATCTCGTCGGCCGCCACGCCGCCTTCGCGCAGGGCCTTCACGAAGGCCTGCTTCACGGCGAGCACCTCCTCGTGGGAGAGCGAGACGACGTTCTTCTCCGTCTTCGAGACGTGGTTGTTCACCTTGCCGAGCGAACTCTGGCCGGTGAGCCGGATCTCGCCGGCGTTGTACGTGCCGGAGGAGACGGCCTGGAACTGGGCGAGCGAGACGTTGACGTTGGAAAAGTCGATGGGCATGGCGGGGCTCCGTGGGGTTAGGGCAGGATGATGGTGGCGGTGGAGGCGGTGTCGGAAAGGCCGGTCTCGAGGCGGCGGACGAGGGGCTCCCAGTCGTCGCCCGCGTCCTCGAGCGAGCCGTCCGGGGCAAAGACGGCGTAGGAGACGCCGCGCGAGTCGGCGGCGACGGTTATCCGGCCGCCGTCCCCGGCGGCGGGGGCCTGCAGCAGCAGCAGGGCGAGGCGGATGGCGGCGCCGATCTCGGCGTCGCGCGCGCGGCGCGGCTCCTCCTCGTCGAGCGCCAGCCCCCAGGGCAGGCGGAAGTCGATCTCGAGCGCGGGGTCGCTCCACGCGAACTCGAAGAGGCGGCTCTGGATGCCGTGCCCGCCCAGGAAGGGGGCGGGCGGGCCGCCGCCCTCGAGCGAGGCGAGGGCGGCGGCGAGTTCGGCAAGCGCGGCTTCGCGGTCGTTGTCCATGCTGACGGTCCTTTCGTCCTACCAGGGGATGCTGCTGCCGATGTAGTCGCGGCGGAAATACGACGGGCAGATCCGGATCAGGAAGTTGGAGACGTGCCGGCTGTCCCTGGACGACTTGTGGATCCCCTGCCCCTGGGTGCTCGGAAGGGTCACGCTGTTCCGCAGCTTCGCCAGATTGCGGACCGTGTCGGGATTGCTCCAGTCGTCGGCGGCGATGACCTTGTTCTTCTCCTTGAGCGACTTGGCGTGGGCGATGGCCTCGTCGAGGCGCGTCCGCGTCGCGGCGAGCGCCTCGGCGGAGAGGCGCGGGGCGAGGGACTGGACGAAGGCCTCCTTCTTGGTCGGATCCTCGTCCAGCTCGACGAGCTTGTCGTAGGTCTCCTGGTCGATGACTTCGGGAAGGGCGAAGGACTGGGCGCCGACCACCGGCAGCAGCGCCATCGCGACCTCGGGCGACTTGCACTTCGTGAGATCGACTGTGACGGAGCCGTCCGCGTTCCGGACGATCGCCGGATCCTTCGAACAGCGGTTGTCGTATTCGCCCTGGCCCTGCTTGGAGGGGTGCAGCTCCTTGCAGATTTTGAGCATGTTGTCGAAGAACTCCTTCGCGAGGTCCTTGTCGAGCGCGTATTTCTGCAGACCGACGCGGTAGGCGGGGAACGAGGCGTCGCAGTCGATGCCCTTCACGGACACCTTGCGCGGCTGATCCTTGGAGATGCCCACGAAGTAGTTGTCCCAGTGGCGGTCCATCTGGCCGGTGACGAGGTCGAGCCACTGCAGCTTGCAGAGCTTGCGCGCCACCTCGCCGCGGATGCGGTTGTTCTCGGCTTTGTCCACCAGCGCGGTCTTGAACTCGGAGGGCTTCAGCAAGCCCTCGTCGCCGACGGCCTCCTGGTCCGAGAACTGCTGGCCGGTCGCGCCCTTGGCCTTCTCCATGAAGATGCCGAACTGGCCGTTGTGGTTGCCGACGGAATACTTGACGATGACGTCGTCGCATCCGAGCTTCTTCGCAACGTCCTGCGTGGCGAGGTTGAGCCGGGCCACGGTCTGCGTGTCGGCGAAGGCTCCGCCCTGCGCGAGGACCAGGTGGTCGAGGCCGAGCCGGCCCTCCAGCTCCGGCTTGAAGACGTATTCCGTCCCGTCCTTCGTGGTCACGAGGTAGGCGCTGCCGGCCTCGCCGCCTCCGAGGCGCTTGCTGGAGACGATGTTGGCGTCGTCCGTGGCGGGATCGACGTCCTCGGGATCGAAGCCGCGGATCTTGGCGTCCACGACGCTGGAGAGCGAGCGCTCGCCGAGGAAGATGCGGAGCACGTCGGACCCGGCGGTCGCGCCGCCCGCCCCGCCCTTGGCGAAGGCCTCCGTCCTGGCCAGCATCTCCTTGAACTGCGCCTTCACGAGGCGAAGCCCGTCGATGTGGTCGCAGACGGACTTGGCCGACCCCGCGCTGAAGCCGAGGGCGACGAGGTCCTCCTGAAAAATGTCGATGTCCTGGATTTTTTTGATCTTTTCGCCGATGCGGGCTTCGACCTGGTCGGGCGGGAACTTGCCGTTGGCGAAGCTTTCGAGCTCCGCCTGCAGCTCGGCCCGCGCCTTGACGAACCGGGTGATCAGGCGGTTGCTGGCCGCAAGCTTCGCGGCAAGTGCCTTCTCCTCCGGCGTCTGGCCGATGGAGAGGTTCTCGACCACCTCTCCGACGAACTCCTTGCGCGCCTTTTGGGCCATGTCGGCGCGGGCGTTCTGGATCGTGTCCCAGGCGGCGTCGAGCGTCTTCTCCATGCCGTCGAGGAGCGACTTGTCCACCTCGAGGTGGCCGCCCTCCACTTGCAGGCCGTTGTTGCGGACATCGGCGAGCGCCTCCTTCATCGTCTTCATGTCGGTCTCGAGCGCGACGATCTCCTCGTTCGAGAGGATGGCGCCGCCTCGGGCCTGGAGGGCGTCCAGCTTCTCGGCGAGCGGGCGCATCTTGTCCGCCATCTGCTCGTTCATGAGATCCAGCGCCTCGGCCGTGCCGTGCATGAGGATCGCCTCGCGCGGCATGAGTTCGGAGAACGTCGCCGAAAGCAGGGCCTTCATCTTCGGGTCGCCTCCCGGGCCGGCGGCGGCATCCTGCAGCGCCAGGTCGTACATGCGCGCCGCGATCGAGAGGATTTCCGTGGAGCGGCGGTCGGCCTGGAACTGCATTTCCGTGAAGGCGTCCTGCAGCTTGGCATCCACATTATCGTTCGCCGCGAGGCGGCCGTTGAACTTCGCCAGCTCCTCGGAAAGCGCCTGCTGCGCCTTGATGGCGGCCGTGGCGGCCTTCGCCGCGGCGTTCGACGAGAAGAGCCCCGTGCGCCAGACGAGGACCTTGGAATCGGCCTTTTCGGGGACGAGCGCCTTCGCGAGGTCCGCGCCGGAGAACGCGTCGAGCGCCTTGAGCGTTGAGGCGGCCTTCTTCGCGAGCTCCTGCAGCTTCGCGGCCTCCTTGGCGGTGATGACGTGCGCCTGGACGAGCGCCTCCCCGACCGTCTTCGCCTGCGTTCCGACCGCGTCGGCCGAGACGGACCTTCCGGCGCCGCCGAGAAGCAGCACGTCGAGCTTCTGGACGACGTTCGAGGCGCGGGGCGGGCGCGGGGGATCCTGCGCCTCCGGCGCGGCCGGCTGGGGCTGCGCGCCCGGCTCCGGCGCCGCCGGGGGCCGGTAGTCGACCGGCACGCTGTTCAGTCCGTTCAGTGAATTGATGCCGCCCATGGTGTTCCAGCTTTCTTTTGTACGGGGTTCAGGTTGCGTTGAAAGGTTGTTCGATCTGGCTACACGGTCGCGCGCGGAAGGTTACGGACGGGAGCGGCGCCGCGGAGGGGTTCATTTGGAGGCGAGGCGGGAGCCGCCGATGAACACCCGGTAGGCGAGGTTGTCGCCGATGCGCTTGGGAAGCTCGGGGGCGTTCTCGAGCATGTATCCGGCGATGCCGGCGTTGTATTTCTGCAGCTCGTGGTTGCCCGAGCCGAGGAGGATGTTGCGGTAGAGCAGCTTCTCGTCCGGATCGAGGTCCCGCCCCGGCTCCGGGATCGGGCGCCCCAGCGCGACGAGCGTCGCGAGGAACTTGCATTCCGCGTCCATCAGGCCCGTCCGGTCCTTCCCGCTCTTGCAGTTCCAGGCCGGCGTGCCGCCGAAGAGGTAGGTGAGGACCGCGATGCGCGAGGCCATCTTGTAGGGGTCGCGCCCGCCGCCGGCGTAGCCGGCCGTGCGGTCCAGCGCGTTGATCTGCCGCAGGAGCGTCCTGGCGGCCGCGAGCTTCCGCTCCCGCTCCGCGCGGAGGGCGGCGTCCTGCGTGGCGGCGAGCTCCCGCTCCATCGCGGCGAGGCGCACCTCGGCGAACTTGTTGAGCCGGATGAGGCCCTTGTAGTTCACCTTCTGCGCCGCGCCCCAGCCGCCGAGGAACGTGCTTACCGACCCGACGCTGAAGCTGTTGACGCCGTAGTTGAACGTGGCGACGACCGGGCGGATCTTCACGACCGTCTTCCTGCCCGTCGCCGGGTCCGTGACGGGGACGTCGATCACCGCGCCGTTGAGCTTCTCGTAGGCCCGGTTCTGCGCCTCGAGCATCGCCTTCTCGTTGCCGTGGGGGCCCTTGATCTTGAAGTCGCCGCGGACGAAGTCGGGCGTGAGGAGCGACACCGAGGTGAAGGCGAACTTCACGGGCTCCCCGGGGTTGGCCAGCGCCTTTTGCAGGAGGTCGGGCCGCGACGTGAACGCGGCGACGACGGCCTCCGTCGCCCGGTTGAGGCTGGCCTGGCGGAACGTCTTCCTGTCCGTCACGTCCATCGCGGCGTGGACGGCGTGCCGGACGCCGGCGAAGGCGACGGTCGTCTTCCCGCCGACCTCGATCTCGAATTTCGACGCGGCCAGGTTCGCCGCGTGCCGCGTCTCGGCGTAGCAGTGGCAGTTGACCCCGTTCGGGCCGCCGGCGTAGCTCTCGCCGACGGGGCCGTCCAGCTTCGAGGCCGGCGTGATCACGCTCCGGCCCTTGCCGGCGATGCCGCCGATCGCGAACGTGACGCTCTTGTCGATCGTCTTCCACTCGCCGGCGTTGATCCGGTCGGAGAACTTCGCCGTCTGCGCCTTGCGGAAGGCCTCGACGAAGGCGCTCGCGTCGAATCCGTGACGGATCGGCGGAACGTGCGCGCGGAGGCGGCGGTCGATCTCCGCCGCGCAGAACTTGGCGACCGTCTTGCCGAAGCCCTTCCCGATCCGCTTTTCGGGGTCGGGGCAGACGTCCTCGGGCCGGACGTCCCCGCGCGGCGGGAAGAGCCGCTCGAGCTCCGCCTTGAGCGCGGGGTCGGCGACGGCGCCGAGCTTCTCGGGGCGGGCGGACGCGGCGTCCTTGAGGAGCGCGAAGATGCCGTCCGGGGCGAGGAAGGCGTCCCGGATCGCGCCCATGGCCCCGCGCGCCGCGTCGCCGAGCGCGAAGGCCTCGAGGCCGCCTTCGAGCGCCGCGAGCGCGTCGGCCGCGGCGTCGACGTGCAGGGCGGCGAAGTCCCCGAGCGCCTTGTAGGTGAGCGGGTTGGCGGCGGAGGTGGCGCGCGCCTCCTCGATCTTGCCGTCCACGAGGGCGAGCGAGCGCTCCAGGGCCCCGGCCAGAAGCCCGGCCCGCTCCGCGGCGGGGCCTCCGTCCACGCGCAGGTTGTGGAGGCCCATCTCGAGGGCGTTCTTCGCGGCGGCGCGCGCGTCCTCGATCCGCCGCGAGAAGTCGGCGAAGGCGACGGGGTCCGTCGGCAGCTCCATCAGCAGGTCGTCGAGGTTCGCGAGCGCGGAGGCCGCGCCGAACAGGGCGTCGCGATACTCCTTGGAAAGCCCCTGGAAGGAGATGTCGGCCGTCTTTCCGCCGATGCAGAGGGAGATGCCGCGCGCGTCCGGCGGCGGCGCGAGCCGCTTGGCGCGGAGCGACTCGGCCAGGTCGAGCGTCCGGCGGACGCGGGACGAGGAGAGCTTTTCGCCCGAAAAGGCGCGGGCGCCGATCTCGGAGTCGAAGGCGGCCTGGGCGATCCGTTCGCCGTAGGCGCGGACCATCGCCCGCTTGAAGTCCGCGACGACCTCGGCGTTGACCTTGCGGCTCGCCTCGGTGTTGAAAAGCCGCTTGAGAAAGCCGACGCCGCTCCGGCCGGCCGAGCCGACGGTCTTGGCGTCCGGCCCGTCATCCACGATGGCCAGCTGCCCGATGTTGGCGGCGGCGGCCGCCCGGTATGCGTCGATTCCGATTTCCATGTCGTGATCTCCTGTTGCTCCGAATACACGCGGCCGCGCAGGATGTTACGGCTCGATGAGGAGCGCCGCGTCGGCCGCCGCCTCCGCCACCACGTCCTCGGCCGCCGCCGCGTCGTCCTCCTCCTCTCCGCCGCCGGCCGCCTCGACCGTCTCGGCGAGCGTCGTCCTCCAGTCCGACGCGACGGCGAGGAAGCCCTCCAGGACCGACTGGAGCCGCTCGGAG
This sequence comes from uncultured Verrucomicrobiota bacterium, assembly GCA_947169825.1. GTDB lineage: Bacteria > Verrucomicrobiota > Kiritimatiellia > RFP12 > UBA3636 > UBA3636. The sequence goes on along the minus strand of CAMVRE010000018.1, from coordinate 6,814 downwards.
GAAAGCCCCTCCAGCCCCTCCCGGAACTGGACGACCACCTCGCCGGACTCCTCCTGCAGCGCGAGCGTCGCGCCGCGGGCGCCCGCCCAGTAGAAGTTGGCGCCGAGCAGCCTTCCGAAGACCTCCCCCGCGCGCTCGGCGGGGACGCGCCCGAGCGGCGCCGTGAGGACGACGTCCGGCGCCTCGGGGCGGCACTGGACGAAGAGCAGCATCCCGTCGCCGAACGCGGCGGCGGCCGCGCCGTCCTCGTCCAGTTCGAGCCGCGGCGCGCCCTCGCGCTCCGCGATCTCGTCGAACATCCGTTGCAGCGTTTCGATTTCTGTCGTCATGTGTGGATTCTTGTCGGTTGAAGGGTTGTGTATGGACCGAGTGCGGAGTGGCGGATCAGGCGTTGCGGAGGAGCCATTCCCGGAAGAATGGGTTTGAAAAGCGGTACTCGCCCGCGCGCGAGAATACGATTCGATCGGCGAGAAGGCGGCCAACGACCCGTTTGGCCGAACTGGCGGCGAGCCCCGTTCTCGCCGCGAAGTCGGCGGAGGCGAGGCGCTCGCGCCCACATCGGAACGGGTTCATGGACATGGGCGGTGATCTCCGGTGAATTCGCCGGGAAGCCTACCACGAAGGCGGACGGCAGGCAAGCGAAATTGCGCAATTTTTCTGGCGTTGAAATATTTGCCACGAGTAAGGTCGATGGGCTGCGAATGTTGCCGGTGTTGCCAGGTTCCAGTTCCAATTCCCAGTTTCCATTGGCGACTGGAGATTGGGAACTGGCAATAGTTCCACATTGGCAACGCTGAATGGCACCCTCCCGGCTTTTCGGGATTCCGGGATTCCGGGTTTTCGCCCCGGATTGCCGGTGCGCGGCGAGGACGACGAGACGACGAGCTGACGGACTGACGGGAAGTCGCCCCCTCTCCCCAACGGACGCCGGGGGCGATTTCTTGTCGTCTCGTCGTCCCGTCATCCTGTCGTCCTGGACCGACCGACGGGAAGTTTGAAGCCGCCCGCGCCGCGTTCGCGGCGGGGCGGCTTCGGCGCTTGTCGCGCGCGCCCGCTATTTCATGGCCGCCTCGGCGCAGAGGCGGAAACCGATGAAAGCGCTTCCGCGGTTGGGCAAACTAATGGATCGGCCGGAGGACTCGCAGTGCCTGGCCTCATTTAACCAGCCGCCGCCGCGGTGGACGCGTTCGTGTTCATAGTCTTTTCCCTTTGCCTTAGACTCAACCATACCGAATTCCTCCTGGCACCACTCGCACACGTTGCCGTGCATATCGTAGAGACCGAAAGCGTTCGGCTGCTTCTGCCCAACGGGATGCGTCTTCTTGTCCGAGTTATCTTCGAACCACGCGACCTGGCCGAGCGTCTCCTTCGTGATTTCCGTCCCGTCGGCAAGACGGCAGTAGTCGCCCGATGCGCCAGCGCGACAGGCGGCTTCCCATTCGGCGTACGCCGGCAGCCGGAACACCAGTCCCGATTGCTTGACGGCGGGTAGTTCATTCAACTTCTTCAGAAACTCCTGACAGTCGTCCCACGAAATATCAATGGCCGGAAGATCGTTTCCGATAAACTCTGAAATCCACTTCGGTATTGAACACGGGGCCCCCATCACCGCCTCCCATTGCGCCTGCGTGACCTCGGTCTTCCCGAACCAGAGTCCGCCGGGAACGGACTGCAGTTCAATCGCGACGGCATCCGAAATCGAGATTGTCTTGGCTTCGGTACGGAACGACCGAGCAACGGCGTAGGATTCCCCCCGGGCCTTTTGGGCTTCCTCTCGGGCCTTTTGGGCTTCCTCTCGGGCCTTTTGCTCCGCCGCCGCATCGCGCTCCTTGTACACCTCGGGATAAGCGTCGCGAAGACGGGCGAGCTCGCGATCCGCCCCCTCGAGTTTCCCCCTCCATTCTTTCTCCAGCTCCTTCAGCCTTTGCCCCAGGCGCTCTCCCGATCCGTAGGGGTCGTCCGCATCGAAATCGACGCCGAGCTCCTTCGCGTACGAGGCCGCGAGGATCACGCCGTCGAACCCGCTGGCCGAACGAATCTTCCTGCCCATCGACAGCACCGCGTCGAGCTCCCGCGTCGCCTGGGCGCGCCGGGCGACGAGGTTCTTCTCCATGCGTTCGACTTCGGCGAAACCGTCGGCGAGCCGAAGTCCCGCCGGAATCCCCTCCGAAGGGACGGCCGCTTCGGACATGGTGACGAGCACGCCGTCGATCGTCTTGTATTCCCTCCACATCGTCGGCAGGCCCGGTTTCGTGTTGTATCGCAGATCGCCGACGCGGTTCGCGACGGCCTCTTCGAGCTCGTCGTAGGTATTGCCGCCCCTGGTCACGCGACGAACGCCCTTGAGCGTGAACTGAATATCATGGACGGGATCGCCCTCGGCCGCCCATTCCCCTTCCTTGAGCCCGTAGTACGCAACGAGCGCGTCAAGGTCCGCGAGATCCATTCCGGGGTAAAACCCGAAGAAGTCCACGCTGCCGTCGTCCGCCGCAGCCTTGGCCTTGTCGAACACGGCTGCGACCCCTTGCGAAGCGGGCTTCGCGGTGGTGCGCACCTGCGGTTGCGCCGCGTCGCGTCCCTCGACCCGCGCGGCATAGTCGAGAAGCTCCTGCATCGCAGGCGACACTTCGGCGGAAGAGGAATTCGGCCCTGGCGCATCCCCGCCGTAGCCGGGGACGGCCGTCGCGCACAGCGCGGCAACGATGTAAGTTTGTATGGTTTTGGTTTTCATGGTGTTGTGTGTGGTTGGATGTGGCTGGCGGTGAACGGCTATGCTTTCTTCGGTGTCATCCTTTTGGCGGCGCGGATGCTTTTCTTGGACCAGGCTTCGACGATCCTGACGAGCTCAAGGCCCTTGCGCGCGATGGCGAGGCCTTCGGAGTAGAACACGTCGCTTCCGATCTCCGTCGGCTGTCCGGGTCTGGAAGAACGGGCGAGACCGTGGATGAAGAGATTGCGGCCCTTCCGCCAGTCGTCGAGAGCCTCGAAACCTCCCTTCTTCGCCAGTGCGGCGCCGAGGTCCTCGAATCCATGCGCGACGGCATGAGTCTTTTTGTCGTAGACGACCTCCAGAATCCCCGAGAAGGTCTTCGTGTTCGCCTTTGCCGGAAGAAGTGCAAGAACGGCGGAACGGAGCCGGTCGGAGAGAATGCTTTCCTCGATTGAGATGGCCTCGATCGGGAACGGCGGATCGTTCTCGATCGCCTTATTGATCTGCTTGTGCGCCAGCGCGTAGGCGTGGCCCTTCTGGGTGTTTTTCGTAGTGGTGTTGCTCATGGCGGTTTGGGTTGGTCTGAGAATTATCGAAAAGATGTCCGAGCGCACCGCCGCGAACGCGCGGCGGCGGTCTCGCGGCGGATGGTGGCAAGTACCGCCGGTGGAAGCGGATCGCCGCCCGCCGCCTCCGCAAGAACCGAGCGGACGAAGGCGGCCATTCCGACGCCGCGGCGAGCGGCCACCAGCCGGACGGCGTAGTAGAGGTCGCGGGGGACCTTCACCGACAGAATGCGCTTGTGGACGCTGGGCTGGTTCGGCATCGGCTCAGCCTCCGAAGAATAGCGCCCGTCGCGCGACCGCAAAAGCGCGGTCGCGCGACGCAGGATGGAAGGAAAAGTTAGATGCCTCTACCCCCCCCGATTGTTAATAACTACCTTCGCGGCCGCGGCGAACGCGGTCGTGCGGGCGGAGGCGGGGCGGGTGGTTCTGGCGAGACGGGGCGTCATCGGAACGGAGCCGGAGTCTACCACACGGCCGTGGCGACTTCAAGGCGAAACGGTTTTGGGTGACTTGCCAAAGCAAACGCCGCATTGCCAGAGAAAACGCCGCCAGGGGCGTTTTCTCTGGCAAAGGGCGTTTGCTTGGCTGTGTCTTTTGGGCCCGCCGCTTCGTCGATCGTCGCGAAAAGCCGTCCAGACGAGCGTCGGCGGCCCCCCGCGGGTTCTCCGAAAGGCATGGCGCGGCCCGGGTGGCGGCCGACTGATTCAGGACGGCTCTGTTTCGACTTGACTTTCGGGCGAAAGTCTGGTTGAATCGGTCCTGTTTTCGGGAACTTATATCCATTTTACGGCCACATTTTTGGGAGATTTCCATGCAAAGGGACTTTGATTCCGCGCGCATGAAAGGCAATCCCGACGCGTTCCGGCCGCTGCAGATCGTGCACGACTTCCGCTTCACGCCGATCGGCATGAAGGAGCCGAACGGCTGGCCCGAAGGCGCGGACGAGGCCGCGAAGCGCGCCTGCGTCGCGGCGCGGCTCGCCCGGCTGAAGGCGCTGGGCTTCGGCGGCGTCGTGATCAATGTCGACTTCGACCGGTATCTGGAGGACGAGGCGGCGTGGGAGCGCTTCCTCTTCGCCTTCGACGAGGCGGTCGCGCTCGGCCTGCGCGTCTGGATCTACGACGAGCAGTACTATCCCAGCGGCCTGGCCGGCGGGCTCGTCCTGCGGGACCATCCCGAGTGGGAGGCGCAGGCGCTCTGCTGCGTGGCGCGCGACGCGGCCGGCGCGGGCGCGCCGGTTCGCGTCCAGAGCCCCTACGGGCACGGCTCGCTGCGGTTCGCCTTCGCGGTCCCGAGGGACGCGGACGGCGCGCTCCGGTTCGACCGGACGGCCGACGTCTCGCGCTTCCGCTCGGCGGGCGGCGGGCTCGCGTGGCGCCCGCCGGAGGCGGGGGCGTGGCGCGTCTACGCCTTCTTCGTGCGCACGCACTACGAGGGGTCCTACGTCTGCCAGGGGCTGCGCACCGCCTCGCGTCCGCCGTGCGCGATGAACCCGGACGCGACGGAGCGCTTCCTGCGCCTCACGCTCGACGAATACGCGCGCCGCCTCGGCCCGGCGCGCCTGGCGAAGGCGGAGGCGTTCTTCTCCGACGAGCCGGGGCTCGCGGTCCACGAGCCGTGGCCGGAGGGGCGGACGCCCGGGCGGACGCCGTTTCCCTCGCAGGCGATCCTCGAGCCCGCCGACCTCGCGATCCCGATCCTCCCGTTCCTCCCGTGGAGCGCCGCGGTCGAACGCGGGATGGAGGGACGGCTCTCCGCGCTGCCGGAGATCTTCGAGGGCGCGGGCGAACGCGCCGACCGGCTGCGGGAGCGGTTCTGGGAGCTCCTCCCGGACGCGGTGGAGGCGGGGTGGTTCGAGCCCTACCGCCGCCGCGCCGAGGCGCTGGGCGTCCGGTCGGCCGGACACCTCCGCAACGCCTGGCGGATCGAGGACCACGTCGTCGTCTGCGGCGACCTGCTGCGCGCGCTGGGGCGGATGCACGTGCCGGGGACGGACCGCCTCGACTCCCTGCCGGAGACGCGCGCGCCGGGCGACGATTCGCGGCTGGCCGCGTCCGCGGCGCGCCACTACGGCCGCAAGGACGTCCTGTGCGAGATCTCCCACATGTACAACGGGACCGATCCGCTGACGCTGCCGATGATGCGCTGCACCGCCGCGCAGCAGTTCGCGCGCGGCACGACCGTGTTCGCGTCCTACTACGACGAGCGCCTCCTGCCCGACGCCGACTACCGCGCCTACACGGACTTCGTCGCGCGGCTGGGGGCGCGGCTCGCCGCGGGCGAACCCCGCGCGGAGGCGCTCGTCTACCTGCCCTACGGGCTGTTCCGGCGGCTCCTGCCCGGGCTCGCCGCGGGAGGAGCCGCCCCCTCCGCGGCCCTGCGCGAGGAGATCTGGCGCATCGTGCGCGAACTGGCCGCGCGCCAGGTCGACTTCGATTTCGTCAACGAGGAGATCCTCGCCGCCTCGCGCGTCGAAGGCGGCCGTCTCGTGACGCCGCGAGGCGACCGCTACGCCCGGCTCGTGTTCCCCCCGGCCGGCTTCCTGCCCGAGCGGATCGGCCGGATCGCCGCGGAGGCCGCGCGCGCCGGGATCCCGGTCCACATGACGGGCGCGCCGCGCCGCGTGGACGGCCTCCCCGGCGGCGCGGAGCTGCGCTTCGGCGAATCCTTCGCGGAAAAGAGCCGCACGGGCCTGCGCCTGCTCGGCGACGCGCCCTCCGTGCTGCACCTGCACAAGGAGAACGGCGCCGAGGACCTGGAGCTGCTCGTGCAGCAGCGGCGCGAGCCGATCCGCTTCGCGGCCGAGCTGCCGGGCCCCTCCGCCGCGCTGACGGCCTGGTTTGCCGAGACGGACCGAGAAGTCCCGCTCGAGGGCCGCCCGGCCGGCGGCGCCACCCGCTTCGAGCTGGAGCTGCCGCCCTACGGCGCGGCGATCGTAGCCCGGACGCGGGCGTAAGCCGCGAGGGCGTTCGGCGCCCCTACCGTTCCGCCGCCCTGAGGCGGAAGAAGCGGGGGGATGAGGTCGCCGGGACGGCGTTGGTGCCGCTCGGGTCGAGGGGGAGCGTGGCGGGGTTGGCGCCGGCGAGGTCGTCCGTGGCGAGGAGGGAGAAGTCGAAGCCGACGGTGTTCGCGAGCGGGGGCGTGAGGACGAGCGCCGTGCCGTCGGAGGCGAAGGCGATGCCGAGGAGCGGCGGGTTCTCGAACGCGCCCGTCGGCTTGTCGAAGGCGTAGCGGAAGACGTTGTGGATGCCGAGCGCGTCGGTTTCGTCCCACGCGCCGGAGACGCCGCTGGCGGCGGCCCAGGCGGCGTAGGCGGATGTTGCGCGAAGAGTGGCCGTGACGGTGACGTCGTAACCAGGCATCGTGAGCGTCGTATCGCTGAGGACATTGGCGGTGATGTCATTGCCGTTGGCAGTTCTGGTCACAGTGTAAACAACGCTATAGCCGGCGGGTACGGTGCCGGTGTAGGCGAGCGTGAGCGTATGGCCCGCGCCGCTGTATATCTTGCCGCCGTAGCCGATGGCCGTGCTGCCGTAGG
>CAMVRE010000017.1 GCA_947169825.1 uncultured Verrucomicrobiota bacterium | reverse complement strand
AGACGCGCTCGGCGGCGTCGAGGATGGCGGCGCGATGGGCGAGGCGCTCCTTCTCTCGGCGCGTCATCGGCTTCGCCGCCTCTCCGGCGGCCCCTGCGGTGGCGTTCTTCATGGCGATTTCTCTCCTTTCCCCCGCATTATCCCCGCCGCCCGTCCCCGTGTCAATCATTTTTTGAACGCTCGTTCAATTGATGAATCCGGTTCCACGACGGACCAGGGGAAGCGCGACCGGACGTTCCCCACATTTGGCGCCACGACGTTGCGGCCGCGCGCTACCGGCCCTTGAGCTTCTTGAGGGCGTCCTTGAAGGAGGCCTTGCCCATCTCGCCCTCGTTGGTGAAGTCGACGTCGGTCTCCTGGCCCTCGCGGCGCTGGATCGAGATCCACCGCGAGAGCGCGATCTCCGCGACGAGGAAGAAGAGCACCGCGATCGCGAAGAGCCGCCAGATCTCCTTGCCGAAGGCCGAGCCGCGGAGGATCGACTGCACGTCCTCGATCTTCGTCGCGAGCGAGAGCGAGACGAACTTGCGGAGCCGGTCGGCCTGCTCCTGCGAGATCGCGAGCATCGTGCTCTCCTCGGTCCCCGCCTGCACGCTGAAGCGGAGCGCGCCGTCCGGCGCGATGCAGGGCGCGATCGCCGCCGGGAAGCTCCCGCCCTCGGACGGCCGGCACTCGTAGAGCCCCGGGAAGAGCGAGCGCGAGATCTTGAGCGAGGTGCCGGAGTCGTTCTGCGAAAGCTCCGCGAGGAACGTCTCGCCGCGCGGGTCCTTCACCTGGACGATCTCGAGCGATCCGGGCCGGAGGGCGGAGGCGGGGATCTTCTCCATCTGCCTCTTCCCGGGCGGCTGCCAGCGCAGCGACGCGGTGGCGCCCTGCGCGTCCTCCTCCATCCGCACCTCGATCGGCACGGGGCGGCCGGCGCGAAGCCGGATCGGCGGCGAGCTCTGGGGCTCGTTCCACTGGGAGACGACGGCGACCTGCTTGCCGTCGATCCGCAGCGAGCCGCGGTCGTCGCAGCCGAGCTGGAACGTGTAGATCCCGTCGGCGGGCGCGACGACGGAGCCGGTCCAGATGGCGGAGAAGTTGTCGGCGGGGACCTTCGGGTGGGGCGCGTTGTTGCCCCAGTTGAAATCGATGCCCGGGTCGATGCGCGTCACGAAGTCGCCCTTGAACCCGCGCTGCGAGTAGTAGCGCGCGGTGAGGCCGCCGGTCTGCTGGCCGTCCGCGGGGCCGGAGGAGAGGCGCGGGGCGAGGAGCAGCGTCGCGCCGTCGGAGGGCTGGACGTTGAGGTCGGCCGCCATCGGGCGGGAGAGGTAGTAGACGAGCTCGTGCACGAACGGCACGAACGCGCGACGCGTCGGGAGGTCGGAGGCGACCGGGTCCGGCGGGAGGCCGCAGAGCGCGACGGTCCCGCGGCCGAACGTCTTGATCGCGAGCAGCGGCGAGCCGTCCGTGAGCGCCGCGGCCTGGAAGGCGGTCCCGCCGAAGCCGGGCTTGAGCGACCAGCGCTGCAGCGGCGCGACCTCGCCGAGGTCGGTGCCGGCGCGCAGGGCGCGGAGGGCGTCGTGCGAGAAGGACGAGGTGTCGATCCTGGGCGGCGACTCCGCGGCGGGGTCGCGCGAGGTCCACTGCGAAAGCTCCATCGGGAGGACGGGCTCGCCGTCGACGGCCCAGGCGTTGAGCGGGGCGGGCTTCGTGCGCGCGCCGGGAAGCAGCAGCAGGCCGCCGCCGTCGCGCACGTAGATCCCGAGCGCGGCGAGCGTCGCGTCCGAGAGGCGCGGGACGTTGCAGAGCGCCACCGCGGCGAACGGCGAGAAGTCGGTGCGCGCGGCCGCGCGAGCGACGTCCTCGACGACGGTCTCGAGCAGATACCCGGCCTTCGCGGCGGAGGAGTCGGCCGCCGCGGCGCCGGAGATCCCCTTGCCCGCGAGCTCGGGCCGGAGCGCGAGCGAGAGGTAGGTCGAGCCGCGGGAGAGGGGCGAGCCGGAACCGTCGCCGTCCACGACGAGGACGCGCAGCGTGTCCAGGACCGGCACGACGAGGCGGAACGTGTCGTCCTCCGGCAGGTCGTCGCCCGCCTCGACGGTCGCGGTGAGCACCGCGGCGCCGGGCTTCTCGAACGTGTGCGGGAACTCGAACGTCTGCGAGTCGCCCGGCTCGAGCTGGCGGGCGTCCTTCGCCTTGAGGACCTTCGGGCCGATCGCGAGCGAGACGCCGCCCGGCGTCACGGCCTCGGTGCCGGGGTTGGAGACCGTGACGCGCACCTTGACCTCGCGGTCGGCGCCGACGACCTCGCGCGAGAGCGTGACCGAGGAGACGGCGAGGTTGCGGATCGAGGCGGGCAGCGGGAGCGTGCGCCAGACCACCGGCGGCGGCGTCCGCAGCTGGCCGAAGAGCGCCTTGATCGACTCCCAGCGCCCCTCGCTCGTGAGATCCCAGCCGACGGTCTGGCCGTCGCCCGCGACGATGACCTGCTTCACGGTGTTGTTGCCGGCGGCGAGCGTCACGGCCGCCGCGGCGAGCGCGGGCGGCGCGCGCATCGTGCCCTGGGAGGGGCGCATGCGCTTGAGGGTGTCGCGCAGGACGCGGCGGTCCGAGACGGGCACCGGCGTGAGGATCTCCGGGACGGGGCCGCCGAGGATGAGCGAGAAGGCGGTGCCGCGCGAGGCGCCCTCGATGTATTTGCCGGCCTCCTCGATCGCGTTCTCGAAGTTCGACTTGCCGTCGGAGCCCGTCATCGACATCGACGAGGAGCCGTCGACGATGAGCGCCACGTCCTTGTTCGCCCCGCCGCCGAAGCGGGATAGGTTGAGCTTGCGCTCGAGAAGGACCGCCGCCGCGGAGAGCGCCGCGAGGAGGATCGAGAGCGCCATCGAGAGGCGGCGCCACTTCGGGTAGCGCCACATCGCGAACGAGATGCCGAAGAGCGTGATCGCGAGGAGCATCATCGGCAGGACGATCACCCACGGGACGCGCGAGCCGGGCGTGACGAACGGGCGGGCGAGCGCGAGGGCGGCGAGCGCGGGGAGGAGGCAGCGGCACGCCAGCAGCAGGATGTCCTCCAGCAGGACCTTGCGCTTGCGCTTGTTCATCGCGGCCTGCAGGAACACCATCGCGCCCCACATGATCTTGCGGGTGTGGCGCCGGGTCAGGAGCTGGATGATGATCGGGATGGAGACCGCGAGGATCCCGAAGAGGAGCAGGACGTTGACGAAGGCCATGGCGGGGCGGCGGTCTCGGCCGGTGGCGCGCTAGCGGATGACGCCGCGCTTCGTGGTCCGGAAGAACTCGACGACCTCGCGGACCTCCGGCAGGTCCGGGACGTCGCGCTCGATGGCGGCGATGGCGTCCGAGACGTTGAGGCCGTCGTGGCAGAGCAGCTTGTAGGCGGTGCGGAGCGCGTCGACCGTCTCCTTCGAGAAGCCGCGGCGCGTGAGACCGACGACGTTGATGCCGTGCGTGGAGGCGGGATGGCCGTCGGTGATGAAGTAGGGCGCGGCGTCCTGCTTGAGCAGCGAGCCGCCGCCGATCATCGCGTGGGCGCCGATGCGGACGAACTGGTGGACGCCGACGAGGCCGGAGATGACGGCCCAGTCGCCGACCGTCACCTCGCCCGCGAACTGCGAGGCGTTGGAGACGATGACGTGGTTTCCGAAGACGCACCCGTGCGCGAGGTGGCAGTAGGCCATGATCAGGCAGTCGTCGCCGAGGATCGTCGACTCGCCGTCCTTCGTCCCGCAGTTGATCGTCACGCACTCGCGCAGGACGGTCCGGGCGCCGACCTTCACGAAGGTGCGGTTGCCCTCCTGGAACTTGAGGTCCTGCGTCTTGCCGCCGATGTGGGCGAACGGGAAGACCTGGCACTGCGGGCCGAGCGTCGTCGCGCCGTCGATGACCGCGTGGGCCTGGATCTCGCACCCGTCGCCGATCTCGGCCTCGGGGCCGACCACGGCGTAGGGGCCTACGACGACGTTCTCTCCGAGCTTCGCCTCCGGGGCGATGACGGCGGTGGGGTGGATGCTGGTCATGGCATTATTTCCGGGGGACGAGGAGGAAGGCGAGCGTGGCCTCGGTGGCGACCTGGCCGTCGATGGTGACGACGCCCCGGGCCTTGCCCATGTTGCGGGAGCGCTGCAGCAGCTCCGTCTCGATGCGCATCTGGTCGCCGGGGACGATCTTGCGGCGGAACTTCGCGCCCTCGACGGAGGCGAGGATCGTGTCGAAGGACTTGACGCCGCCCGTGGCGTCCGTCGTGGTGGCGGAGAGGCACATGAGGCCGCACGCCTGCGCGATGGCCTCGATGTGGAGCACGCCGGGCATGATGGGGTTGCCGGGGAAGTGCCCCTGGAAGAACGGCTCGTTGACGGTCACGTTCTTGATCGCGACGAGGTGCGTGCCGTCCTCGGCCGCCTCGAGGACGCGGTCCACGAGGAGAAAGGGATAGCGGTGCGGGAGAAGCTGCTGGATGCGGTCGATGCCGAAGGCGGTTGGCATGGGACGGATTCTTTCGGTTAGGACGAAAACGCCACTGGGGTTCGAGAGGGGATTTCTACCAAAACGCCCCCCGGAAAGGCAAGCGAAAAATTGAATCGCGCGCTTGATAATCCGGGCGGGGACGAGTATACTCCCGCGCCATTCCAAGCAACCACTCCCCCACCCCACCCTCCCATGAAAGCCAAGAAAGTCCGTAAGGTCGCCATCCTCACCGCCGGCGGTCTCGCCCCGTGCCTCTCCACCGCCATCGCCGCCCTCGTCGAGGAATACACGAAGGTCGACCCGAAGATCCAGATCATCTGCTACGTCTCCGGCTACAAGGGGCTCCTCGAAGGCAGGTCCGTCAAGGTCACGCCCGCGGTGCGGAAGAACATCGCCGCGCTCTACACCTTCGGCGGCTCGCCGATCGGCAACTCCCGCGTGAAGCTCACGAACGTCAAGGACTGCGTGAAGCGCGGGCTCGTCAAGGAGGGCCAGGACCCGCAGAAGGTCGCGGCCGAGCAGCTCGTCAAGGACGGCGTCGACGTCCTTCACACGATCGGCGGCGACGACACGAACACCGCCGCGGCCGACCTCGCCGCCTACCTCGCGCAGAACAACTACGCGCTCAAGGTCGTCGGCATGCCCAAGACGATCGACAACGACGTCTACCCGATCAAGCAGTCCCTCGGCGCCTGGACCGCGGCCGAGCAGGGCGCGCGCTTCTTCGCCAACGTCGTCGGCGAGCAGAGCGCCAACCCGCGCATGCTCATCGTCCACGAGGTCATGGGCCGCAACTGCGGCTACCTCACCGCCGCCACGGCCGCCGCCTACCGCAAGCTCCTCGACGGCAAGAAGTTCCTCCCCGAGCTCGGCCTCGCCCGCGAGAACTACGAGGTCCACGGCGTCTACATCCCCGAGCTCGCCTTCGACGTCAAGGCCGAGGCCAAGCGCCTCCGCGCCGAGATGGACAGGCACGACAACGTGAACATCTTCGTCTCCGAGGGCGCCGGCGTCTCCACGATCATCAAGGAGATGGAGGCGCGCGGCGAGGAGATCGTGCGCGACGCCTTCGGCCACCCGCGGCTCGACAAGATCAACCCCGGCGCGTGGTTCGCGAAGCAGTTCGCGGAGCTCCTGGGCGCCGAGAAGACGATGGTCCAGAAGTCCGGCTACTTCAGCCGCGCGGCGGCGTCCAACAAGGACGACGTGAAGCTCATCAAGGCCTGCGCCAAGGTCGCGGTGAAGGTCGCGCTCGACCCGAAGGCCAAGGGCGGCGTCGTCGGCCAGGACGAGAACGCGGGCGACAAGCTCCGCGCGTGCGAGTTCGAGCGCATCAAGGGCGGCAAGCCCTTCGACACGGACCAGAAGTGGTTCAACGACCTTCTGAAGGCCATCGGCCAGAAGAAGGGCGCCCGCGCCTAAGGCGGATTCGCGAAAATGCACGGCCGCCGGGACGGCGGCCGCTACCATGGGTTCCGGTAGCGGCCGCGCTCCGCGCGGCCACGAAGAAGAGCAGGCCCCTCTAGATCTGCCCGGAGGCGGCCTCCTTGATCAGCGCCTTGCCGATGACGTCGCGCTGGATCTGGTTGGTGCCCTCGTAGATCTGCGTGATCTTGGCGTCGCGCATCATCTTCTCGACGGGGTACTCCTTCATGTAGCCGTAGCCGCCGAGCGCCTGGACGGCGTCCGTCGTCACGGACATCGCCACGTCGGAGGCGTAGCACTTGGCCATCGCGGAGATCTTCGAGATGTCCTTGAGGCCCGCGTCCATCGCCTGCGCGCAGCGGTAGACGAGCGCCTTGGCGGCCTCGACCTTCGTCGCCATGTCCGAGAGCATGAAGAGGTAGCCCTGGTTGGCGCAGAGCGGCTGGCCGAACTGCCGGCGCTCGCGCGAGTACCTCACGGCGCACGCGAGCGCGCCCTCGGCGATGCCGAGCGCCTGCGCGGCGACGGACGGGCGGCTCTGGTCGAGCGTCTTCATCGCGACGAAGAAGCCGCGTCCGCGGCCCCAGATGAGGTTCTCCTTCGGGACGCGGCAGTCCTGGAAGACGAGCTCGCGCGTCGCGCTCGCGCGGATGCCCATCTTGTTCTCCTTCTTGCCGAAGCTGAAGCCGGGCGTGCCCTTCTCGACGATGAAGAACGACGCGCCGCGCGCGCCGCGGCCGGGGTCGGTCATCGCGCAGACGGTGTAGATGTCGGCCTCGCCGCCGTTGGTGATCCACTGCTTGGTGCCGTTGAGGACGTAGCCGTCGCCGTCCTCGACCGCGGTCGTGCGGACGCCGGCGGCGTCGGACCCGGCGTTCGCCTCGGTGAGCGCGAACGCGGCGATCGTCCCCTCGGCGATGCGGGGGAGATACTTCCTCTTCTGCTCCTCGCTGCCGCAGAGCAGGATCGGGAGCGTGCCGAGCGCGGTGCCGAAGAGCGAGAGGGCGATGCCGGCGCAGTACTTGGAGAGCTCCTCGACGGCGACGACCATGTCCATCGTCCCGCCGCCCATGCCGCCGAACTCCTCGGGGATGAAGAGGCCGAAGAGGCCCGCGTCGGCGAAGTCCTTGGCGATGTCGGTGGGGAAGATGCCCTCCGCGTCGTATTTTTCGCGGACGGGGAGGATCTTCTTCTCGCCGATTTCGCGGCAGGTGTTCCGGATTTCGAGCTGGAGTTCGGTGAGACCGAGGTCGGAGAGGGATTCCATGGCAGGCCTTTCGTGGCGGTTGGGTTTCGGAAGGGCGCGGATGCTACCACAAACCGCCCGCGCGCGCCAGCGCTTTCGCTTCGGATGCGTCCATGCTTGCGGGCCGGAGGGCGGTGGCGTAGAATGAAACGCCATGAAAGCCGCCCGAGTCCTCCCCGCCCTCCTCGCCGCCGCGCTCCTCGCCGGCTGCGACACCGTCCAGAGCGTCGCCGTCACCCACCGCATGGTCCACCAGCAGGATCTGATGCGCGACGTGCCCGCGCGCATCGCCGCGCTGCCGCCCGCCGCCGACAGGGCGTTCGCCCTCGCGTCGCCCTTCTCCGACCACATGGTCCTGCAGCGCGACATGCCCGTCCCCGTCTGGGGGACCGGCACGCCGGGAGCCGAGGTCGAGGTCGCGCTCTTCTCCGGAAACGGCGAGGAGCGCCGTCGCGTCGCCCGCCGGACCGCGACCGTCGGCGAGAACGCCCGCTGGGTCGTTCTCCTTCCTTCGCTTTCCGCCGGCGGTCCGTATGCGCTCGACGCCGTCGAGCGCCCCCTTGCCCGCCCGGGCGAGGCCGCGCCGGACGGCGCGCGCCTCGCCCTGGAGGATATCCTCTTCGGCGACGTCTGGCTCTGCGGCGGCCAGTCGAACATGGAGATGAGCTTCACCTGGGGCGTGAAGGACGGCGACAAGGAGCTCGCCGACGCGGACCTCCCGCAGGTGCGCCTGCTGCACGTCGAGCGCGCCATCGACATCGAGCCCCGCGACGCGGTCGGCGGCACGTGGACGCCCTGCAACGCCGAGACGGCCCGCGGCTTCTCCGCATGCGGCTTCTTCTTCGGCCGCAAGCTCCAGCGCGAGATCGGCGTCCCGGTCGGCCTCGTCGAATCCTGCTGGTCCGGCACGGTCGCGGAGACCTGGCTCTCGATCGAGGGCGCCGCCGCGGTCCCCGGCCTCGAGCGGGCCGTCGAGGACCGCCGCCGCACGATCGCGGAGTGGAAGGACGGCGGCCCGGAGAAGTTCCGGGCACGCCACGACGCCTGGCTGAAGTCGACCGATCCCGTCGGCGAGGCCGCCGCCGCGCCGGACTTCGCCGAGGGCGAGGGCTGGGCGGACGCCGCGCTGCCGTTCTCGTTCGAGGAGGCGATCGACAAGGGCTACGACGGCACCGTGTGGCTGCGCCGCTCCTTCGACCTCACGGCCGCGCAGGCCGCCGCGCCGGACGCCGCGCTCGCGCTCGGCGCGATCGACGACCAGGACGACGCCTTCCTCAACGGCACGAAGGTCGGGCACACCGAGAGGTGGACGGACGTGCGCCGCTACAGGATCCCCGCGGGCCTCCTCCGCGAGGGGCGCAACACGCTCGCGATCCGCGTGCTCGACACGGGCGGCGGCGGCGGCTTCCACGGCGCGGACAAGGACGTGCCGCGCCTCGAGTTCGGCGACGCCGCGCCCGCGCTCTCCCTCGCCGGCGAGGGCTGGCGCCGCTTCGTCGGCCCGTCCCTCCGCGACAACCCCGAGCCGCGGGATCCGACCCAGCCCGGCGGCTTCCCCAACGTCCCCGCAGCCTGCTACAACGGCATGATCGCCCCGCTCTTCCCGATGGCCGTCCGCGGCGCGATCTGGTACCAGGGCTGCTCCAACGTCGGCCGCGCGGAGCAGTACAAGTCGCTCCTCCCCGCCGTCATCGGCGAGTGGCGCGACGGCTTCACGAGCGCGGACGGCTCGTTCCCCTTCTACATCGTCCAGCTCGCCGCCTACCGGGAGACGCACCCCGAGCCCATCGACTCGGGCTGGGCCGCGATGCGCTGGGCGCAGACGCAGATCGGGCTGTCCGTGCCGAACAGCGGCACCGCCGTCGCGATCGACGTCGGCGACCACGGCGACATCCACCCGAAGAACAAGCGGGCGGTCGGCGAGCGCCTCGCCGCCCTTGCCCTCGCCCAGGCCTACGGCCGCACGGACCAGAAGCTCAGCCCCGTGCCGAGGTTCAACACCCCCTACTATGGGGCGGCCTGCCATTGGTGCGGCAGAGGAGCAACGTCGGTCTGGTTCGTGGATCCCGCAAGCGGCGAGCCCGCGAAGCTGCGTCCCGGCGACGCGAAGGGATTCGAGGTCTCGGCGGACGGGAAGACGTGGCACCGGACCAAGGCGTCCGTTTCCGAAAAGGCGCCGGACTCCGTCCTCGTGGACGCGCATGTCCTGCCGGAGCCGTTGCGCGGCCCCGTCGCCATCCGCTACGCCTGGGACGACTATCCCGACTGCGACCTCGTCTCGCAGGACGGCCTTCCCGTCGGACCGTTCGCGATTCCCGTCGGCTGCGCGCGCTAACGACCGCTCCGTGAACCCTCCCCCCTCCGAGACCGCCGCATGGTTCCGCGCGCAGCCCGCCGCCTTCCACGAGAAGTGGATGGCGATGGCGCTCGCGGAGGCGCGCGCCGCCGCGGAGGAGGGCGAGGTGCCGATGGGATGCGTCGTCGTGCGGCGCGCGCCCGACGGCGCCGCGAGGCCCGTCGGCCGCGCCCGCAACCAGGTCGAGGCGCTCAGGGACCCGACGGCGCACGCGGAGGTGCTCGCCATCACGCAGGCGGCCGCCGAGGTCGGCGACTGGCGCCTCACCGACTGCGCGCTCTACGTGACGAAGGAGCCCTGCCCGATGTGCGGCGGGGCGATCGTCCTGGGGCGCCTCGCGCTCGTCGCGTGGGCCGCCTCCGACCCGAAGCGCGGCGCGCACACCGTCTTCGGGATGTTCGCGCATCCCGGCCTCAACCACCGCCCCGCCACGCTCTTCCCCGTCGGCGGCCCCGAGGTCCTCGAAGAGCTGCAGGGCTTCTTCCGGGACCGCCGCCGCGAACAGAAGGAAACCGATCGCGAATGAAAGCCACCTCCCCCGCCCCGAGCCGCGTCACGCTCGAAACGGACCTCTCCATCCTCGAGGACAACTTCCGCAAGATCCGCGAGGGCGTCGCCCCGCTCGGCGTGATCGCCGTGCTGAAGGCCGACGCCTACGGCCTCGGCATGCCCGAGATCGCGCGCCGCCTCGGCCGCGCCGGCGCCTCCGGCATCGCGACAGCGGAGCTCTCCGAGGCGCTCGCCGCGCAGGCCGCGACCGGCGGGAGCATCCCTGTCGGCATCCTCGGCTCGCTCCTGCCGGACGAGATCGCGCCCGCCGTCCGCGCCGGGATCCGCATCCCCCTCTCCGATCCGGCGGAGGCGGAGGCCGTCTCTCGCG
This sequence comes from uncultured Verrucomicrobiota bacterium, assembly GCA_947169825.1. GTDB lineage: Bacteria > Verrucomicrobiota > Kiritimatiellia > RFP12 > UBA3636 > UBA3636. Next base: position 14,113 of record CAMVRE010000017.1, on the reverse strand, counting down.
AGGCGGTGCGGCAGAGGCGCGAGGCGGTCTGCCACGTGGCGCTCGACACCGGGATGTCGCGCGTCGGCGTGCGGCTCGACGAGGCGGAGGCGCTGATCCCGCGCTTCGCCGCGCTGCCGGGCGTCCGGCTCGAGGGCCTCTACTCGCACTTCCCGACCGCCAACATCCCCGGGGACCCCGCCACGGCGGCGCAGGTCCGCGCCGTGAAGGCGCTCGCGCGCCGCCTCGCCGCTCGCGGGATCCGCTTCGCCGCGCTGCACCTGGCGAACTCCGACGGCATCAACAACGTCCCCGCCGCGTGCCGCGCGCCGTTCACGCACGTGCGCGCCGGCATCAACCTGCACGGCTCCTTCGACCCGCTCGGCAACCGCCGCCTGCGCCTGCGCCCCGTCTTCACGCTCAAGGCGCGCCTCGCGCAGGTGCGGCGCGTCCCGGCCGGCGCGACGCTCGGCTACGGCCGCACCTACGCGCTGCCGCGCGAGACGCTCGTCGGAACCGTCGCCGCCGGCTACGCGGACGGCCTCCCGCTCGCGCTCTCCAACCGCGGCTCGATCCTCGTGCGGGGCGTGCCCTGCCCGGTGATCGGGCGCATCTGCATGGACTTCACGACCGTCTCGCTCGAGCAGGTCCCCGACGCGCGCGTCGGCGACGAGTGCGTCTGCCTCGGCCGCCAGGGCGCGCGCGAGATCGGCATCGACGAGTGGGCGACGCTCAAGGGCACGCACGCCTACGAGGTGCTCTGCGCGATCGGCTCGCGCGTGCGCCGGACCTACGTGGGGTGAAGGAGGGAATCGGAATGGAGATGAAGATCCTCGACGGGCGGCAGGCCGCCGCCCTCACCGTCGCGGGAAGCGACAGCGGCGGCAACGCCGGCATCCAGGCCGACGTCCGCGCGTTCCACACGTTCGGGCTGCACGCCTGCACCGTCCTCGCGGCGCTCACCGCGCAGAACCCCTCCGGCGTCTCGGCCGTGGAGGTGCCACCGCCGGACTTCGTCGCCGCGCAGCTCGACGCGGTCCTGCCCGCCTACGCCATCGGCGCCGCCAAGACCGGGATGCTCGCGACGCGCGAGGTGATCGAGGCCGTCGCCGCGAAGCTCGCCGCCTGGCGCGGCGCGCCGGTCGTCGTCGACCCGGTGATGGTCGCGACGAGCGGCTCGAAGCTCCTGCGCGACGACGCGATCGACGCGATGCGCTCGCGCATGCTGCCCGTCGCCGCGCTCGCGACGCCCAACCTCCCCGAGGCCGAGGTCCTCGCGGGCCTCGCGATCCGCTCCCGCGCGGACATGGCCGAGGCCGCGCGCCGCATCCGAGCCGCGGCCGGCTGCGCCGTCCTCGTGAAGGGCGGCCACGCCGCGGAGTCGACGGCCGAGGACCTGCTCGTCTGCGACGAGGGCGCCTTCGTCTACTCCTCGCCCGTCGTCGCGAACCCCGCCTCGACCCACGGAACGGGCTGCTCGCTCTCCGCGGCGATCGCCGCCTCGCTCGCGCTCGGGCGCTCCCTGCCGGACGCCGTCGCCGAGGGCAAGGCCTACGTCTACGAGGCGATCCGCACCTCGCTCCCCGTCGGCCCCGCGGCGACCGTCCTCGGCATGCCCGACGTCCCGGACCTCCTGCGCCACCCCGCGGTCTCCCGCCGCGCGCTCTAGCGCGCCTTTCCGCCGCCCTTCCGCCGCCTCATTTGATTCTGCAACTTTCCGCTGGAATCCGCCGGTGTTTTGTCCTTGCGGACGAGTCCGGGAGTATGGTAATATCCGCGCCGTCGCACCGCGACGGGGGAACATCCCCGCCACGCGCAGACCCCGCCCGCGGGCGGCCGCAAGGCCGGAGCGGGAGACAAACGAACCTTTGCATCCTATGCAAACATCGTCAGGTGAAATCTGGACAATTTCCCTTCAGGCGATCGGTTGCGAGGACGCTGCCGCAAGGCACGCCTCCCTACTGATTCCTGAACGGCCCGTCCAGAGCCTCACCTGAAATCAGCAGCGAGGCTTTCTTTTGCCCCGGGAGGGTCTCGCCCAACATCCACCAGGCGGGGCGGAGCCCAACCTTGCATTCCTCGCGATCCTTCTTCTTCCGATTCTCGTCGGCACGGCTCGTCGCCCTCGTCGCACTGGCGCTGTGTCCGTCCGTTCGGGTGTCGGCTGGCGATGTCGTCACGCGGACATACGCTGGAGCTCCGGCATCGTCCGATGGCTCCGTCGTCACGCGCGACATCTCCGCGCCGCCGCCGCCGCCGCCCGTTCCCGCCGCCGGAGTCTCGTCGTTCGCGTTCGCGTTCGTTCCCGCCATTCAGTTTCCGCCCGAGGACTGGGCCGTCTCGGGCCTCCGGATCGACCTGCTCGTCGGACGCCATCACGACATGTGGGGACTCGATGTCGGGCTTCTCGGCAACGAAACGGCGGACGACATGGAAGGTCTCCAGCTCGCCGGTCTCTTCAACCGGATCGGCCGTTCGGACGGCGCCTTCCAGATTGCCGGCGTCTTCAACCGCTGCGAGGGTGGGTTCTACGGACTCCAGGCCGCTGGAATCTTAAACTGGACCGACGGCGCGGTCGAAGGCGTCCAGCTCTCGTTCGCGAACCGGGCCACGGAGCTCTCCGGCGTCCAGTTCGGCATCTACAACGCCATCGACCGCGGAACCGGCGTCCAGATCGGCCTGGTCAACTCCGCCCGCATTCTCGAAGGACTCCAGATTGGCCTCGTCAACGTTATCCGCGAATCCTCCGTTCCTTTCGTGCCCTTCGTCAACTTCGCGTTCTGAACCCCGTCCCGCTACAACCATCCGACCGTTTCATTCCATGACACGCCTCCTTCCCGTTCTCCTCGCCGCCGCCCTATGCGCGGGATGCCTGTCCTCCTCGACCGCCGGCGTCTCGGCCGAGCGCGGTCGCCTGTCCGTCGAGGATCCCGCGTTCGCCTCGCGCATCGAACTCGTCCAGGACCAGACCGTGGTGCTCGACGGCGGCTTCCTCAAGGCGCAGGTCACGATCCGCCACCGCGAAAGGCACGACGCGACCGTGCAATACCGCTTCACGTGGAAGGACAAGGACGGACTGACGCTCAAGTCCGCCGCGACCGTCTGGACTCCGCTTTTGCTCCACGGCCGCGAAGAAGCCGTCATCGAAGCCGTCTGCCCCGTTCCCGGCGCCGCCGACTTCCGGCTCGCCCTGCGCCCCTGAACCATTTTCAAACAGGAAGAAAAAACGAACCATGCAAACCGGAAAGATCGTCCTTCTCGCCGCCTTCGGACTCGCGGCGTCCGCCGTCGAGGCGCAGGAAGCCGTCGTCATCGAGCCCTCTCGCCCTGCAAGTCGCGTCACCGTCCTGGTCGAGCCCGAGGACGAACCGGAAACCAGAGAACCGATCGACGCCGTCCTGATCGTCCAGAACCATGCTTCGGACGATTTCCAGAAGCCGCTTTCCAATATCGGCGACGAACTCTCCGCAGCACTCTCCGGCGCCCTCTTCAACGTCATCGACCCGAATGACGCGATCGGCGAGGAGCAGAACCGCGGCCCATGGGGCGAGAACATGCCGCTCTCCGCCGCCACGCGCCTTGCGGAGAACCTCGATGCGCAGGCGCTCCTCACCGCCGCCGTCGGCGAGACGTCCGTCGTCGGGTTCGGCGCGCCGGCCAAGGTCCAGGCGGTCCGCATGAAGCTTACGCTTTCCGCCAAGCGGCTCCCGAAGGGCGCCACCGTAGCGGCCGTCACCGTCGTCGAGACCTCGGAGAAGATGACGCCCGAACAGCTCGCGCAGAACGCCGAAAGCGTCTATGCCGGACTCGTTTCCTCCCTCGTCGAGAAGGCTGCGGCCGAGTTCCTCGCCAAGTGCGAAAAGGTAGCGTGGAAGGAGGTCGTCCCAAGAATCGTCGAAGTCGCCTTCGGATGCAACTTCCCGGGAGCGGACGTTTCGATCGACGGCGTCTCCTACGGCACCGCCGGCACCATCGGGGAGCCGCCGCTCAAGGTGAAGGTATCGGACGGCATCCACAACCTCCGTATCTCCTATCCCTTCACCGTCCCCTACGACGTCCGCGCAAAACTCCAGGAGGGTACGACCTTCATCGCCGTCCTTCGCCTGAACGAGGAAGGCCGCCGCATCCGCAAGGAGGACGAGTATTTCGACACGCTGATGGACCGCATCGAGAAGTCCGGCGCGACGGACGACGCGGTCCGCCTCCTCCGCGCGCGCGGATACGCCAAGTACCTCTCCAGCAGCTACACCCGCATCCACGGCATGCCTCAGGTCCTCTCCATGCGCGACTGCGACATGCCCGACTTCGGCCTCGACCCGGACAAGGACGGCGACGGCGTGGAAACGACAACTGACGAGCTTCTCGACAAGGCCGGCGCCGCCGCGGGCGCGGACGTCCCGTTTCGCGAAGACCTGCCCCCTACTGCGAACGCGGGGAACTCCGTCGAGGGCACGCGCGCGACACATTCGGAAACCGAGAGGCGCGAACCGCCCGACAACACCGACATCGGCGTCGCCATGCCGCTGACCCAGCCTCAACAGGCGGCTCCCGCGCCGCAGACCGCTCCCGCCCCGCAACCGCAGAACGAAACCCTGCAGAATCTCCGCGACATCCGCGAAGGCGTCGACACCGGCAAGGACATCATCCAGGGCATCAAGGACATCGGGGATTTACTGTGATGAAAGGAAGTATCGTTTTTTTCTGTCTAACATTGGCCTTTGCTGGCATTTGCAACAATGCTTGGGCCCAGAAGCCGACTGCTCTTTTTGGAAACAGTCCAACTGCGGATACTTCGTCCTTTTTGAGTGGCATTCCAAAGGATACGGTTCTGCGCGTCGAGATTGTCCAACGCAGGTTGAATTTGCAAGCAATGCCAGAACCTGGACCGAATCCTTCTGATGCTCAAAAGATGGTTCAGAAAGCTGGCAATTATGTACTGGACAACATTGTTCGATATGGATCACTCGGATATGCGGTGCATTACGAGATCGTTCTCAAAACTCCTGAGGGAGTACCGATAGAATCATTTGGATACTCTCCCAAGAATAAAAGTGATACAGGATTGACAGAATCTGTCCCTGGACAATGGCATCAGTCACGTTCTCCAAAAGAACTCGCTTCGGTGTTGCTGGATTATGACAAGAAACCTGTGTATGCAGCGACCATGACTTATGAAGATTATATTGCTAGCAAAGCGGAAGTAATGGCCTTGCCTGATACCGGTTATATGGCTTTTGGCGAACAGTGCCAAACCCATGCAGGAGCATTCACTCGTATTGCCAAGGAAAAACCATCCACAAATGTGACCAAGACATTCCAAGAGCCGGCGGCGGCTCCTGTGGTCAAGGGTGTGTATAATGTAGGAGAAACCGCAGGGGAAATTACTTTTCAATTAACCCACCACGATTCTTCTTCTCAAAGAGTTACACCATCCACTTCCACGGCTTCCCCAAGCGAAATGGCCGCAATGGAATTTACCACTGTGCCTCAAGTCTACGAAAAAGAGGTTTCTCTAGGTGACACCAGACCCCCGCAGGCTTACGAGACCATCGACTACCGCCCGGCGAAGAACTGGGCGACAGAGACAATCAACAGCGCCTATTCGCAAGCAACGGAGATTGCGGATGACGAGGGGTTCGGGGCAGAATACCGATCACGGGTGTTGCCCATCGTGAAACATGGACTGAACAACATCCAAAGCATCCCGGATCAAGTGCAAGTGCCCGTTGGGCAGTAAATTTGAACGAAAGGACAAAACAATGAAAGCGAGAATGGTTGCATTGGCAATGGCAGCGGCGAGTTGGGGGGCCGGCTGCGTGCACCACGGATACGTCGATCCGGCTTCGGCCCCCCGCCTGCCCGAACCGGAGAAGGCGACCCTGCACGACATGAAGCTCGCCGTGGCGGAACTCGTCGCCTCGATGCAGCAGGACGAAGGATTCAAGGACGCCTACGAGCTCAAGGAGGCGAAGAAGGGATCCCTTCCCGTCCTGCAGATCGGCAACATCGAAAACCTGACGCAGGACCGGGCGATGCAGAGGCTCGAGTCCGCGCGGAGGCGGCTCGAGATTGCGCTCCGCAAGACGGGGCTCTTCGAGATCACGGACGACGCGGCCTCCGCCGAGTCCGTTTCGGAAACGCTCGCCGGCTCCCTCGCGACGAACGCGAACGCCGGCCTCAAGGGGAACGACAACCTGCAGCACTTCGGCGCGCACGTCTCCGCCGACTACCAGATGTACGGCCGATACCGCAAGTTCCACGACGGCGAGCGCTTCACCTACGAACTCTCCCTCCAGCTCATCGACATCGCGACCGGGAAGCAGGTCTGGAGCGACCTGGCCGAAGTCGCGAAGGAGTGATCCCCGCCGCCCGTCCGAAACGAAACCAATGTCGGAACAAAGCATGAAAGACGATACCCGAACCATCCTGAAAACCGCGGCGGCGGCCGCCGTCTCGCTGCTGCTCGGAAGCGGCTGCCTCTCCGTGAACGTGGGAAAGCCCGAACGATTCTCGAAGGAATACTGCGCCGGCGAGCAAACGGCGAGAACCGTCTCGGAAGAATGCGTCTCGGCCGGACCGACGGTCGACGCGCGCCAGCTCGGAAAGGGGCGCCTCGGCATCGGGCTCAAGGGCGCGGTCGAGACCAAGACCGAGAAGGAGCGGGTCTACAAGACGCTGACCGTCGAACGGCAGAAGAAGTTCGATTTCGGCTTCTGCCCCGGATGGCGGGAGTCGCTGGACTTCAAGGGTCTCAGGCGCAACGGCGGGGACGAAGAAACGGACGGGATTTCCGGGTATCTGTTCCCGACGGTCGGGACGTCCTACGAGCCGGACTCGAAATCCTACGTGAACTACGAAGGAAGCGGATTCGGATGGACGCTCGGATCGTTTCTCGGAATCTACCTCATGATTCCCTACGCCACGTTCGTGGAGCCGTTCGCCGGTGACTGGTCCTGTTCCACGCACCACTGGATCCTTCCCAGGTCGGCCGTCGGAGGAGGAGCCCTCCTGCAGTATTTCGCGGACGAGACGGGAGAACGGAAGACCGTCCTGGATCTGATTTCGACGGATCCCGCGTTCGAACCGCTGAAGATCAGGACCCACGTGAATTCCGGATCCGACGGCCAAAGCGCGTTCGCGAGCCAGTTTACGCACATGGCGGCGTTCGGGTTCCACAAACGCTCCGAAATCAAGATTCTCCCGCCCGAAATCGTGCGCCGCGAACCCGTGCCCGGAATCGAGACCCGGACGGACACACAGACGGCCGTCGGCCCGTTCCGGGTGCATCTGGAAATCCCGGCGCTGGGCTGGAGCCGGACCGAGGATGTCCGGAAGGGCCGCGCCCAGGCATGGTTCGACCTTCCCGCGGGAGCGGGCGCGGGCACGGAAGCCAGGATCCGATTCGAGGCGCTGGACGAAGAGCGCGCGGAAACGACGGAACGGCTGCTGGAAGCGGTCGGCGACACGGTCTACCCGCATGTCCTGTAGGCACATGTCCCTCCGTCTCCCCGTTCTCGCGTTCCTCGCCACGGCGTTCCTGTCCGGATGCACCGTCTACCGGTTCGTCTCGCCGGACCATCCGGCGAAGGTCGTGCTACCGGACGCGAGCGCGCTGGCAACGGGGGCGGCGCGCGCGGAGGGATCTTCCCGAGGAGGAAAACTCCGCGTGGCGAAGATCCGGGGCGCGGTCTACGGCGGAGCGGTCGGAAAGATCGTTCTCTCGGCGGATGACCTCAACGCCGTGCTCTCCTCCCGCTGGCCCGGTTGTTTCGACGCCGGGGAGGACGCCCTGCCGCTGACGGTCGAATTCGGCGGCGACCTGCCGTTCTACGGTTCCTTCGGAGGAACGGACGGAGATCTCGGCGTGGAGACGGCCCTGTTGTTCGTTCTCGGCGTCATGAGGACGAAGTCCGACGGATATGTCACCGCGCGCATCCTCGTCGAGAACGCCGTCTGGTCGGAGAAGGGGAAGGCGACGGGGACGTGCAACCAGGCAACCTGTTTGCAACCCCTCCTGTTCCCCGTGGCGTATCCGATGCTGCAGGCGATTCCGCCCTACGGCACGGACTGGCCGCAGGACTCGCATTTCGGATCGTCCGCCTACGCGGACGCGGACCGGATGCAGGCGATTGCGACCGACCTCGCGGCCGTCGCCGTCGCCCGGGCCGCGACGGCCCTTTCGCGGGAGCAGCTCGCGACGATTCGCGACAAGGCGCTCCTCACCCGGGAGCAGCTGGCCGCCCGCAAGCGGCTCGGCGAAGGATCGACGACGAAGGCCGCGACCGCGACCGGCGACGGAACCATCGCCTGGGCCGAAACCGAACACGAATTCCGGGCCGACGCGTCGCCGGCCGCCCGCGGAATCCCGGAGATCGTCGAGCAGCGCTACGACGAAAAGACGCGCCGTGGCGTCGTGCGCGCCGACACATCGGGATGCGATCCGGACGCCGCCTATCGGTATGTCGCGGAGAAACTGATTCCCGCCATCTGCGAAACGAAGAACGTGGTCCTGGACGTCGAGTCCCCTCCGCCGGCCCATGCGCTCTTCCGGACGCTAAGGGAAGAGAAGGAGGAAGGAAGCGATGTGCTCGCCATCGAGTTCGAAGCGCTCCAGTAGTACCGCCGCGGTTGTTGCCGCGGTCGGGGTCGCACTGGCCTCTCTGGCGTCGTCCGGATGCGTTTCCGTCCGCGTCGCGAATTCGCTGGGCAGGCAGCCCGTTTCCCCCGACGTGGCCGGCGGCCCGTATTTCGTCGTTTCGGCCGACGGAATCAAGAACTTCGATCCGATTCCGTTCAATCGGATCCTCCACGCGAGGTATCCGTCCCTCTTCGCCCAGACGCCGGAAGCCGTCCCGATCATGGCGAGGATCGACGTAGGCGCGACCAAGACCTCCGACGGGCTTCCCGTGCTTTTCTTCGGCTGGATGCCGATGATCTATTCGGCGGGCCTTGTCGGGTCAATCTGGGATTCCGACCGGTCGAAACTGAACGTTTCCGTCCTCGTTTCCGATGGGGACGAGCCGTCGTCCGAGGTTGAGGTGCATGCAAGCAGACAGATGCAGGGGCTGCTCTTCGCGCCCTTCGCGAAACTCGTCCAGCCGGCTTCGGAGGGTTGGCACAAGCCGCGCGGCGATTTCGTGGCCGAGGAGGCGGAAGGGCTCGTCAACGCCATCGCGGACGCCCTCGCCGCGACGCTGGAGGACCTGTCGCCGGAACGCCGGGCCGCCCTCCGGCGGAACCCGGTGGCGCTGCAGCGCTTCCAGAAGAAGTTCCCCTGGGGGTTCGGCGCCAAGGAATACGGGGTCGCGAAACGGCTCGTCCACGTGTATCCGGAGGACGAACCGCCCGCCCGTTTCCCGCGCGTCACGAAACGGGTCTTCGACGCCGCGACGCGGCGCGGGACGATCTCGGCCGACTTTTCCGGATGCGAATACGCCGCCGCGCAGCGGTGGATCGTCCGCGACGCCGTTCCCGCGCTTTGCCGGGAAAAACTTGGGCGCGACGTCTCGCTCGTCTCCATTTCAGACGAAACAATGGACGAAGGCCGCTGGTTCCGGATCTCATTCGCAGTCGTGGAGTAGAAGATGGAAACCGCGAAAATCGCCGCCGCACTCCTTTCCGCAGCGTTCCTCTGCGGGTGCCGGACGATCTGCCGTCCGCGTTTCGACATCGGTCCCGAAGAGACTAGAGCCGCCGTCCGGAACGTTTCCGGCGGTCCCTACGTCGTAGTGGAAGTCCGACGGTTCAACTTGTGCGAGTTCGCCTGCAATCTGACATCCGGAAAGAACTATCGATGCCAGGAAGTGGTGCCGGGAAGCCGGATCATGCCCGAGCTCAACCGTCTTTTCCCGACTCTTTTCGCCGACGTTCCGGACGCCGTTCCGGTCATCGTCCTGCAGACCGTCCGGAGCGGCGCCGTGGCAGGAGGCAAGGAGGGGTTCGCAGCTATTTTCGACGACGCGTCGGGCTTCAACAAGAACCTGTCCCGCCGGAACCGTTCCGACATGGCCTCCCCCGCAGGCTTTTCGCCGGCGATGTATCTCAACGGATTGGTCTCGACGTGTTCCCTGTTCCTCGTGCCGCTCTACGGCGGGGGGTTCTCTTCGCATTACGAAGTGTCCGTCATGACCGGATACGATGCGGCCGGCGAAAGCGTTTCCTATTCGGCGTCGACCGGATTCTGGACGGTCAGTTCCGCCTATGCTCCGTTTTTCCCGGAATCGGAGGGATGGATCCACGGCGACGCCATGATGAACGCGAATCCGGCGCCGGACGCCACGGAAGCGCAGAAAGACACTGCTCTCTGCTGCGCCGTTGCCGTCGCCTTGGCGAAACTGTCGCCCGAAGAACGGACCGCGCTGCGCACGAATCCCGTCGCGCTGCTCCGCGACAAGGAAACGGGCGGAATCCGGACGTTCCAGCTCGTCCAGGTGTCACCGGAACGGGAAAACGCCGTTGAACGCATGGGGGGCGACCCCAGAAAACCCCATATCGTTTCGCAGAACTACGATCCGGCGACGAGACGCGGCGCCGTCGTGTTCGATGTCTCCGCGTGTCCCGACGAAAAGGCGGCCGTCGCATGGGTGCGCGACGAATACCTGCCGCGAATCGCTTCGAAGAAGGGACGTGCCCTCGACGCTTCCGCGCCCGCGGACGAACCGCTGGAATCCGCCCGCGTATCGGTTGCCGGCTTCAAGAAGGAGGCCGACGCCCAATACCGCATCGATTTCGCCGTTTCCGAATAGAAACGGCGCCAAAACCCGAAACGCAAAACAAAAAGAAAGGAAACCACGTGAAAGCGAAATCCGTTCTGGTCGCGGCTGCCGCGACGCTCGCCGCCGCCTTTTCGACCGGCTGCATGTCAATGATGCTCGCCGGCGCTCCGACCACCCGTTCATTCGACGACCCGCCGGTCCGCGAAACGGTCGATCCCTATCCCAAGGAATCCCTTTGCGGGAAATGGGAAGCTTCCGGAAAGATGAACATGTTCATCGACGGCCGCCGCGTAGTCGTCTACGACGTTTCCGACGAACTCGTCCTCAACGAAGACGGAACCTGCAGCCACACCGAAACGCAGACCATCGCGGAGAATACGCTTGGTGCCAGTTACGGAGGAGGCGGTTCGCAGGAAATGCAGGTGGTCAGCGAAGGCACGTGGTCCTACGAGAACGATGTCCTCACGATGAAACTGTCGACGGACGGACGAACACGCTTTGGAGGCACGAAGAAGGTCGATTTCACCTGGATATACACGGTCAAGTGGCATTCCGACGAGGAATTCTCCCTTGTCGCGACCGACGAGCAGTTCAAGGCGAACGCCCAATCCAGCGGCAGCGGCCTCGGCTGGGACACGCGCACCCTTGAACCGAACGGCGTCGAAGTCCTGAAGAAGAAGGGAATTCCTTTGATGTCGCCGAGTCAGGAAATCGTGGGGTATGCAGACCCCTACAAGCGTGTGGGGGACGCCGACTAATCCGACATGGTACGACGCTTGGCCCCGGGAGCCGCGGCCGAGCGGCGAAGCCGCGAGCGTTCGACCGCCGCCGGCGTGGCGGGGTGGACACCCCGCCACGGCGGGCGCGGCCGCTACGCGACCGGCCAGGAGGGAGCGATGTCGAGGTCGAAGGCCTCGGGGGAGGGAATGCCGCGGCCCATGCCCGCCAGGCCCGCGACCATCGCGGCGTTGTCGCCGCAGTGCCTCGGGAGCGCGAGGAGGAGCCGCACGCCGCGCGAGGCGCAGAGCTCCGCGAGCGCCGCGCGCAGGCGCGAGTTGAGCGAGACGCCCCCGCCCACGGCGAGGCACTTGGCGCCGGGCGTGCGCGCGAGCGCGAGGTCGCACCGCCGCACGAGCGCGCCCACGACGGCCTCCTGGTAGTCGCACGCGAGCTGCGCGACCTCGTCGTCGTTCTTCGGCGGCGCCTCCTGCACGCGCCGCAGGAGCGCGGTCTTGAGCCCGCTGAAGCTCCAGCACAGCTCCGGGTCGAGCCCGCCGGTGAGCGTCCCCTCGCGGACGCGCCCCTCCGGGAAAAGCCCCTCCCGCGGCGTGCGGCCGCGCGAGAGGCGGTCGACGACCGGCCCGCCCGGATAGCCGAGCCCGAGCAGCTTCGCGGCCTTGTCGAGCGCCTCGCCCGCGGCGTCGTCGACGGTGCGGCCGAGCGCGGCGATGCGGTCGGGCGCGTCGAGGCGGAAGAGGCTCGTGTGTCCGCCCGAGACGGCGAGGCCGACGCGCGGGAGACATTCGTCCGGCGGCGGCGCGGCGGGGTCGAGGAAGACGGAGTGCAGGTGCGCCTCGATGTGGTTCATGGCGCGCAGCGGCTTGCCGAGCGAGAGCGCGAGGCCCTTGGCGAAGGACCACCCCACGAGGAGCGAGCTGGCGAGCCCGGGGCCGCGAGTGGCGGCGACGAGGTCGATGCCGTCCCAGCCGGCGCCGCTCTCCTCGACGGCGCGCTCGACGATCCCCGGCAGCAGCCGCACGTGGCAGCGCGAGGCGATCTCCGGCACGACGCCGCCGAAGGGCCGGTGCTGCTCCTGCGTGTGCACGACGCAGGAGAGCACCTCGCGGCCGTCGCGCACGACGGCGGAGGAGGTTTCGTCGCAGGAGGTTTCGATGCCGAGGACGGTCATTTGCGGTGGGGGGGACGGGGGTTTTCGGGAAGGCGGGGCGGGCCCTCGGGGCGCGCGGCGGGGGGCGGCTCGCCCGAGCGGATCCAGGAGAGGGCGGCGCCCAGCGCGCGGTCGGGGACGGCGAGGATGCGGTCGCGCACGGAGGGCTCCGCCAGCTCCGGCCACACGGCGAGCATGCGCGCGCGGACGAGCGCGAAGGCCTCCTCGTCCGTCTGCGCGAAGGGGAAGTCCGGCTCGATCCCCGCGCCGTGCACCATCGCGCCGGACGGCGTGAACCAGCGCGCGGTCGTGAGCTTGAGCGTCGCGGGGCCCGACGGCCCCTCCAGGTCGAAGAACCCCTGCACGAGCCCCTTGCCGAACGTGCGCGAGCCGAAGATCGGCGCGCGCCCGTGGTCGCGCAGCGCGCCCGCGAAGATCTCCGCCGCGCTCGCCGTCTCGCCGTTGGCGAGGATCGCCACGCGCAGAGCCGGCCACGCCTCGGGGCCGGCCGAGCGGTAGTTGTGGTCGTCCTCCTCCGGGACCCGGCCGCGCGTCCGCGCGACGAGCGCGCGCCGCGGCAGGAATAGGCTCGCGCACGCGACCGCGGCCTCGACGTCGCCGCCGGGGTCGTCGCGCAGGTCGATCACGAGCCCGCGCAGCGTGGCGGGGTGCAGCGAGCGCACCGCGCGGCGCAGCTCGCGCGGCGTGCGCGAGGCGAACTCCGCGAGGAAGAGGTAGCCGACGTCGCCGCCGATGCGCCGCACCGTCTGCACGGTCGGCACCGAGAGCGCCGCGCGCTCGACGCGCGCCGTCGCGGCGCCGCCGTCCGCGCGCTCCCACGCGATCTCGACCTCCGATCCCGGCTCGCCGCCGATGCGGTCGACCGCCTCGTCGAAGGTCGTCGCGTCCGTCTCGACGCCGTCCACCGCGACGATGCGGTCGTCCATCCGGATCCCCGCGCGGAACGCGGGCGATCCGGGCTCCGGCCAGTCCACGAGCACGAAGCCCCCCGGCCCCTCCGAGACCGAGACGCCGATGCCGGTGTAGCTCCCGCGGTCCTCGCGCTCCATCTCCGAGACGTCCTTCGGCGTGAGGCGCTCGCACCACGGGTCGAGCGCCGCCGCGAGCCCCGCCACCGCGCCCGCCGCGAGCTCGTCCGTCGGGACCTCGTCCACGTAGCGGTCGCGCACGAAGCGCAGCGCCTCGCCGATCTCGCGCACCGCCCCGTCGGCCTCGTCGGGCTCCTCCGCCTCCGGCGCCGCGGCGGCCGCGGCCTCCGCCGCCGGACGGTCCGGCGGGGGCTCCGCGGCCTTCTGCGCGAGCGGCGCCAGGAAGCCCCAGATCGCGACGGCGACCGCCGCGGCGACGGACGACTCATCCACGGCGCGCCTCCTTTCTGCGGAGAGCGAGCCCGATCGCCGCGCCCGCGGCGATGCCGATGAGGTGCGCGAGGTAGGCGGTGCTCGAGACGACAGATCGGAAGAGCGTCGCGTAGGGAAAGAGTGTAGATCTCGGTGGTCGCCGGATCATT
>CAMVRE010000016.1 GCA_947169825.1 uncultured Verrucomicrobiota bacterium | reverse complement strand
CCGCGCCCGCGAGGAGCAGGTCGGTCTTCGTGCCGCCGCCGTCGACGCCGAGGAACAGGGGTTGCATGGCGCGGAGTCTAGCACGTTCCGCCCGCGCCGGACAAGGAGGCGTAGACCGGCGCGAGGGCGTCGTGGATGGCGCGGTAGCGCGCGAAGAGCGCTTCGTATTGCGCCGCCGCGGCGGGGTCCGGCGCGATCGTGCGGCCGATGCGCAGGCAGCGCGCGACGGCCTCGCGGACGCCGGGGAAGACGCCCGCGCCGACGCCCGCCAGGAGCGCCGCGCCGAAGGAGGCGTCGCCCGGCTCGGGCACCGCGACGGGGCGGTCGAAGACGTTCGCGACGATCTCGCTCCAGATCGGCGAGCGCGCGCCGCCGCCGATGAGGAAGATGCGCTTCGCGGGAAGTTCCATCTCCTCGAGCGTCCGGTAGCAGTCGCGCAGCGAGAACGCCACGCCCTCCATCAGCGCGCGGCAGAAGTCGCCGCGCGTCGATGCGATCGAGACGCCCGTGAACGACGCGCGCAGACCGGCGTCCCAGTAGGGGCAGCGCTCGCCCTGCAGATACGGGTGGAACATGACGCCGTTCGCGCCCAAGGGCGACGTCGCCGCTTCCGCGTCGATGCGCGCGTAGACGCTTGCCGACTTCGCCTCGAAGAACGTGTCCCTCAGCCACCGCATGCACAAGGCGGCGGCGTTCGTGGCGGAGACGCTGTACCACATGCCCGGCACGACGTGCCCGTAGGTGAGCGTCTTCGGATGCGGGTGCGGCTCGGCGGTCATCGAGTTGACGTTGCCCGCCGTCGCGAGCTTGAGGATGAGGTCGCCCGGCTCGACCGCGCCCGCGCCGTAGTCCTCCACGGCGCTGTCGGACGTGCCGCACACGACGGGCGTGCCGGCGGGCAGGCCCGTCGCGGCCGCGGCCTCCGGCGTGACGCGGCCCGCGAGGTCCGTGGGTTCGAGCAGGCGGGGCAATTGGCCGGGACGGAGCCCGGCCAGCTCCGCGAACTCGGGGTCCCACTCCTGCTTCGCCATGTCGAAGAAGAGCGTGCCCTGCGCCTCGATGCGGTCGGTGGCCGCCTCGCCCGTGAGGAGGAAGCGCACGTAGTCCTTCACGAAGAGGACGTGCTCCGTCCGGGCGAGGACCTCCGGCTCGTGCGCCCTGAGCCACATGAGCTGCGGCAGCGTCCAGGTCGGCGCGGGCATCTGGTAGCAGCGCGCGAAGATGCGCTCGGCGGCGCCGCTCCTGCGCAGCGCCTCGCACTCGGCGGTCGAGCGCTGGTCGGTCCACATGATCGTGCGGCGCACCGGCTTCCAGTCCGCGTCGAGGAGGACGGCGTTGTGCGTGGAGCCGTCGAGCGAGAGCGCGGCGACGCGCGAGAGGTCGACGCCCTTCGCGGCGAGCTTCGCGAGCGCCGCGCGGAGCGCCTCCCACCAGTCCGCCGGATCCTGCTCGCTCCAGCCGGGATGCTCGTGGTGCGTCGCGTATTCGACCGACGCCTCGCCGGCGGGCGCGCCGTCCTCGGCGCGGATCGCCGTGACCTTGCACCCGCCGGTGCCGAAGTCGATGCCGAGAAGAAGATTCATGTCAGGTCTCCATTTCGGCCCAACGGGCCTGGTCGGGGGAGGTTTCCAGGGTGACGCGATCGCCGCAGGCGAGGCCCGGGACGGGCGGGGCGATAACTTCCGCGACGCCGCCCGGCTGGAAGTGCTCGGGCTTCGTCTCGGGATGCGGCCAGTAGATCCAGGCCGGGAAGCGCGCGCCGTCGCGGACGAGCGTCGCGCGGGCGAAGCTGAAGGTCTCGGCCGGCATGTCCGGATGCCACTTGACGCGCTCGAAGAGCAATGCGTCCGGGCCGGGGCGGAAGGAGCACGGGGCGCAGTCGACGTTGATCGTCCCCGGATGGAATCCGGCCAGGTCGAGCCCGAGCGCTCGGAAGAACGGAATCTGCATCGCGATCGTCCCCTGGGGGAAGCGCGGGTCGCCCGCTCGTCCGGACGCGACGCCGTGCCCGCGAACGACGACGCCCGGAACGACGTCGCGGCGGACGTCCGGCCAGACCGCCGCGAGTTCGCGCTGGAGATTCTGCGCGAGGACGCCGAAGCCGAGGTCGTTCGGGTGGAGGCGTCCGTCGGAGAAGAAGTCCGCCAGGTGCGGGACGAGGTTGTAGCCGGAGACGACGGTGACGTTGGGCAGGCCGGCGCAGGCGTCGCGGATCAGGCGCTCCATGCAGCGAACGTCCTCGCCGAAGGCGGAATCGGACGCGGTCTCGCCGCGCCAGAGCGGCGTGAGCGCGAGGATGCGCGCGGCCGGATACAGCGCCGCGAGGCGGCGGAAAAACGCCGCAGCTCGGTCGCGGACGTCCGCCGGCTCCCTGTGGCGCCAGTCGTTCGTCCCGTAGGCCACGGTGACGAAATCGGGGTCGAACTCGTCGCGCTCGCGCAGGATCGCCGGAAAGAAGACGTCGCCGCCGACGGCCTTGTTCACCGGGTCGGCGTCGAGAAGGCGGGCGACGGCCTCGACGTAGGAGAGCGAGGGATATCGCGCGTCGTAGCCCTGCGTGATCGAGTCGCCGAAGCAGAGCATCGTCCGGGTGCGCCGCAGCGGTTCCGCGAACGAGGCGCGGCGGAGGGCGAAGTTCGAGACGAAGGTCTGCCGGCTCCAGGGAAGGTAGATTTCGACGCGCTTCTCGCCGGGGCCGAGCTCGGCGGCGAACGCGTGGCGCGCGCCGTCGTCCGCCTCCAGACCGCCGTGTGCCGCGAGAGCGCCGTCGACCCAGACGTCGAAGAAGCCGAAGGCGCGGCTGGACCCGCGCTCGAGGCGGTAGTCGAACGCGAGCGCTTCGGCGTCGGTCCGCAGCGCGAGGCGCACGCCGGCGGAAGCAAACGTCTTCTGGTAGAAGTCGTCGTTCCCCGCCTCGCGGTACGCGGTGGCCTGCCCGGGAGCGAAGCGATGGAACGTCCATTCGCCGCCCTCCTCCGCCGTTTCGACCGCCCCGCGGACGAACTCGGCGGGGCTCAGGGGCATCCGATCGATTTCTCGTGACATGGCGCAAAGTCTACCACGAAGCCCATCGGCGGTTCAACCGAGCGACTTGGCGACTCGTCGACTGGACGACTTGCTGCCGTCCCAAGTCGGCAGGTCGCCGAGTCGTCAAGTCCGGGATGCGCGCCAGCATGTAGGCGGCGACGCCGCGCTTGCGGACTTCGGTTTCGGGGATGCCGAGCTCGCGGGCGAGGATGGCGAGGACCTGCGGGCCGCAGAAGCCCGACTGGCACCGGCCCATCCCGGGGTGGATGCACTGCTGCAGGATGCCGCCCGGGCGGACGTCCCGCTCGATGACCAGGACCTTTGCGGCCCCGGCCGTCTTCGCCGCCTCGGCCGCCGCCAGGCCCGCCGGCCCGGCCTCAAGCTCGAGGCCGTCGCCGCCCTGTCCGGCTGGAAGACCTACTCCGTCTTCCGCCGACACTTCACCGCCGCCTGCGGCCTTCCGCCGAGCCAGTGGCGCACCGCCACGCGCAAGGGAGGCATTCCGGGGTCTTCCCGTCCGTCGTGACCCTCGACGACCTCTCCCTTTTATTGCCGCCCCATCTGCTGGTGCTGAAAGACGGCCGGCTTTTGGCGGCGTACGGCAAGCGGGAGGGGGCGTTTGCGCTGACAAGGCGGCCCTGCCGACGCAATGGGATTTTGCTTGCATTTGCTCCTCGGTTCTGCTAGGTTTTCTATTCGCAAACGAATGTTTCGCAAACGGCAGTTTCGCAAACGAAGGTTTGTGGACAAAGGTCGAAAGGGGGAAAACGCAATGGACTTCTACGGAAGAGAGCAAGAACGGGCCGAACTGGCGCGGATTCGCGAACTCTCGTTCGAGAACGCGCGCTTCACGGTCGTGACGGGTCGTCGGCGCGTCGGAAAGACGGAGCTGCTCGAACGGGCCTATGGCGACGGCCGGACGCCCTATCTGCACTTCCTGGTCACGCGCCGCTCGGAGCGCGACCTCTGCACGACGTTCCAGGAGGAGGCGGAACGGGTTCTGGGACGGCCGTTCCTCGGCCGCGCGGACCGCTTCGGCCCGCTTTTCGCGGCCCTTCTGGAGTTCGCGGCGGAAACGCCCTTCACGCTCGTGATTGACGAGTTCCAGGAGCTGGACCGCATCGATCCCGGCATCTTCGGGGAAATCCAGGATGCCTGGGACCGACTTCACGGCCGCGCGAAGGTCAACCTCGTCGCCTGCGGCAGCGTGAACCGGATGATGACGAAGATCTTTTTCGACGATTCGCAGCCGCTCTACGGACGCAACACCGGCCGGCTCGACGTCGGTCCGTTCCCGACGGCGGTCCTAAAGAAGATCCTCGCGGACCGCAATCCCCGCTTCACGGGACGCGACCTGCTCGCCCTTTGGACTCTTACGGGCGGCGTCGCCCGGTACGTGGAGCTGTTCATGGACGCCGGAGCGGCCACGCGCAAGGCGATGCTGGACGAGGCGTTCGGGCCCAGCTCGGCCTACATCGACGAAGGGCGCGTCGTCATGAGCGACGAATTCGGCAAGGAGGGAGGGGTCTATTTCTCGATCCTCGCGGCCATCGCGTCCGGTCGTTCGTCCTACGCGGACGTCCGGAACGCCGTCGGGGAGGAGATCGGCGGCCACCTCACGAAACTCGAGCGAGTCTACGGGTTCGTCTCGAAGGCGCGCCCCTTTCGCGGGGACGCCGCCCGCGACTTCCACTACCGGATCGACGACGCCTTCTTCCGGTTCTGGTTCCGGTTCGTCCACAAATACATGCACCTGGTCGAACAGCGGCAGCGCGGGGTGTTGCGGCAGATCGTCGAGCGCGATTTCGACGCCTTCGCGGGGACGGCGCTGGAACGCTGGTTCCGGGCGAAGTTCCTGGAAGAGGGCCGCTACACCCGCATCGGCGGCTGGTGGGACCGCAAGGGCGAGAACGAAATCGACCTTGTCTGCGAAAACGAAACGGACGGAACGCTCGACTTCCGCGAAGTGAAGACCGACCCGCGCCGGATCGACCTGCAGGCCCTCGGCCTGAAAGTCGCGGCGTTCTTCCGCAAGAACCCCGACCTGCGCCGGGAGCGCTTCGGCATCGGCGGTCTTTCCCTCGCGGACATGTGAACCCAACCTTGAGCGCAACAACGTAGAACATACAGCCGTCAAAGGCAGCCGCGGAGAAACTCGACCTGGAGGTCCTTCACCCTCTCGTAGCCCGCTTCGTTCGGATGGAAGCGGTCGGGGCCGGTGAGATTCGCGGCGTTGTCCGCCGTGATGCCGCCGCCGAACACCGCCACCTACGGTTGGGGCGCCGGACGGGCGTTCCGCACGAGCTCGTAGAGCATGCAACCGCCGAAGGGCTGACGCACGGAGGCGGTGAAGCGGAGACGGCCGGTGGCGGGGTCGAAGGCGCACGGCACTTCACATTCGCGCCTGCCGTCGGTGCCGAGGGCCCACACCCGCCATTCGGCGGGATTGTCCACAACTCCCAAATGTTCACCATTGTTCACCAATGCCAAATTGCAATTGACATTGGCATTGCTGTCATTCGAGATTTGTGAACACTTGGGATTTGTGGACATTTCAAGTGAGACCTGCGCCGTGCCTTCCTTGAGGAAGAGCGGCATGGTGCCGTCGGGGTCGCCGGCGCCGTTCCAGCGCAGGATGATCGAGCCGAGCTCGTCGGTGGTGGCGAAGCCGCGCGCACGGCAGTCGGTCAGGTGCGTGACGAGGATGCGCCGCGATTCGGCGAGCGGCGCGCCGTCGAGGGACGTGGCGAAGACCGTGGCGGGAGACTCCGCGTGCGTTTCATCGCCGAACACGACGCGCAGCGCGCCGGCCTCCATCCGTCCTCCGCGTGCGAAGACGCCGCAGGTCCTCGGCGTGGCGACGGCGAAGGTGCCGCGCTTGCGGTCGATCGAGACGCCGGCGGACGGAGCCGCGACGCGCTCCGGGTCGATTGCCGCGCATTCGTTCCGCGCGATCACCGTCGCGCCGTCCGGCGCACCGCGGCCGCGGATCACGGAGCCGACGCGGTGCGTCCACGCCACGTCGTTCGGCAGCCCCGGATTCACCCGCCAGCCGCGTCCCTGCGCGGGGTCGAGGACCTGATCCGTGTAGTCGACGGCCAGCGTCGTCCCGGCCTCGGCCAGGTCGCCGCGCAGGTAGAGCGCGAGCGTCGCGCGATCGCTCGCGAGCGCGAGCGGGTCGCGCGCTAGGTCGAAGTGTTCGGGCGCGCCCCGGTTGTCGCCGAACACCGTCCGGTTGTGCGAGTAGGCGAAGCGCCACAGCCCCGACCAGCCCTGCAGGGCCGCCATCGAGCCGAAGGCGATCCCCGCCATCGACCGGTAGGCGTTGAGGCCCTTGTAGTTCCATTCCGTCACGCAGAACGGCCGGCCCCAGAGCCGCATGTACCCGAAGCCGTCCTCGAGCATCCCCCACGTGCGGAGGATCGGGTTGCGGGCGTCGGCCGCGAGCGGTGCGGCCCAGTTCCGGTCGATCCACCGGAGCCGGTCGTTCATGTAGACGTGCTGGTCGCAGTAGCCGTAGACGGAATCCTGCATCTCCAGGACGGAGCCCGAGATCAGGCAGAAGTTGTCGCCCGTGAGAAGCGCCCGCACGCCCAGCTCGTCGCGCAGGAACGCCTCCGCGCGCCGGAAGAAGCGCGCGTGCAGCCAGTTCCAGAAACCGAAGAGGGCCGCGTCCTTGCCGGCCTCCACGTCCCACGGCAGCGTGCGGTCGACCGGGCGGTCCGGCCAGACCCCCGGCCAGGCGCCGGGGTTCTTTTCGCGCGACTCGGCGACGAACTGCGCCCACTTTTCGGCGACCCCGAGCTCGGGCACGGCGCACATGCCCTTGAAGTCCTCGTCGAACAGGCACTCGTTCTGGGTGCACAGGAAGACCAGGGCCGGCTCGTCGGCCAGCGATCGCCCCGTGTAGGGGTTGACGTGCCCGAGGAAGAGCCGCGCAAAGTCGCACCAGTCCCGGAATCCGCGCTCGGTCGTGAACTGGACGGCCTTCACCATCGCGCCGCCGTCCCGGTCGATGCCGAAGTCGCGCCACGCGGCGCCGCGCGAGACGTGGAGGTCGGTCGTGAGGTAGAGGCCGCGCTTCACGCACGCCGCAAGGAGGCGGTCGAGCTTGTCCACGTTCTCCGGGATCGGGACGAGAGCCCCGTTCTCGTAGCGCGCGAGAGACCCGTCGTGGTGGTGGATGCGGACGGCGTTGTAGCCGAGCCGGAAGATGCGCTCGGCGAGCCTTTCCGCCTCCTCGGGCGTTTCCGGGAAGCAGGCGGACTGGCAGAGGTCCACGCCGTAGAAGCGCTGCGGCACGCCGGGCAGCCCCTCGAACTCGACGTGGTCGCCGACGGCGCGCAGGAAGCCGTGTTTCCCGGCGGGGGCGTGGTGCGGGACGACGCCCGTGAAGTCGAGCGCCGAGCCGGGCAGGATCGTCTTGCGGTGATCCACCCGCACCCAGCCGCCGCTCTCCGGCACGACGACCGGACCGGCGTAGGCGATGGCGAGGCCGCCGGCGGCATCGCCATCGCCGGGAAACGCGGCTTCGCCGCTTGAGTGGCCGCTTCGCGGCCCAAGTGTCGCTTCGCGACCAAGATCCGGGAGAGAGAATTCGAGACGGAACTCGAACACCTCGCCGCGTCTCGCCGGTTCGGCCTTGCCGCCGGCGAACGACAGGCCCCAGAGGGGATGGTAGGGCGCCCGTTTGGAATCGTCCGCCAGCACGGGAACGACGCGATCTTGCGAGACCACGGCGATCCCGAGTCCGCGCACCTTCGCGCCGTTGCCGTCGACGACGATCTCTTCGGGGCCGAACTCGTCCTTCGGCAGGCGCGCCGCCGCGCCCCATTCGACCTTCTTCGCGTCCTTGGCGAGCGTGAAGCGCCACGTGGCGACGGCGCCGGGCGGGGCCGTCTCCAACTTCGCTTCGCCCGTCGCCAGCACGCCCTTTCCGGGCGCGCGGAACTCGAATCGGACGCCCTCCGGCGTCGCGGGAGATTCGCCGATGGCGATCGTCTCCGTGCCGTCCACCACCAGGCGCGGCACGATTGCGTCGAGCGTGTCCGGCAGCCGAACCGACCCGCCGCACTGCAGCGTCAGCGTCGACGCCGCGGAGAACTGCGCCGCGAAGATCGCAAGGAACGCGAGTGCCTTCATTTTTGCAACCTTTCGCCAGACTCTACTTCACGATGAGGACCGTGGCGGCGTCGGGGGCGCGGTAGCAGCCGATGTCGAGGATCCGGCCGCTCCGGCGGGGATTCCCGTCGAGGTCGGTTTCGGACCGTGCGCCGTAGCCAAGGTAGGCGTCCCAGTTCGTTCCGCCCTTCGCGAGGACGCTGCCCGTCCTGGGCCGGTAGTTTCCGCCCGCGTAGCCCATGAAGGCCGCTTCGCCGATGGCGACGGGCGAAGCGGGGGAAGATCCGGCGATGGCGGCGTCCCACGCGGAATGGATGAAGCTCGCCGCCACGCCGACGACGTCGCCGTAGACCGTCGTCGCCGCGTCGAAGTCGCCCGGGCAGTTCATGTAGGCGACGCAGTTGACGACGGTTGCGCCGCTCGCCTGGACGATGCCGGCGAAATTCTTGTCGGAGTTTCCTCCGCCGCGCGCGATCCGGTTCTTGACGACCGAACAGTTGACGAGCGCCGTTCCCGCGCCGGTCAGATGCACGACGCCGCCGCGGTATTTGTAGCTGCCGGTCGTGTCGTAGGCGGGCGCGGCGTTGCCCGTGAAGAGCGAGTTTTCGCAAACGGCGCCGTTTGAAAGGTAAAGCGCCGACCCATAGCCTTTGTAGCCCCAGGCCATGTGGACCCTGCAGCCGGTGAACGTCGTCCGGCTGATGCGCCCGCCGAGGGCGTAGATGCCGCCGCCGTAGGTGGTGTCGGTGGTGTTGCCGCACGAGGCGATCATACAGTCCTCGACGAGACCCGACTCCATGTAGACGCCCGCGCCCTTGTCCCCGGACGCCGTGAACATTCCGTTGGAGACGCAGAGGTTCTTCAGCGCCGCGCCGGGCGAGAGGAGCGAAAAGACACGGTAGCCGCCGCCGCCGTCGACGACCGTGCTCGCCGCGCCCGAGCCGACGACCGTGACCGCGCCCGCGAGAACGAACCCGGACCCGGCGTAGGTTCCCGGCGCGACGTGGATCGTCACGCCGTCGACGACGGCCTGGTCCAGCGTTCCCGGAAGCGTGTTGGTGAGGCAGTTCAGCGCATCGGCGAGCGTCGCGGCCGCCTTGGCCGGCGTGTCGTAGGGGAACGCCGGGCTCGCGCCGGCCGCGTCCACGTAGAGGTCCGCCGGCGCGACGGCGATCACGCTCCGCGGCTCCGCCGGCGCGCCCCAGGTCGTCCCGCCGTTGTCCGAAACGGAGACGGTCGCGCGGTAGAGGCCGGCCGCCGCGTAGGTGTGCGCGACTGAGGCGCTTGCCGTGGTCTGCTCGGCCGACCCGTCCCCGAACTCCCACCGGTAGAGGTAGTTCCCGCTTCCGCCGGTCGCCGTGGCGGCAAAGGACGAGGCCGTGCCGAGGAGGACGCCGTAGGAATCGGCCGACACCGAGACCTCCAGCGTGGACAGGTCGACCTCGTAGCAGCCAATGTCGATGGCCGTGCCCTGCGAGCGCGCGACGCCCGCGAGGTCGGTCGCGGACGTGGCGTAGGTGGCGTAGTCCGCGTCCGAGCCCCCGTTGAAGAGCGGGCCGCTTGCCGCCGGGGCGTAGTTGCCGTTGTTGTAGTCGACGAAAGAATCCGCGTCGATGGCGACGGGCGAGGCGAATGAACCGGAGATCGCGGCGGCATCCCACGCCGAATTGATGAAATCGGACGACGAGCCGACGACGTCGCCGTAGGCCGGCGTCGTTGCAAAGTTTCCGGGTACGTTCCCGTAGGCGACGCAGCCCACGACCTTGGCGCCGCTCTTTTGGACGATGCCGGCAAACTTGTCGTTGGCATTCTTGTCGCCGGTGATGGGCATCTGGTTCTTGACGACCGTGCAGTTGACGAGCGCCGTCCCCGCGTCGGTCAGGTGAACGACGCCGCCGCGCTTGTTTCCGTTCTGCATCCATGTGGTAACGTATTGGGGCGCGGCATTGCCCGTGAAGAGCGAGTTTTCGCAGACTGCGCCGTTTGAAAGGTAAAGGGCCGCCCCATAGCCTGTGTTGGATCCCCAGTTCATGTGCACGCGGCAGCCCGTGAACGTCGTGCGGCGGATGCGCCCGCCGCTCGCGTAGATGCCGCCGCCGTAGCATACGTTCTTGGTGTTGCCGCACGAGGCGATCAGGCAATCCTCGACGATGCCCGCCTCCATATAGACGCCCGCGCCCATGTCCCCGGCGGCCGCGAACATGCCGTTGGAGACGCAGAGGCCCTTCAGCGCCGCGTCGGGCGAGAGAAGCGAGAAGACGCGGTAGCCGCCGTTGCCGTCGATGGTTGTGCTCGACGCGCCCGCGCCCACGACCGCAATCGCATTCGAGAGGACATGGCCCGACCCGACATAGGTTCCCGACGCGACATGGATCGTCGCGTCCGTCTCGCCGCCGGCGATCGCCGCGTCCGCGGCCGCGACGGCCGCGCCGATCGTGGCGAACGGCGTTGCCTGCGAACCGTCGCCGGCGTCGCTCCCCGTGGTGGTCACATAGAAGTCTGCGGCGCGTGCGTTGCCGAACGAAAGAAGCGCGGCGACGGCCGCCGCCGCGAATCGAAATGATGGGAATGGCCAAGCGCTCATGTCGTTCCGTTTCTTGGGGGATCGGCGGCCCCTGCCGCCGGCCGCGGGCGCACCGCCCGTCCGACAATCCGAAGACTACCACGCCCCCGCGTTCCCGCGCAAGACGGAAGCGGCATTTCTGCGCAAACAAATTTGCGCTAGAAATGCGCACAATTTTTCCGCCGCCATTCGGTCATCGACATTCCGGACCGGCGGCGGAAGGCGGCGCGGAGGGCGGAGGCCGTCCGGAAGCCGCAGAGCGCGGGCAGGCCGGCGATGTCCGCGTCGTGACGCTTGAGCAGGACCTTCGCTCGGTCGAGGCGCGCGTCCTCGAGGGCTCGGGCGATGCTCCGGCCCGTCTCCTCGCGGAAGCGAAGCTCGGCCAGGCGGCGCGAGCAGCCCATGGCGGAAACGACGTCGGATACGCCGACGGGCGAGGCGTATTCGGACGAGATGAAGGACAGCGCGCGCTCCACGCGCTCGTCCTTCGGCCGGCGGTAGGCGGGGCGTGTCGAAGCCCGGCGCGTCACGCCCGCCGCACCGTAGACGTAGGTCCGTCTCGGTCGCCTTCCGTTCATCTGCGTCTCCAGAGCATCCACCACGAGTCGCCCGCCGAGCGCCCAGTCGGGATGGACGCTGGAAAGGGACGTCGGCCCGCCCATGCAGACAACCTCGTCGTCGTCCACGCCGACGATGCGGATGTCGCGCGGACAGCGGCGGCCGATCGACTCGGCCGCGAGGAGAGCGACCTGCGCGAGCCGGTCCGTCACGGCGAAGACGGAGACCGGACGCGGCAGGCGCGCGAGCTCGTCGCGGATCGGATTAAGCGCGTCGAACTGGTTTTCGTTGCGCGCCTCGAGCCGGACGGTCCTGCAGCGTCCGCCCGCGGCGCGGACGCGCGAGGCGAAGGCGCGGACGCGGGCGTCCGACCAGTCGTGGCGCGTGAGGCCGAAGGCGGCGAAGTCCGTCCCGCCCCCGGCGAGCAGGGCGTCCGCCGCCGCCGCGCCGAAGCTGGCGTTGTCGTGCCGGACGAGCGGCGCGCCGCGGGGGGCTCGGTCGCAGTCGACCCAGACGGACGGAAGCCAGGGCGGCGGTTCGAGGGGGCCGCCCTTGGCGTAGCCGCTCACGAGCCCCGCGGGCTTCAGTCGGGCGAACAGCCGCGCCATGCGCGCCGGTTCGTCCGGCCCGGGCTGCGGCTCGACGAAGGCGAAGCACCACCCGCGGCGGCGCCCCTCCCGCATCAGGGAGCGATAGAAGCTGTGGTAGCCCGGATTGAACCGCAGCGTGTAGAGGAGGATCGTCTTCATCGGAAGATGCCGCGCATTCTACACCAACCCGTCCGGGATGGAAAGCAAGGCGTTCTCGAGGCGGGGTTCGGCGACATTCTTTACCTAATATTGGCGAGCCCGTCCCTATCGCCGCCGGGCAATATGCGCTATGGTTTCCTTCCGTGACACGCGGACGAGCCGTTCCGGACGCCCGCCGATCCGAAGGGACCCTTCATGAAAACCGATGAACGGAATGCAGCCGCCCGCGTCCTCGCGGCCTGCGCGATCGGCCTCCTCTCCGCCTCCGCCGCCGCCAGGCCAGCGGGCCCGGCTCCGACGACCGCCACGTCGCACGCGATTTCTTTCCGCGTCCGCGCGGAGCGGGCAGGGAGTCAGGGATGGTCAGTTTCGGGGGTGGACATGGAAGAGCTTTTCGGCGCGGGCGGCGAAGTAGGCCGTGTAGAACTCGCGCTGGAGGTCGGTGAGATACGGGGTCTCGGCGACGAGGCGCGCGAAGGCGGCGGGGTCGATGCGCGGGACGATGCGCGCGCGTCCACCGAAAAATCGGCGACCGCGGAAGCGACGGGCGGCGCGTGTCGGGGTGCGAATCAAACCTTACGGCTGGGCGGGTTCGGCAAGCCAGGCGCGGACGCGGGAGAAGAAGGTGGCGGCGTTGGTGGGGATGGAGATCTTGGCGGAGGGGTCGCCGGCGCCGAGGGACTGCTCCGTCCATTCGTCTTCGTCGGCGGCGGGGGCGGGATCCAGCCCGCGGCGGCCTCGACGGTCGTTCGGGCGCGCCAGCCGCCCCAGACGAGGAGACGCCCCGGGGGGACGGCGCGCACCGTCCGAACCGGCCGGCCGTCGCGCCCGAGGAACGCCACGTCGATCGGGAACCTCATCCCGACGGTGTGGACCGCGCGGCAGCGCGGGAAGGCCATCGCCTCGCCCGGCGCGAGGCCGTCCCGCCCGAGCAGCCCGCGCATCCGCTCCCGGGCCCGCTCCGCCCACAGGCAGCGCGTCACGGGGGGCAGCCCTTCGATCTCCAGCGGCGTCGTTCGCATGGCGGCAAGAGTACCACACCCCGCCCCGCGGCGGCAAGCCGCCGGGACGACCAGAACGGCCAGATGGGATGCATGGTCCGTTTTTGACCGGATATGAACAAAAATGAACGATTCGGATGGAACGAAACGAAGCGCGGGGCGCCATCGCGGCTTCGCACGGCCATACCCCCAAGGGTGGAACCCCCATTGCGGAGGGGAGGAACGGAACCTGGCACGCGGATTGCTTTCTGGGCGCCGCACAGGAAAGGAGCCACATGGAGCACGACACGAACAACACCAACAAGGAGCAGAACACGAACAACGAGAACAAGGTCCTTCTCACGGAGGAGGAAATCGACGAGGGGATGAAGGCCCACGAGGGCCTGGTCCGGCACCTGGCGGGCCGGATGGCGGGCGCCCGGGGCGGGGAGGCGGACGACGACCTCCTCCAGGAGGGGCGGGTGGGGCTCTGGGAGGGGCTCCGCCGCTTCGACAAGGCGAGGTGCATGCAGCAGAGCACCTACGTGGGGTGGTGGATCCGGAGGAACATCCTCCGGGAGCTGGAGAGGCGGCGCCGGTACGGGGGATTCTTCGCCGCGTCCCTCCAGGACCCCGTCGGCGAGGACGGCGAGACCACGCGCGGGGACCTCTACGCGGACACCCGGGCCGCGGACCCCGCCGAGGAGTCGGACTGGGAGGAGGCGCTGGAGGGCGTCCGGGAACGGATGGCGACGCTCCGTCCCGGCGACCGCGAGGCGGTGGAGCTCTACTTCGGGCTCAAGGACGGGACGCCGCGGACCTACAAGGAGGTGGCGGAGAGCCGGGGATGCTCCACGGCGCGGGCCCACAAGGTCGTCCGCCGGGCCCTGGACGGGCTCACGCCGCCCCCCGCGGCGTAGGGCGCCCGGGGCCGGGAGCGCCGAGTCGGCGCTCCCGGCCCCGAATGCTGAATGCTGAATGCTGAATGTTGAATGCCGAACGAGCCGAAGCGACGCGGGGCGTCGCACATCGGGAGAAAGAAAAATTTCCGGGAACGGTAAAAAACGGACCGGAACCCCGGTAGAATTACCTTCGTTCGGTATTTTCACCTCTCACCTCTCACCTCTCACCACTAACCTCTAACCAACGGAATCCAAAATGTCCTCCATCCACAAAATCCTCGACCCACTCTCGCCCTTCATGGCCGAGAAGAAGCTCCAGTTCCTCCGCAACGCGGCGCTGCGCCTCGACCGCGACCTGCACGACGATGGCTTCTTCTCCGACGCGGCGGACCTCTTCCGCGACCGCGCGGACGCGCTGAAGGCCTGCGCGGCCGCGTTCCGAATCGACGGCATGGACCGCTTCGGCCGCCCGCGCCGCAAGCCGGGCGCGAAGAAGGCGGAAGAGATGCGCCCCGGGCGCGCGAACGGCATCGGCGCGGACGGTCCGGATCCGGACGGACCGGAGATGGTCGACGCCGACGAGCTCTTCCATCTCGACGACGACGAGCCGGACTATCGCCCCGAGCCGGGCTCGGAGCGCGACCGGACGGACGTCCCGGAGGGGAGCCCGTTCGAGAAGAGCCGCCCGCTCCGGATGGGGCTGCGCGACGTCTGGCGCAGGACCGACGGCATCGACGAGCTGCGCCGCGCCGTGGCGCGCCGCGCGGACCGGGCCGTGGCGGATTCGCTCGCCGCGCCCGGCGGCGCGTCGGCGTCGCGCCGCGACCCGGCGCGCAGGCGCGTGCGGGAGCTGCGCCGGCTGCTGCGCCTCTCGGCGCTCGAGACGGACCTGCTCGTCTTCATGCACCTGTTCTACCGGGACGAGTGCGACTGGTTCCGGTGCATCACGACGGACCCGTTCCCCTCGTCGCGGGGGCAGATGGCGTTCATCCGCATCGCGGCCGGCGTGCTCGACGCGAAGGTCGAGGACGTCCGCGCCGCGCTCTCGGCGGACGGCCCGCTCGTGCGCTACGGCCTCGTGAACGAGGAGGACTTCGCGCTCGCCCGGCGCGTGGGCCGCTTCCTCAACGGGACCGGCAGGTGCGACCTGCGCAGCGCCTTCTACAGGACGCTCGAGACGGAGCCGCTGCCGTGGGACTTCTTCCCGAAGGAGACGCGGGAGCACGGCGAGACCATCGCCGCGCTGGCGCGCGCCGACCGCGGCGGGCGCGGGCTCGACGTCATCCTCCACGGCGTCGCCGGCGCCGGCAAGACGAGCTTCGCCCGCGCCCTCGCGGAGAAGCTCGGGATGCGCCCGGTGGGCGTCGCCATCGACGAGACGGAGTCCGAGGACCGCCGCCGGGAGATCCGGACCGGCTCCGGCGGGCAGGCGGCCTTCCGCCTCGGCGCGCTCGCCGTCGCCGAGCGCCAGTGCGACCCGGAGCGCGACCTGCTCGTCGTGGACGAGGCGGACACGCTGCTCGCGGCGGTCGGCCCCAACCGCCTCAACCGCGCGCTCGACGCCGGCCGGTTCGTCCGCGTGTGGCTCTGCAACCTCGACCCGGAGAGCGCGCTGCCGGAGTCCAACCTCCGTCGCTTCGACTACGCCGTGGGCTTCGAGCCGCTCGGCGCGCGCGAGCGCACCGCCATCTGGCGCAACTGCGCGGCCCGGTCGGGGCTCGCCGGCGCGCTCGGGGAGGAGGACCTCAAGGCGCTCGCGGAGCGCTTCCCCGTCTCGGCGGGCGTCATCGCGCGGGTCTGCGACAACCTCGCCGCCACCGGACTCGCGGAGCGCGAGGGGCGCGAGGCGGCGAAGGCCTTCGCGGAGCGGCTCCTCGAGAGCCACGCGAAGCTCCTCGGCGTGCGGTTCCGCCCCGCCTCGGAGAAGAAGAGGGTCTCGGCGGGCTATGTCCTCGACGGCCTCTCCGTGAAGGGCGACGTGCCGCTCTCCGACGTCCTCGCGGCGTCGCGGGAGTTCCTGCGCCGCGTCGCGGCCGAGGACGAGGGCGACGGCGCCGAGCGCCGCGACCCGCCGCGCCTCAACCTCCTGCTCTCCGGCCCCCCCGGATGCGGCAAGACGGAGTTCGTGAAGTGGCTCGGCGAGCAGCTCGGGCGCAAGGTCGTCGCGCTCGGCGCGAGCGACCTCAAGGACAAGTTCGTCGGCGAGACCGAGAAGCGCATCGCCCGCGCCTTCCGCGACGCGGAGCAGGACGGCGCCATCCTCTTCTTCGACGAGGTGGACTCCTTCCTGCGCTCGCGCGCCGGCGCGGACCACAGCTGGGAGGTCTCCGAGACGAACGAGCTGCTGGCGCGGCTCGAGGACTTCAAGGGGCTCTTCGTCGCGGCGACGAACTTCCCGTCGTCGCTCGACCCGGCCGTGCTGCGCCGCTTCACGTTCAAGCTCTCGTTCGGCTACCTCACGGAGGCGGGCAAGCGCACGTTCTTCGAGCGCTACTTCGGCGACGCGCTCACGGACGCCGAGGCCGCGGAGCTGCGCGACATCCCGGACCTCTGCCCGGGCGACTTCCGGACGGTGCGGCAGCGCCTCGACTACCTGCCGGGCGGGCGCACCAACGCGCGGCGCCTCGCGGCGCTGCGCGAGGAGTCCGAGCGCAAGGCGGCCCTGCCCGCCGGCGAGGACTTCGAGCGCTCCGCCCGCGGCCGCCTCGGCTTCGGGTAGCCCCGCTCCGCCCGGAGCCGGGGCGGCGAAACGAAGATTTCCGATGACAACCCGGGGCCGATCGTGTATATTCGCCCGAAGAGCAGTGCATTCCAACCGACACCCCACCATCACCATGAAAGCATTCGCCACCCGGAAATCCCTCCTCGCATCCGCGCTCGCGCTCGCCGCCGCGACCGCCTCCGCCACCGACGGCCGCTACCGCGACTTCGTCATCGGCGACCGCGCCGGCGGCATGGGCGGCGCCGCGATCGCGACCGCGACCGACGTCGACGCCATCTTCTACAACCCCGCCGGCCTCGCGCATTCGCAGGGCGACAGCATCTCGCTCTCCGCGAACCTCTACGGCCGCGAGCACCACCGGACGAAGGGCGGCCTGGACTGGGGCGCGGACGACAAGAGCGACACCTTCGTGACGATCCCCGGCGCGATGGGCGGCGTGTCGCGCCTCTCGGACGAGTGGGTCGGCGGCTTCGGCGTCTTCGCCCCGAAGCAGGAGAAGCGCCACGTCATCGCCGCCGACGCCACCCGCACGAGTTTCAACCACAGCGACTACAACGACCAGACGCTCTGGATCGGCCCGGCGGTCTCCTGGGCCCCCGCGGACTCCCGGCTCTCCCTCGGCGCCGGGCTCTTCGCGGTCTACCGCGACTGCAGCATCTCCCAGAGCACCTTCGAGACGGGCGGCTCCTCGGTGAACGGCGCCATCGACCTCACGGTGCTCGGCGTCCTCGCCAGCGTCGGCGCCCAATACGACCTCGGCGACGGCTGGAGCGTCGGCGCCACGTTCCAGACGCCGAACGTCCGGGTCTGGGACGACGGCACGCTCAGCGTCAACGGCGTCGACGCCGAGGACCGGGACATCCCGCCCGCCTTCGGCATCTACTCCACGGACGTCAAGGCCGACAACTACATCCCGTGGCAGCTCGCGGTCGGCGTCGGCCGGACCGTCCCGGGCGTGTGGGGCTTCTCGCTCGACGCGATCTACCACCCCTCGCACACGTTCGACCTCATGCGCTGGAACATCCACGGCGTCCCCGTCTCGCAGTCGATCCACCTGCACTCGGTCCTCGACGTGAGCCTCGGCGGCGAATACATCGTCGCGGAGCGCTACCCGATCCGCGCCGGCTTCTACACCGCGTTCTCCTCGATCCGCGTCCCGGACGACCCGGACAGCACCGACTTCATCACGACCGACGTCGACATGTACGGCGTCACCTTCAGCGTCGGCCGCCGCGGCGACAACATGAGCGTCAACGTCGGCCTCGACTACGCCTTCGGCGAGGGCCACGACCTGGGCAACGGCCGCGACGGCGAAAAGTCCCGCTCCGACTGCGACCGCTACGTCCTCCTCGCCACCGTCAGCACGACCTACTACTTCTAGGCCGGACGGCGTCCGCGGAATCCGGCGGGGCCGGCGGCGCGAGCTCGCGCCGCCGGCCCCGATTCCCCGTTGGCCGCGCGCCCGGGTCGGCATTTGACGGCGGGCGGGGCGGCGGGGTAGAATCGCGGGCCCATGAGCGACAACACCTCCTCCCCCGTCGGCGAGGGCGCCAAGCTGGCCGCCCCGAAAGCCCTGGTCCTCGGCCTCCAGCACATGTTCGCCATGTTCGGCGCGACCGTCACGGTCCCGCTGATCACGGGCCTCGACATCGGGACGACGCTCCTGATGGCCGGCGCGGGCACGCTGCTCTTCCACCTCATCACCGGCGGCAAGGTCCCCGCGTTCCTCGGCTCCTCCTTCGCCTTCCTCGGCGGCTACGCGGCGGTGACCGTCTTCGCGGACGTTCCGGGCGGCGACGCCGTCCTCCACAAGGAGCTTCTTCCCTACGCCTGCCTCGGCGTCGCGTGCTCGGGACTCGTCTACCTCGTCCTCGCCGCCGCGATCAAGGCGTTCGGCGTCAAGCGCGTGATGCGCTGCTTCCCGCCGATCGTCACCGGCCCGATCATCATCGCCATCGGCCTCGGCCTCGCGCCGGTCGCCGTCGGCTCCTGCAAGGGCAACTGGACGCTCGCCCTCGTCGCCCTCGCCGTCATCGGCGTCTGCAACATCTGGGGCAAGGGCATGATCCGCATCGTCCCGATCCTGATCGGGCTCGTCGTCTCCTACGTCCTCGCCTGCTGCCTGGGCGAGGTGGACTTCTCCAAGATCGCGGGCGAGGACTGGATCGGCTTCCCGGTCCGGCGGGAGATGACGGTCCTCGGCGTCGACTTCTCGAACGGCGGCCGGATCTGGAGCGCGATCATCGCGATCGTGCCGATCGCGCTGGCGACGATCATGGAGCACATCGGCGACATCAGCGCCATCTCCTCGACGGTCGGCAGGGACTTCATCAAGGACCCGGGCCTGCACCGCACGCTCACGGGCGACGGCCTCGCGACGACCTTCGCCTCGCTCTTCGGCGGCCCGGCGAACACGACCTACGGCGAGAACACGGGCGTTCTCGCGCTCTCTCGCGTCTTCAACCCGGTCGTCGTGCGCATCGCGGCGGTTTTCGCGATCCTGCTCTCGTTCTGCCCGAAGTTCGCGGCGCTGATTGCGACGATCCCCGGCCCGATCGTGGGCGGCATCTCGTTCGTGCTCTACGGCATGATCTCCGCGGTCGGCATCCGCAACCTTGTCGAGAACCACGTCGACTTCTCGAAGAGCCGCAACCTCATCATCGCGGCGGTGATCCTCGTGACCGCGCTCGGCGGCGTCACGCTCCCGCTCGCGATCGGCAAGTTCCACGCGGTGCTCTCGCCGCTCGCGGTCGCCTCGCTCGCGGGCATCGTCCTCAACGCCATCTTCCCGGCCGGCGACTACGCCGCCCGCGCGAAGGAGGACGAGCCCCCGAAGGGCAACACCTTCGAGGTGTAGCCCGCCCCGCGGACCGGCGGCGGCGATGGCCGCCCCCCCCCCTCCCGTCCGCGGCTTGCCGCGGAGGGGAGGATGGGGTATGATGCGGCCCATGCAAGACACGGAGTTCCTCGCGCTCGGCTTCTGCAGCAACGACCACATCGCCGTGCTGCCGTTCATCCCGCACGACACGAAGGTGCGCATGCTCTCGCACGCGGTCTTCGGCGGCGGGCCGGCGGCCAACGCCGCCGCCGGCGCCGCCGCGCTCGGGATGCGCGCCGCGTTCGCCGGCACGGTCGGCGACGACCCCGACGGCCGCACGATCCTCGCCGACTTCGCCGCGCAGGGCGTCGATACGTCGATGGTCCGGGTCCGCCCCGGCGCCACGAGCGCCATCGCCTACCTCTGGATCGAGGAGGGGTCCGGCGCGCGCTCCTGCGCCTGGACGCGCGAGGGGCTCGACGAGCTGCGCGCGGACGAGATCGACGCGAACGCCGTCGCGCGCGCCCGGATCCTCCACCTCGACGGCCACAACGCCGCCGGCGCCATCGCCGCCGCGAAGGTCGCGCGCGAGGCCGGCGTCCTCGTGAACTACGACGCCGGCACGCACCGCGACGGCATGGAGGAGCTGCTCCCGCTCGCCGACCTGCTCGTCTGCTCGGAGGAGTTCATCCTCAAGCTCACCGGCCTCTCCGACGCCGAGGAGGCCGTGCGCGCGGTCTGGGCGAAGTATCGGCCCAAGGTCTGCGGCGCGACGATGGGCGCCCGCGGCTCGATGTGCTTCGACGGCCGAGACTTCGTCCGCTGCCCGGCGTTCCCGGTCGAGAAGGTCGTCGACACGACCGGCTGCGGCGACCTCTTCCACGCCGCCTTCGCGGTCCGCTGGCTCGAGACGCACGACCTGCTCGACTGCCAGCGCTTCGCCGCCGCCACCTCCGCGCTCAAGTGCCGCGGCCTCTCCGGCCGCCCGCCCTCCGCGCCGACGCGCGCCGAGGTCGAGGCGTTCCTGTCGGCCCATCCGAAACCGTGAACCCGATCCGTTCCGAGATCCCCCTGCTCGAGGGCGAGCGCTGGTGGGGCGGCGCAGGCGGCGACGGCGAGCGCCAGCCCTACGGCGCCGGCGACTCGCCGCGCGTCGACCTGCGCACCGCCGGCTTCACGTCCTCGCCGCTGCTCGTCTCCTCGCGCGGGCGCTACGTCTGGAGCGAGCGGCCCTTCGGCTACGAGTTCCGCGGCGGCCGGCTGCTGCTCGACTCGGACGCGGAGCAGATCGCGCCGGTGCGGGCGGGCGAAACGCTCCGCGACGCCTACCTCGCCGCCGCGCGGGCGCACCTGCGGTTCGACGGACGCGTTCCGCCCGACGTCTTCTTCGCCCTCCCCCAGTGGAACAACTGGATCGAGATCTTCCTGCGCGGCGTGAACCAGCGGTCGGCCGACGACTACACGGCCGAGCTCGCGGCGAGCGGGTTCCCCTGCGGCGTCTGCATGATGGACGGCTTCTGGATGTCGCACCAGGGCTCCTACGAGTTCTTCGCGAAGGACTTCCCCGACCCCAAGGGGATGGTCGCCCGCATGCGCGCGCACGGCTGGACGCCGCTCATCTGGACCGCGCACTTCGTCTCCCCCGACAGCCGCGAATACAAGCGCCTGCGCTTCCACGAGAAGCTCGGCGGCCTCGACCACCTCGCCTACCGCGCGAAGCCCGGTTCGCACGACGCGGCGGTAGTGCGCTGGTGGAGCGGCGTCAGCGCGGTCTACGACCTCACGAAGCCCGAGGCCGCCGCCTTCTACGCGAGGACGCTGCGGGACTTCGCCGCCGAATACGGCCTCGCGGGGTTCAAGTTCGACGCGGGCGACCCGCGCTTCTTCGTCGAGGACTGCCGCTTCCACGACGAGGCGGCCGAGCCGGTCGACTACGCGCGGCTCTACGCGGAGCTCGCCGCCCGCGAGTTCCCCTACCACGAGATCCGCACGAGCTGGAAGTGCGGCGGCCTGCCGCTCGTCACGCGCCTCAACGACCGCGCCCACGCCTGGACCGGCCCCGGCGCGCAGGACACCGCGATCCCGCAGATCGTCGCGGCGGGCCTCCTCGGCTGCCCGTATTCGGTCGCCGACATGGTCGGCGGCGGGCTCGAGGTCTCGTTCGTCGGGCGCGAGATCGACGAGCGCCTCTTCGTCCGCTCGGCGGCGCTTCAGGCGCTCCTGCCGATGATGCAGTTCTCGGCCGCGCCGTGGCGGCACCTCTCGCCGGAGGGCGTCGCGCTCTGCCGCGCCTTCGCGGACCTGCACGTCGCCTTCGCGCCCTACATCCTCGAGTGCGCGCGCCACGCCGCCGCGACCGGCGAGCCGATCGTCCGCGCGATGGAGTACGAGTTCCCGGGCCAGGGCTTCGCGCGCCCGATGCAGCAGTTCATGCTCGGCCCGCGCTGGCTCGTCGCGCCCGTCCTCTCGCCCGACGACACGGTGGCCGTCGAGCTCCCCGCCGGCCGCTGGCGCGACGACCTCGGCGCCGTCCACGACGGCCCGACGACGCTTCGTCTCTCCGGCGTCCCCCTCTCCCGCCTCCCGCGCTACGAGCTCGCCGGCCCGCCGGCCGCCGGCCGTCCGGGTCAGACCCAGAACGAGAAGTAGAGATAGGCGCCGAGGATCATCGCGGCGTCGGCGGTGGCGAGCAACGGCAGGGTCATGTTCGTTCTCCCTCCACGGCCCCGGCGCCGCCATGGCGCCCGTCGCGTGGTTCGCGGTCAAGTATACGCATTCCCCCGCCCCCGCGCAACCTCTCGCACGCAGTCGTCGGCTCCTCTTGGGCGAGCCCTCCGGGCGAGCCGCGGCGACCTGGCAACCGGCCGACTCGGCCTGCACCCTCGCGTACGCCTCCTCGACCATGTCGCAGACGTGGCGCTTCTGCGGATCGTAGTCGTACTCGTGCCGGCGCAGCTTGATCTGCTCGACCACGTTGCGCGTGCGGACGCCGTACACGTCGTCGAGGGAGAGCCCGCCGCGGGAACGGACGCGGGATTTGGGCTCGGAAAATTCGTTCTTGCCTTTCGCCAGGAATTTTGCTAGTGTCCTGTTTCGAAGGGTGCGTGGACCTTGCCCCCCGAGCTTCCGAGCCGGTACGGATAGGTCTCCGCCCTTCTGCTTTTGTATGACGGAGATATCGCTGATCGAGAAGCCGTCCGCGCCGCGGGAGCGGACCCTGGATTCAGGTTCGAAAAATTCATTCTTGCCTTTCGCGAGGAATTTTGCTAGTGTCCTGTCTCGAAGGGCGAGATCGCCGATACCACCGAGCTTCGGAGCCGGCACGGGTTGGGGGCCGCCCTTCTGCTTTTGTATGACGGAGATGTCGCTGACCGACGCCGCGTGAACGCCGTGCCGTCCGGTGTTCATGATGCGGACCGTGAACCGGACGAAAGCCGCGCCGTCGATGCCGTGTTCGGCATCCGTGTAGCCGTCGAACTTCGCGACGTACTGGCGGTACTGTTCCACGACTTCGTGGAACTTGTGCCTGTCCATCGCGCGTTCCGGTTCCGTCCACGCAAGCGCGGCCTTCACGAACAAGGACTTCAGATGAGGGCCGAACGTGCGCATGTCGACGCCGCTCTGCATCATCATCTTCCCCGCGATTGAAGACGACCTTCTCTTCCGTATCTTCGTTCGTCACCTCTCCGAATCGGTCGAACAACGACTGAAGGGCCTTTTCGACGGAATTGTTGTCCGTTCGATCCGAGATGGGTTCCATTTGAGGGAGCATATGCACCGGCAACGCCGCGATGTAGTCCGGCTCGGACCACACCGTCCAGTCGCGAGTGAAGGGATCGGCCTGAAACTCCATCCGCGTGCTCTCGTCCACCTTCCTGTCGAGCTGCTTCCACGCGAACACGTCCGCGACGTTCTTCGTCGGCGTGACCTTGACGCCTCTCGCAAGCAGCTCCTTCCGAAGCGACGGCGTGATGACGTCGGCGGGGATCGAAATGCCCTTCCCTTTCAGCATCCGCGAGACCGCGTCCGCCACCTCCGCATCCGGAATGACGCGCAGCACCTTGCAATACCTGGAAAGGATCACCTTCCTCTTGAGGCCGACCTTCGCAAGCATCGACGAAACCGGGCCGCTGTGCCAGTCCATCT
The DNA here is from genome assembly GCA_947169825.1 of uncultured Verrucomicrobiota bacterium. Classification (GTDB taxonomy): domain Bacteria; phylum Verrucomicrobiota; class Kiritimatiellia; order RFP12; family UBA3636; genus UBA3636. The sequence goes on along the minus strand of CAMVRE010000016.1, from coordinate 2,230 downwards.
CGCCGACCGCGTCCTTCGCCTTCTCAGCCTTGTAGCCGCTCGTGAGCTCGCTCGCGGGAACCTCGCATTCGACGGTAACGAGGTTCGTGCGCTTCCATGCCGACGAGAACTGGTCGTTCAGCGGAGAGCGGGACGTGTGCCAGTATGGATTGTATGCGGCCTTGATCGAAGATCCGTTGCCCTCGTCAAGCTTGAAGCGTCCGCTCTCGTAGGCGAGGTCCGGACGCTCGTCCGCGACGTACCACTTGCCCAGTTCCGTCGGCTCGACAAGCGCGCCGTCCACGACTGCGGCCATCGGCGGATAGAGCTTTCCGTCAATCAGCTGCATCGCTCGGTAAACGCGAATCTTCTTACCGGACTCCAATTCCGCCGCCTCCGCCTCTGTAGCTCCGCGGCTGCGCACGCGCGAGCCCTCCTCGCCGGACTCCAACTCGGAGACGAACTCGTCCTCGTACATCGAATCGACGGCCTCCTGGCGCGACGCGTAGTCGGCGGAGGAGAGCGTCTCGAAGAAGCTGTCCTGGAAGCGCTCCTGCGCGCGTTCGGCCTCTGCCTCGGCGCGAGCCTGCGCGGCCTCGGGGGACTCGGCTTCGAGTTCCTCCTGCGCATCGAGCGCCGCCTGGTCCTGCGCGGCCGCCTCCGCGACCTCGGCCGGGAGCGCGGGGGCCATCCCCTTCAGGCGCGCCTCGACCTCGTCGCGGATGTGGGCCAGGCGCGCCGAGTCGTCCACCCCCGCGTAGCGCTCGTCGTAGAATCCGAGCCGGGTGCGGTTCGCCTCGATCTCCTGGTCCTCCGAGTGGCGCTCCTGTTCGGAGAGCGCGCCATCGGCGCGCTGGTCCAGAGGCGCGTCAAACCGGTTTCAATTCACGCGCCCGCGTGGGGCGCGACTATGCGCGACCGCATCTGCGCGACGCTCGACTCCACGTTTCAATTCACGCGCCCGCGTGGGGCGCGACTGGACGGCCTGGCGGGACGCGGTGCGGGCGTTCGTTTCAATTCACGCGCCCATGGGGGGCGCGACTCTCCTGGGAGCACTTCGGAGCCGTCTGGGACGGTTTCAATTCACGCGCCCACGGGGGCGCGACCAGGATGGCCTCGCAGCTGCTGGCCGCGGCGCAGTTTCAATTCACGCGCCCACGGGGGCGCGACCCGGCTGCGCTTCGACGCGCGGATGTCCGACCCGGTTTCAATTCACGCGCCCGCGTGGGGCGCGACGCCTGACACGGTGAACAAGATTCTTGAGCGGCAGTTTCAATTCACGCGCCCGCGTGGGGCGCGACCGGCAACGAGGAGTCGCATCGGTTCCGGGACAAGTTTCAATTCACGCGCCCGCGTGGGGCGCGACCTGCGTTGAGGTTCGGCCTAGATCGCTTTGACATCGTTTCAATTCACGCGCCCGCGTGCGGCGCGACCTGGATGCAGGTGCGTTCGGAGTGGGGAACTGGTGATGTTTCAATTCACGCGCCCGCGTGGGGCGCGACTGGGGTTGTAGATCCAGCCGTCGGTGACGCTGTTGTTTCAATTCACGCGCCCGCGTGGGGCGCGACCGGATCGGGACCGCGACCTCCGGGAAGTCGTCGCCGTTTCAATTCACGCGCCCGCGTGGGGCGCGACCAGCCGTCCCGTCGCGAGCGGGCGCAGCAGCAGGTGGTTTCAATTCACGCGCCCGCGTGGGGCGCGACCGACGGCCTTGCCGCCATTGAAGCCGCCGAAGCGGTTTCAATTCACGCGCCCGCGTGGGGCGCGACGCCGGCGACGGTCACGGTGCTGATGCAGAAGGACGTTTCAATTCACGCGCCCGCGTGGGGCGCGACGCCGGCGACGGTCACGGTGCTGATGCAGAAGGACGTTTCAATTCACGCGCCCGCGTGGGGCGCGACTCAAAAGTTTGCCCTTTTTGGTTCTGGTGGTATGTTTCAATTCACGCGCCCGCGTGGGGCGCGACCAAACTCGGGCAAGATGTGTGGTTCATCGCGCAGTTTCAATTCACGCGCCCGCGTGGGGCGCGACGCCAGTCCGTCACCGCCTACCGCCTCCTCAAATGTTTCAATTCACGCGCCCGCGTGGGGCGCGACTAGCACGCGACGCGGCAAGAGTCAACCGCCATTTTGTTTCAATTCACGCGCCCGCGTGGGGCGCGACGACAAGACTTTGGCGTTATGCTTTCGCATCGCATGTTTCAATTCACGCGCCCGCGTGGGGCGCGACCGGGGCGGGCGGCGCTTGCGGC
>CAMVRE010000015.1 GCA_947169825.1 uncultured Verrucomicrobiota bacterium | reverse complement strand
TCCAGGTGTGGTTGCCGAAGCGGAAGAGCGGGTTCTTGAACTTCTCCTTCCAGACGTTCTCGAAGACCTTGAACTCGCCCTTCTCGGGGATGATGTAGAAGTCGGCGGGGAGGTTGCGCGCCTCAAGGGCGGGCATCGCGGCCTGCCAGAGCGACGGCCAGCCGTCGTCGAACATCAGCATGAACGCGCCGCGCGCGTCGTCGGCCCATTTGGCGACGGTCGCGTCGCCGACGGCGGCGGAGGCGGGGGCGCACATCGCGAATGCGGCAAAGAGAGAAAGCAGCTTTTTCATGAATAGTGATCAGGGATCAGGGATTAGGGATTAGAGATTAGGGATGAGGGATTAGGGGTCAGGGATCAGGGATGAGGGATGAGGGATCAGGGATCAGGGATTGGGGATCAGGGATTGGGGATCAGGGATGAGGGAACGCACCGGATGGCGCCCTTGATGAAGTTGTCGCGGTGGGACTCCATGTCCTCGTTGGCGCGGTCGAACTCGTCCATGGAGTAGACGCGCGTGACGCCGCGGAACTTCCAGTAGCCGCGGTCGACGAGGTCGAGGCAGCGCGGGCAGAGCGTCGTCTCGTAGTCGATACGGCGCTCGTGGCAGTTCACGACGGTCATCGCCTTGAAGTTCCAGAGCTTCCAGTCGAGCGTGCGCGGGCCGTCGTTGTGGTAGCCGCCGACGCCGAGCCGGCCGTGCGCGCAGACGAGCTGCCCGGCGAGGTCGAGGCCGTCGGGCGTGCCGGCGAACTCGAGGACGTTGCGGAAGCCGAGGCCGAAGATGTCGGTCCTGTGCCCGTCGCGCGTGAGGTCGGGCGTCTCGATGTTCGCCCAGTCGAGGAAGTATTCGCGCGGCAGTTCCTCCGGGCGCCAGCACTCGGAGGCGCCGAAGCGGCGGGCGTTCTCCAGCGCCTCGGGGCGTTTGTCGATCGCGACGATGCGGTCGTAGCCGGCGGCGCGCAGGAGCGAAATCGAGCCGAGGCCCATGTAGCCGCAGCCGACGACGGCGATGGAGTCGCCCGGGAAGGCGGGCATCATCTTCGTCACGGCGCTCATGATGCAGGCGAGCGGCTCCACGATGGCGTCCTCGTCGGCGAGGCCGTCCGGCACGGGGCACGCCTTGGCCTCCTCCATCACGATGAACTCCTTGTAGCCGCCGCCGCCGAGGCCGGTCACGCGATCGCCCGGCCGGAACTTCGTCACGCCCGGCCCGACGGCCGCGACGACGCCGACGGCCTCGTGGCCGAAGACGTCGCCCTTCTTTGCGGTGCTCCACGGATACCACTCCGAGTGGCACATGCCGGTGAGCGTCACCCGGACGAGGAGCTGCGATCCGGAGATCTCCGGGACGGGAACGTCGATGATCCGGCTCTTGCGCGGACCTTCCATGACGAGCTGTTTCATGGTCTCGATGGTCGGGATGGTCGGGATGGTCGGGATGGCTACTTGACGACGATCACGGTGCCGGCGGGCGGGACGGTGAGGACAATCCGCCTGACGATCGTTTCCCCGTTATCGGTTTCGGTCTCGTAGGCGATCTGCCACGAGGCCTTCGGCTTGACCACCGTCTCGAACGTCCCGGTGATTTCGTCGGCCTCGAGGATGGTGAAGGTCCCGCCGAAAGTCCGGCCGGCGACCGAGAGGTCCAACACGGTCCCGGTCGCGGAGATGTCGACGGCGCCGTGGACGGCGAGCTTGTCCGCCTCCTTCGCGCCCGCGGCGATGCGCAGCGTCGAATGGTCGCCGAAGGAAACCGGATGGTGGAGCTCCTCCACGCCGACGGTCAGGGTGCCGACGACGTGCGAGCCGTCCTCCGCCCGGATCGATCCCGGCGCGATAACGGCCTGCTCGTCCGAGTTCCCGGCGGCCAGGACGCGGGTGTTTTCCCCGGTCCCCGTATTTCCGCTCCAGTGCGTGATGGTGTCGACGAGACCGCCGATCCGTCCCGTTCCGCCGAGGACGGCGCCGGCCTCGACGGTCACGAGGCTGTTGCCGGTGCCGGACCCGGTCTCGTTGTCCACGAGCAGGGTTCCGCCGCTGACGAACGTCGTGCCCTCGCCCTGCGCCAGTTGACCTCCTCCGCCGTAGGTGCTGGCGCCGGTCAGACGGAGGACGCCGTCGCCGAGCTTGAGGAACGCGTCGCGGGACGCCCAGCCGTAGGCGATGCCGCCCGAAAGCGTCAGATCGACTGGCGCGTCCGGTACGTCATCGACGAGGAAGCGGACCTTCGTGTTGATGTTGAAGGAGGACGGGATGGTCAGCGGCCCCGTCGCCGTGGCCGGCCGGACCAACCAGGATCCGTCCTTGAGGTCGATGGACGTCGTCGTGCTTCCCGCGAAGTCTCCCTCGAGGAACAGGTTCGTCACGCCCGCCGACTGGAACTCGAACCGTCTATTGCCCTGGGACATGCCGCCGCCCGCGTAGATGAAGATCGGTCCGGTTCCGTCCTTCGCCCACGTTCCGGACTGGCCGTCCGTCGCGAGATCGCAGAAGCCGTTCTGCAGAATCTCGGTGCGGCAATTGCCCCGGGCGAACGGATACATGTCCCCCCAGAACCGGTTCGTTCGAACGACCGCCGGGACGGTTCCTCCGCCGACGACGAGTCGCGAACCGAGCTGCCGGTTGTTGGACACGAGGAGCATGCCGCCCCGGACGAATGTCGTGCCGTCCAGCCGGCCGCCCTCCTGTCCTCCGAGGTCGATCGTTCCGGCCCCTTCCACGGCGAGGTCGCCGTTCCCGGAAACCTTCGAGAAGGAGACCTCCGTTCCTTCCGCCGCCGTGATCGTCGCGGAAGTCGCGATGACGAATTCCGCCCCGAACGAAACGGGGCCGGCGCCCTCCTCGACCGCGAAATCGACGGCCGGCATGGCGGGGCCCCCGGCCGTTCCCAGCGTCACGGCATGGGACGTTGCGAACCGAACGGACTTCGCCTCGATCGGGTCGCCCGTCGCGAACGCGACCGACACGTTGCCCAGCACGCCGTCGCCGAACACGACGGTATCGATTTCCGTCGGGACGGCCTGCGACGACCAGTTGTCGCCGTCATGCCAGAGCGTCCCGTCGCCGCGTCCCGTCCAGCTGCAGACCTGCGCGTGCGTTTCGTCGTCGAGGACGGTCAGGGAGACGGACGACGGCGTTCCGACGTCGTAGCCCGTGCCCGGCTGGACGGTGGCCGCAAGAGTCCTGTCGCCGTCGAGGTCGCCGTTGTCATCCACGGCGATCGGCAGGGAGGCGGTGGTCTGTCCGATCTCCATCGCGACGGTCGAGGGCAGGCCGGACACGAGGGATGCCGAGCCTGCATAGGACAGGCCGACCGAGATCGCGCACCAGGCGCTGTCGCTGGAACGGGAGAGCGTGATCGTCTGGCTTTCGTTGCGCCACTCGCGGGCGGTGCTGGAGGTTATGGCAATGGAGACGACGGGCGTCGTCTGGGAAATCGCGTGGTCCTCAAGGAAGGCCGCGTCCGCGCCCATCGCGTATTCGGCGGCGAACCAGTCGGCGTAGGCAACGTCGGAGCGGAGCGACTGAAGGCGCATTTCGTCGAACAGGCCGACCACGTAGCTGTCGTTGTTGTAGACGCCGTTCCAGCTGCCGACGTTGCTCCCGAAGCCGAGATCGAGCCCGCAGTCCGTGGCCGGCGAGATCGTTCCGCTTGCCTTCTGGACGCCGTTCACGAAGGCCGTCGCCGTCGCGCCGTTGTAGACGAAGGCCATGTGCACCCAGGCTCCGTTGTTGTTCGCGAATCCGCTCATGGCGACTTTGGGGGCGTTGTTGTCCGAAGCGCCGCCGGCGATCGACGCGACGGTGGTCGAGTTGTTGAGCGCGAATTCGAATCCGCCGTTCATGTTCCAGGCGTTCTTGCGGGAGAACATGCGGCCGTTGCGCGTGCGATGGTTCCCGTCGTAGTTGCCGTGGTAGTCCGTGATCTTCCACCAGCCCGAGATCGTGAACGTGCTGCCGAGCTCGAGGTTGTCGTAGTTCGGTACGCGCAGGAACGCGCGACCGTTCGAGTCGTGGTTCATGTCCTGCGCGCCGGTGTCGCGGGCGAATCCGATCGGCGCGTCGGCGGAGCGGACGCTGTAGGCCGCGCGCGCGCCGGACGGAATCGCATCAAGGGGAACGCCACCCACGCCGGTCTTCGACGTCGCGTTGGTGACATTCCCGAAGGCCTCGCTCATGTGCCAGACGCCGGCGTAGCCCGCGGCGTCCCAGACGGCGCCCTTCGCCCACGGCGTCGCCGGGGCGGCATAGTCCGGATCGCCCCACTCCATGACGAAGGACGTCCCGTTCTTCATCTCCGGCAGGAGAACCCACACGGTCGACTCTCCGCCGGGATTCCAGGCGTCGATTTCATGGGGATATTCCGCCGTCCCGTCCGAAGACGTGAAGCGGAGGTCAGCACCGTCGGTGCGGCACTCCGCCGCCGTCGCGGAGGGAATGCGGACGAGGACGGGAAAGTTCGTGAGCGTCGAACGAGTGTCCGCATAGCCCACGACGACTTTGGCCACCTTGTGCGCAAAGGCGGGGTCCGCCGACGCGGTCGCGGCGGAGGCGAGGAGGACGAGGGAGGCGAGGATGCGTTTCATGGTCGGGATGGTCGGGATAGTCTGGATGGTCTGGATAGTCTGGATGGTCGAGATGGTCTAGCGATTCTAGCGGTTCTAGCGGTTCTAGGGCTTCTAGCGGTCCTAGGCCAGCGGCTTCCCGGCGTCGTCGACCGGGACGGGGGCGTGGACGAAGCGCGCGGCGGGGGCGTCCTCGTCGATCATGGCGCGGAGCGTCTTCACGGCCTTGGCGGCGATGAGTTCGGTGTCGGGGCGGATCGTCCACATGCCCGGGACGGGGATGTCGGCGTCGCAGCCGGCGACGAGGACGTCGCGCGGCGTGCAGAGCCCCATCCCCGCGAGCTCGCCCACGGCGGCGGCGCCGGCGCGGTCGTTCTCGCAGAGCACGGCGTCCGCCCCGCCGGGGTGGACGCGGAGCCACGCCGCGAATTCGGCGGCGTCGGCGAAGACGTGGCCCGGCTCGGGGCCGACGGCGTCGAGGCCGTGCGCCGCGAGCGTCTCAAGCACGACCGGGAACTTCTGCCGCTTCCAGCCCCGGCGGCCGGCCTCGATGTAGTAGGAGGAGACGATCGCGACGCGGCGGCGGCCGCGCGCGAGGACCGCCTCCGCGAGCGCGCGGTAGGAGGACTCGAAGTCGATTTCGATCCGCGAGACGTCGTCCACCTCCGGGACGGCCTGGTTCACCACCACCACGCGCTGCGTGCGGGCGAGCTCCTTCAGGTCGGCCTCCTCGACGTGGTTCATGATGATGCACCCGCGCGTGGCGTAGGAGCGGCACATGGCCATCAGGTGGGAGGCGTCGGGGCAGAGAGCCGGCTCGGCGCCCCAGTCGACGAGCAGCTCCGACATCCGCGTGGCGAGACGGCCGAAGTAGGGGATGTCGAGGCGCATCACGCTCAGCGGCACGAGGTCGAGGTGGCTCTGGCGCAGTGCGCGCGCCACGAGGTTGGGCCGGTAGCCCGTCTGGCGGATCACGCGCTGGACCCGCTGCCGGATGTAGGGGCGGACCGTCGGGTCGCCCCGCAGCACCTTCCGGGCCGTGTCCACCGCCACGCCCGCCTTCTCTGCCACGCTTCGCAACGTCATTGTTTTTCCACGCCAAAAAGGGGTTTTTGAAAAATCGTCACGATACTAATTTTCGCGACGAGACGAAAAATAGAACAACACCCCTCCGGCTGTCAAGCACAATTTTCCGGGACCCGCGGAGCGGTCGGTCTAGCCGACTTCGTTGCGGCCTGGGGCGAGCGGGCGGTCGTGCCCGGACCAGCGGAAGGTGCCCGGGAGGCCGGGCGGGAGCTCGACGGTGCCGGAGACGCGCGGGCCGTCGAAGCGCAGGTCGAGCTTCACGGGGCCGCGCGGCGTGGGCGTGACGGAGCGGACGAACCGCAGGGGGCCGGGCTGCGGATCGACGAGCGCCCGCGCGTAGAAGGGCGCGTCGGGGCGGACGCCCGCGACGCCGGCGTGCAGGTGCCAGAGCGGGTGCGAGCCCCAGGCGTGGCAGTCGCTGCGCGAGGCGGCGGGGTCCGGGATCTCCAGGACGGTCGGGCAGTGCAGGTCGAGGCAGTCGCGCCAGAAGTCGAGCCCCGCGAGGAAGAGGTCGGGGCGGCGGCGCTTGAAGAACGTCGCGAAGAGGTAGTGCCGGAAGTAGATCGACTCGCGGTCGAGGCCGGGTGCCGAGACGAGCGCCTCGAAGCAGCGGTCCGCGTCGCCGCCCTCGGGCACATCCGCGAGCAGGGCGAGCGCCTGCGCGTGGCGCGAGAAGCGCGTGCGGGCCGCGTCGGACGCGAACAGCGCGCGGTCCGCGCGCCAGAATGCGCGGCGGATCGCGGCGCGGAGGGCGTCCGCGCGCTCGCGCCAGCGCGCGGCGAGGCTCGTCTCGCCCAGCGCCTCGGCGGCGCGGACGCCCGACAGGACGGCGTGGAGGAACTGGAGGTTGATCTCCGCGTTCGGGCGGTCGGTGCCGCCGTCGGGCGGGACGCCGTCGGGCCAGCCCGGGACCCAGTCGACGAAGTTCCATCCGGGCGTGCGGACGAGGAGCCCGTCGGGGCCGAGGAACGCCTCCGCGCCGAGGAGCGTCTGGCAGAGGCCCGGCAGCAGCGCGCGGAGCGCGGCGGGGTCCGCCCGGTTCCACGCGAAGTCGCCGGCCATCGCCGCCTGGCAGCACGTGAACGTGAACGACTCCTGCGTCCCGCGCGTGGGGGCGTTCATCGGCATCTGGCCGTTCTCGCGGCGGTCGGCGTCGTAGAGCGCCAGCGCGTTGCGCACGGCGCGGCCGCCGTTCCGGAAGAGGCCCGCGACGAGCATCTGCACGCGGGTGTCGCCGGGATACATCTGCTGCTCGTAGTAGGGGCAGTCGAAGAACATCTCGTGCAGGCACATCTGCAGCGTCCGCACGCAGAGCGGCTGCACGGCGGCGACGAGCGGGTCGTCGCACGCGAAGGACGCCTCCGGCTCGGCCGGGAGGCGCGTCTCGAGCAGCGCGACGCCCTCGACCGCGAGCGGCTCGTCGCCGGTCTCGACCACGAGCCGGCACCACCGCCCGCAGCGCCACCACGGCGTCGTGAAGCGCGCGCCCGCGCGACCGTCGGGGAGGAACGAGTCGCCGAACGGCCGCCGCATCCCGAGCCCCTCCCACGCGGCGCGGTCGCCCTTGCGGCCGTCCGGGCCGACGAGGCACTCGGCCCAGTCCCATCGGACGCGCGCGCCTCGTCCGCCCGAGACGCGCAGCTCCGGATAGGCGCAGTAGTAGTCGCCGAGGTCCCAGAGCGACTCGACGCGCGAGCGGGCGGGGACGACGCCCGGAAGCGGGCCTGGACGGAACATCCCGGGCGTCGCGCGGCGGAGAATCATGTCCGGGAGCGGCGTCGGGAAGAGGAGCCAGCCCGGCCTGCGGATCCCGTAGCGCCCGCCCACGGGGCCGCGCACGACCGCGGCCGGCTCCCAGGCGCCGGCGGGCGGCTCCTCGTCGAGGACCGACGCGCCGCGCACCTCGCACTCGGACCCGGCGCCGAACGTCTCCGACTCGCCCTTGTCCGTCATGCGCGTGCCGGCGAGCGGCGCCACGAGCCACGGCGCGCGGCCGGTCGTGAGCGCCCCGTCGTAGGCGCCGGACGCCTTCAGGAGGAACCCGCCGCGCACGGAGAGCTGCGCGAGCGGCGCGTGGGCGCCGATCTGCCAGCAGACCGCCTCGAGGCGGTGCGCGCCCGGCGCGAGGCCCTCGACGCGGTAGGCGTGGAGGTGCCAGCGCGCGGGCAGCCCGCGGTTCGGGCCGCGGCCGATCTCGGCGCCGTCGAGCAGCAGGACGAACCGCTCGTCGGCGGAGACGTCGAGCTCGAGCGCCTCCCCGCCGGGCGCGGCCTCGAAGTCGCGGCGGAAGCGCAGGAACGCCTGCGGCTCGCGTGCAAACGACCCGGGCGTCGGCGCCGTGTCGCAGAAGGGCGGGGCGAAGACGTCGCACCCCGCGCGCCAGATCCACGCGGCCTCGTCCGCGGGCTGCACGGGCGCGACGTTCTCGTTCCCGCGGGACGGCCGCTCGGGCCGGAAGAGGCGTTCGACGCGGAAGGATTCGTCCGGCATTGGAAGGGAGGGGAATGGAAGGGGGCCCGTTCCGGGGAATCCGCCGCAGGCTACCAGCTCGCGCGGATGCGGTAGAACTGCACCGGCTGGTCGTCCGGGACCGGCGCCGAGAGCTCGATGAGCTCGCCGTCGCCGGTTTCGGCGGCCGCCGTCGACACGGCCGCCGCCTTGTCGCCCGTGACCGGCTTCCAGGCCGCGTCCTCGCGCGTCAGGACGGCGGAGGAGACCAGCGTGTAGGTCACGCCGGCCTTCTTCGTGCGGAAGCGCACGACGAAGCCCTCCGCCGCCATCTCGACCGCGGGCGGGTCGCCCTCGACCAGGCCCTCGCCCGGCTCGATCGCGGGCGGAGTCGTGTCGAAGACGACGACCGTGCCGGACATCGCCCCGATCGAGCCCTGCCCGGAGAATGCGAGGTAGCGGACCCTGCGGTAGGCCGTGGCGAGCGCAAAGGCGGTCTGCTCCGCGTTGGTCGCGCTGCAGAGCGTCGCGTCGTCGATCCGGAACGTGACCGTGGCGGGGTCCTTCGTGTAGTCGAAGGAGAGCGCCGCCGTGACCTCGGTTCCGTCGCCGCGCGGCTCCGCGCCCGCGAGGCGGAACCAGACGGGCGCGCCGTTCGTCATCGCGCCGGCCCAGCCGTAGTAGGCGCCCGTCTCCTCGCCGGCGGGCTTCGCCGCGGTGATCGAGGCCTGGTGGTCGGGGTTGGCCGAGTCCGGGAGCGCCGCGGCGACGTGCAGGAGCGCGTTCGAGACGACCACCTCGGCCGTGCCGTTCGTCGGGCACTCGAGCACGGGATGGTACTCGAGCGACTGGCCGGCGCCGAGCGAGAACGAGACGCGGCGCACGCCGTTCGACGTCGTGGCGACCGACGGCCCCGAGGCGCCCTCGGTCCAGTTCCAGCGGCCGTTGGCGTCCTTGTAGCCCTCGGCCTCCAGCGAATCGATCGTGCCCGTGATGAACGTGACCGTCTGGTTGGCGGCGGCGGCGGGAAGGACGAGCGCCGCGAGGATGGCGAGGAGGAACGGTGTCTTCATGGTCGGGATGTTCCGAATGGTCGGAATGGCCCGGATTCTAGCAGAACGGTCCTCCCGCCCGCAAGACTTCCGTGCGGACCGGGCTCAGAACGGTTCGCAGAGCGCGAGCAGCTCGCCGAGGTCGGCGGTGGCGAGGCACTCGACGGTGTCCGCGGCGCCGTAGTAGATCTTCACCTCGCCGCTGTCCTCGAGGATCATGCCGCCGGGGAAGATGACGTTCCCGCGATAGCCCGTGGTCTCGTAGTCCTCGACGGGCGGGAGGATCGGCTCACGCGAGAGGCCGATCACCTTCGAGGGGTCGTCGGGGTCGAGGAGCATCAGGCCCGCGCAGTACTCCTTGTGCCAGCCGCCCTCCCACGAGGCGAGCTCGCGCTCGACGACGCGCACGGAGTGGATCGTCGCGAGCCAGCCCTTCGGCGTGCGGACCGGCGGCGCGGCCGGGCCGATCTTGGTGGTGGCGTAGGGCACGCGCTCGGCGCCGAGGACGAGCCGCGACTCGCCCCAGAAGCGCAGGTCGGGCGACTCGGAGAGCCAGATGTCGAACGCCTCGGTCTTCCCGTATCGCGAGTAGACCGGCATCGGGCGCTCGAGCCGGACGTAGCGCCCGCCGATCCTCTCCGGGAAGACGACCATGTTGCGGTCGTCCGGGACGGAGAGCGACCGCACCTCGAAGCGCTCGAAGTCCTCCGTCGTCGCCACGCCGCCGCGCAGGCCGTGCCTCGTGTCCATCGCGAAGCAGAGCACGACCCGGCCCTCGATGACCGTGAGCCGCGGGTCGTAGACGCGGAGCACCTCGTCGTCGCGGACGGACCACGCCGGCTCCGGGCCGACCGTCCAGTGCACGCCGTCGCGGCTGCGCGCGATGCCGAGGTCGGTGGAAAAGCCCTTCCAGCCCCCGGCGGCGCGCGCGGCGCGGAACTCCGCCTCCGTCGTCCCGTGGTCGTTGCGGAAGAGCATCACATACTCGCCCTGCCACTTGCACACGCCCGCGTTGAAGACGAGCGAGGCATCGTAGGGAACGTCCTTCGCGGAAAGGATGGGGTTGAGGGGGGAGCGGGTCATGGTCGGGATGGTCTAGATGGTCTAGATAGGCTAGATGGTCGGGATGGTCTAGATAGGCTAGATGGTCGGGATGGTCTAGATGGTCGGGATGGGACTAGCGGATGCGGTTGACGGGGAAGCGCTCGCCGGAGAGGGCGCGCTTGGCGTAGGCGCCCCAGTAGGGCGTGGGCTCGTAGTCCCAGTTGAGGAGCAGGCAGGGGCTGCACTTGGGATGGAAGCTCCACGCGGTCCAGTTGAGGCGCTTCTCCTGGATGATTCCCAGCATGTCGGGCACCCACTCTTCCGGCGGAACGAAGCTCTTCTCCGTCTCCCACGGCATCGGCGTGTCCTGCGCGCCGACTTCGCCCATGAAGATCGGGTATTTCTCCGCCGCGTCGAGGAACGCCTTCTTCCAGCCCTTCTTCCACGGGTAGCAGTGCGATTCGTACATGAGGTTGTCGTCGTCGAGCGCATAGCCGTTCAGGACGCCGTCGAGCGCGTAGGCCCAGTCGAGGCCGCCGGCGGAGACGAGGTTCTTCGCGCCGGTGGAGCGGACGGCGCGGACGAGCCCCTGCATGCCGATCGTTCGTTCCGCGGCGAGCTTCTCGGCGTTCTCGGCGGGCGCGGACCCGGCTCCCTCCGCGGTCGTGAGGCCGCCGTTGCGCCAGACCTCCCAGGAGATGTCGTGCGGCTCGTTGAGAAGGCCGAAGATGACGCCGGGGTGGTCCTTGTAGCGCGTGGCGGCGTCGAGCCAGAACGCGGCGTGGTGCGGCTTCGCGGCGCGGTATTCGTGCAGGTCGAGGACGAGATACCTGCCGCGGCGCTGCAGGTAGTCGGCGACCTGGTCGACGAGCCCGCGGTAGCTCGCGACGCCGGTCTTCGGGTTCTGCCACTTGCCGCGTCCGAACCAGTAGCTGGAGTGGACGGCGAGGCGCACGACGTTCACGTTCCACTCCTCGACGAGGTTCGTGACGGACTCCAGGATGTGGTCGCCGCCGGGGCCCCATTCGAGCGAGGGGACCGCCGCGCCCTGCAGCCAGACCTCCTCGCCGGTCGTCGCGTCGACGAGCCGGTTGCCCTTCGCGCGCAGCGGGGAGGTCGTCCACTCGGGGCGGACGGGAAGCGTTTCGCTGCGCGGGACGCCGTCGAGCGCGGCCTCGACCGCCGTGATCGGCTCGAGGCTCAGGTTGCGCACCTCGAACGCGCCGGCCTTCACGTTGAAGAGCGCGGGCATGAGCGCGATGCCCGCGACGCCGGGCGGGACCTCGAACGCCTTGCGGACGGGCGTCCAGTCGCGCGTGCCGGTCCAGCCGCCGACCGCCGGGCCGCCCTTGACCTTCTTGCAGGACGAGTCGATGTAGTCGGTCAGGATGCGCGCGTCGAACCACTTCTGCGCGCCGGCCTCCACGCCGTCGATCTTGAACTCGCACGTGAAGAGGACGGCCTCGGTGTCCTTGGGGAAGAAGCACGGCACGTAGGCCATGCCCATCTTCCCGGCGCCCTGGAAGGGCACCGCGAGATCGCGCCTGCCCTCGGGCACGAGGTTGGCGGCCTGGGCGGCGCAGAGGCCGCCCATCAGGATCGTCATCGCAATCGTTTTCACGGAAACTCCCTCACTTCACCACGATGAGCATGGCGACGGGGATCTTGATCAGCCAGAGCTCGGTGTCGTTTTCGCGGAGCTCGAGCTTGTAGCCCTTCGTGGCGGACCGGAAGGTCGCGGGGAGCGCCGAGCCGGAGCGCAGGACGCAGGCCTCGAAGTCGTCGCGGACCCTTTCTTCCGCCGAGACCGAAACGGCGACCGGCCCCGTCACGGCGCCGGTAACATCGAGGCACGGTGCGGCGCCATCCGCGATCGTGACGGCGAGCAGGCCGCCATCCGAGAAGGTCAGGCCTCCGGAGATTTCGCCGCCGCCGCCGATGGAACCTCCGGCCGCGACGTTCGCCGAACCCGTGAGGGTTCCATCGACGAGCAGCGTGCCGGCGTTGGCGTTGAGCGTTCCGGTCGCTGTGCCGGAAAGGCGCTGCGTGCCGGCGCCGGCCTTGTTCAGCGTCGTCGCCACGAGCCCGGAGAAGTCGCCGTCGGAGCCATCCTCGCCGACCGTGAGCGCCGTGCCGCGCACGGCGCCCGTGCCGAAGAGCCCGTTGATCGCGATCGAGCCGAAGGAGAGGCATCCGTTCACGATCGTGTCGCCGGAGCGGGTGCCGTGAGGGAGGAAGTCGTTCGAACCGACTTCCACGACGCACTGGACGTAGGTGTCGCCGGTGTAGTCCGCGGCGGTCGAGACCGCGAAGCCGCGTGCGCTGGAGGAAGGCTGGACGGTCGTGTCGAAGGACGTCGCCATCCCCTTCGAAAAGACCAGGCCGCCCGTGCCGTGGACGGGCTTGAGGATCTTGGCCTGCTCGCCGAAGGGGCCGACGGAGAAGAACCGGCCCAGCACCGTGCCGAAATCGACGGAGACATTCAGGTTGGCTCCGTTCTTCGGGACGGTCATGAGGACCATTCCGCTCTTGACCGTCAAGGTTCCGTCGCCGGAAATCTCCGGGACGGCGTGGCGGTAGTGCTTCGCCCAAAGCTGGAGAGAATTCACGGCCGCGTCGCCCGTGAGGGAAAGAGGCGCACCGTTCGTGACGACAAGGTTCACTGCTTCGGTGTCGGAAACGCCGAATGCGATTTCGTCGTCGGACAGCCGCCGGACGCCGCGCGCCGCGTCGTAGGTCGCGAGGAAGAGGCCGTTGTAGTTCTCGCTGTTGTTGATCGTGCCGGTCGGCAGCGCGTTGGCCGCCGTGCCTACCACGACACCGGGAAGCACCGCGACGCCCGGCGTTCCGGCCGCGCCGGCGTCGCCCGCGAGGGCGGGGGCCTCGACGAACATCAGGCGCGTCGTCGCGGCCGCGTCTGTCGCGGCGCCGAGGTCGTTCGCCATGACGGCCAGCGTGCCGCCGTCGGCGATCTCGAGCGAATCGGCGCGGAGCGTTCCGACATAGTTGTTGTGCGCGATCGTGACGAGCGACACGCCCGGGACGTCGCGCCCGGATACGCGGAACGCATCGATCTCGGCGGTGTCGTCGCCTTTATAGGCGCTCACCGCAAGGGTCGCGCGGCGGAGTTCGAGGTCGTTCGCGCGGTGGACTGTGGAACCTGCCGTCGCCCAATTGACGACCAGCGAGGTGTTTTCCCCGACAAGGATGTCGCCTCCGACAGAGGCGTTGCCGACGAGCGTCATGCCGGCGCCATTGCCGCCGAGGACGAGGTTTCCGTTGGCGATCGGGCCGGACACGCGGAATTTGTCCGCCGTCGAAGGGGCGTAGCAGAGGAACGACCGCGTTTCTCCGCCGAGGTCGAAGCCGACCGTCGCGTCAAAGACGAGCTTCCCCGCGGAGGCGGAGGGCAGGACGAGAAGATCGCCTTCCAGGATGATCGTGCGGTTCTGCGCCCCGGAGTCGTTGTCTTTTCGTCCGTAGAACGTGGTATCCTTGGCGATGCTTCCAAGAAACGAGAACGACCCCGTCCAGTCGTTCGTGAGTCGCAGGCTGAGTACCGCTGCGGGGGCCCACCCCGCGGGGAAGACGCCGTTCACGTCGCCTTCGTCCCAGTTGGCGGGTTCGAGGAACTGCAAGGCGCCGCCGTCATTGGTGTTCCAACCGGTTCCGGCGTGGGCGGCGAGCGGGAGCGCGGCGAGGAGAAGGAGCGTGGTCTTGATGGTCTTCATGGTCGGGATGGTCGGGATGGTTAAGATGGTCGAGTGGCGCGAAGCCGGTTCCGTGCTCCGGGCTTTCATCCCGGAGTGAAGGTGCGCCGGCACGCCGCGACGCGGTGGCGAGGCGGCGGGACGACGGATTCGCGCCGGACGAGCGAGACGGGCACGGCCTCGTGGCGGGGTGCGGACCCCGCCACGAGCCGTTCGGAGAGAAGCGCGAGCGCGCGGCGGCCCATTTCGGCGAAGTCCTGGCGGACCGTGGTGAGCGCGGGCGAGCCCCATTCGGCGATCGGGTCGTCGTCGAAGCCCGTCACGCTCATCCCGCGCGGGACCGCGACGCCATGCTTCGCGAGCGCGCGGATGGCGTGGCGCGCGACGGCGTCGCAACTGCACACGAGCGCGGTCGGGCGGGGGCGCGCGCGAAGCATCTCATCAATCCGCTCCCGGATCGCGGGCTCCCAGTCCTCGAACCGTTGGCCGGGGATGTCGAGCCGCAGCGGCGGCGGAACGAGCGCCGCCGCGCAGGCGTCCGCCGCGCCCTGCGCGCGCTCGGCCGTGGTGTCGGCGGCGAGGTCGCCGAGGAAGGCGAGCCGGCGGTGGCCCGCCGCAAGCAGCGCCTCGGCGGCGAGGCGTCCGCCCGCGCGGTTGTCCGAGGCGACCGACGCGCCCGGCAGGTCCGAGAGCGTCTGGTCCGCGACGACGAACGGGAAGTCCGCGGCGACGAGCGCCGCGAGCGCGCGGTTGAACGACGGGTCGTGCTGCGACATCACGACCGCGCCCGCCGCGCCGGAGCCCGGCAGGGCGAGCAGCTCCGCGACGACGGCGTCCAGATCGCCGCGGCCGTCGAAGACCGAGACCTCGAACCCCGCCGACGCCGCGCCTTCCTGCACCGCCTGCGCCACGCGCACGGCCGGGGTCCAGAGCAGGTTGCCAGCTACGACGCGGAGCCGGCGCGTCGCCGAGCGCTCCCCGCGCACGAACACGCCGCGCCCCGCGCGGCGCTCGACGAGCCCCTCGTCCACGAGCGACTGCACGGCGCGGCGCACGGTCATCCGCGAGAGTCCGCTCTTCGCGGCGATTGCCACCTCGGTGCCGATCCACGAACCCGGCGGCAGGGACTCCTTCTCGATCCGCTCGCGGAGGCGGGCGGCCAGTTCGGCGTAGGGGGGAAGATGCTTGGTCATGTGAAGTCGGCCCTTCGGGCCTTGAAATCGCGGCTTCGCCGCCTGAAGTCGGCCGGGCGATGCGCGACGAGGGCAAGCATACGACATTCGGCGGGGCCGAGTCAAGCAACAAATTATACATGTATAAGACATGAATATTTCTCCTTGACTCCGCAAGGTCCGTTCGGGTAGAATGGATACCACTTCGCCGTCTCCCGTTTCCTCGATCATCGTCCGTTTTCGCCCCGACCCCCGACATGGAACTCCGGTCTCCGCGCAAAGCGCTTTCTCTCCTCCTGTCCGCAGCCGCCGCGTGCGCCTCCGCAGCCGGGCCCGAGCCGTTCTCGCGCAGCGCGGCCGATTTCGTCCGCGACGAGATCCACGTCGGCATCAACATCGGCAACACGCTGGACGTGCCGAGCGGCAACGAGACCGACTGGGGCAACGTCCCGGTGACGCGCGAGCTGATCCGCGCCTACCGCGAGAAGGGCTTCGACACGGTGCGCATCCCCGTCACGTGGGACCGCCGCTTCGACCACGACGCGCCCGGCCACCCGATCGAGCCGGCGTTCCTCGCCCGCGTGAAGGAGGTCGCCGGCTGGTGCCTCGCCGAGGGGCTCGTCACGATCGTGAACACGCACCACGACGGCGCGTGGCAGCTCATCGACGGCGAGCACGAGGAGCGCGCCGGGGAGCTTCTGCGCGACCTCTGGACGCAGATCGCGCGCGAGCTCGGCGGCGCGGGCGAGCGACTCGTCTTCGAGTCGTTCAACGAAGTCCGCAAGGCGCGCGGCTACGGCGGCCCCGACGGCCGGCAGAAGGGGCAGGACGACTGGACCGGCCGCGCCGAATACTTCGAGACGGTGAACCGCTGGGCGGAGATCTTCGTCGAGGCCGTCCGCGCCACGGGCGGCAACAACGCGAAGCGGTACCTCATGGTCCCGACCTACGCGGCGGGCTTCCAGGAGGCGACGTGCGCCGGGTGGCGCAGCCCCGAACCGGACGGCGACCGCATCATCGCCGACATCCACTGCTACGAGCCCGGCGACTTCTGCCTCTGGGGCGACCGCAAGAAGCACGATCCCGCGCACGCCGCGCAGCGGCTCGGGCTTTTCTTCCCCTTGTTCAAGAAATACTTCACCGACCGCGGCGTCCCGCTCGTCCTCGGCGAGGTGAACGCGCAGCACCGCTTCCTGGACGCCCTCCACTACGTCCCCAACGAGGCCGAGCGCATGAAGTGGGCGCGGCAGTACATGGAGACGGCGCGCTCCTACGGCTTCCCCGTGATCCTCTGGGACAACGGAGGCGGCTTCGACATGGGCCTCGTCGACCGCCGCACCGCGCGGTGGACCGAGCCGCGCCTCGTCGACACCTTCCTCGGCGCGTGGCACGGCCGGCTCGACGACGCGACGTTCGCGAAGTGGGTCGCCGAGGTCGAGGCGAAGAACGTCCCGCCCCCGCCGCCCGGGCCGGGCAAGGCCGCCGACGTCGCGCTGCGCTGGGCCGTGGGCGGCCCGGACGACTACAGCGGCTGCTGGGGCCAGTCGATGGGCTACGGCAACGTGAACGGCAACGGCGCCGCGCTCAGGTTCTTCACCTTCGCGGCCGACGGCTCGCTGCACGTCGACACGCACGGCGCCGGCGGCAACATGGTGCACCAGCAGTTCTGGGCCGACCGCGGCCTGGAGGCGCGCCGCTCCTGGGCCGCGTGGGCGGCGGGACACCCCGCCACGTCGGCCGCCGGACGCACGTTGCACTGCGCGCTCACCGCCAAGAACGGCACCTCGGTCCTCGTGAAGGGCTTCTTCCTCGTCCCCGGCCTCGGCAAGATCCCCTTCGGCGCGGACAACGACCGGCCCGGCTGCTTCCTCGCGACGCCCGAGCGCCCGACCGTCGAGATCGACGTCCCCCTGCCCGCCGGCGACATCGACCTCTCGGGCAAGGGGATCGGCGCGGAGCTGCAGTTCATCCCCGGCGCCTGGGGCCGGAACCTTCCCCTCGACGCGGACCTCACCGCCGTTGAAATCCGATAGCATCCACGAAACCCCGCCACCAACAGGACCACCCATGAAAACGAACGCCCGAATCCGCCTCGCCGCCTTCGGCGCCTGCGCGCTGCTGGCCGGCCCCGCCTCCGGGGCCTTCTACGACAAGACGCTCGCCATCACCGTGACGGGCGTGCCGAGCGGCGTCACGCTCGCGGACTTCCCGCTGCTCGTCCGCCTCTCGGAATCGGCCATCTCCGGCTTCTCCTACCAGGACTTCCAGGGAACCGGGGGTTCGGACCTGCGCTTCGAGACGGCCGACGGCACGGGCCTGGCCTACGAGGTGGACACGTGGGACGAGAACGGCGAGTCGCTCGTCTGGGTCAAGGTGCCGCAGCTCTCCCGGGGCGACGTGATCACGATGCGCTTCGGAAGCGCCAGCCCGGACGCGAACGATCCGACCGCCGTTTGGGCGAACTACGTCGCGGTCTACCACGGCAACGACCTCACCTGCGCCACCGGCGGCGACTATCCGGCCTCGCCCCTGCCCGAGACGGGCGGCTACACGCTCTCCACCACGCGCGCCGACCATCTCGGCAGCGCGTTCTTCAACTCGAACACGGCGCAGGGAACCCGCTTCAAGCTCGGCACCCGCGACAAGAACCCCCTCGCGGCGCTCTCGTCCGTCTCGCGCTTCGCCGTGTCGGCGTGGGTCCGGTCCACGTCGGCCACGCCGTCGGTCCGTTTCTTCTCGAACAAGGTCGCCTACGGCGACGACGGCTTCGAATACATGGGCATTTCCGGCACGGGCTTGATCCTTCGCGGAAACGGCTCTTCGACGCAGGTCGGCGCGAACACCGTGCTCTACCAGATTCTCAAGAACCAGTCGTGGAACTTCGTCGCCGCGACGATCGACGGCACGGCCGGCCGGATGATCGTCAACGACCAGTCCGTGTCCGGCTCCGTCGCCACGCCCGGCACGGCGGGCGCCCAGGGCGTGGCCTTCGGCGGCTATGCGGCGGACAACAACAAATACAGCCCGCTCACCGGCTACGCGGACGAACTCCGCATCTACGACGGCGTTCCGGCGGCCGACTACCTCCAGGCCGAATACGAGCAGGTCGTGACGGCCGGCTACGTCTCCTACGGCGCCGTGCAGAACGCCGCGACCGACACGCCGGACATCTCCGCCGGCCCAGCAGTCGTCCGGAACCCGAACGGCACCTACACCGTCACCGCCACGGTGAGCGGCGTCGCCGGCAACGCCTACGACCTGGCCGTCCAGTTCGGCGCCACGACGCTCTGGTCCGCGACGTGGACCGCCACGGCGGCGGCCGACACCTACGCCCTCTCGTGGACGAGCGCCGGCACGGAGGCCGCCGGCACCTACGCCGCCACTGTCGTGGCCACGGCGCCGTCCGGCGCCTCGGCGCGCCGCACGACGGACGAGATCTTCCTCGTCGGCGACGTCGCCGCCGCCAAGGGCTCCGACGCGCTGGAGGAGGGCCTCGTGGCGGGGTCGTTCGTCCTCTCGCGCCCCGGCGACGCCACGCTGCCGCTGACGGTCGCCTACACGGTTTCGTCCGACACCGCCACGGCGGGCGTCTCCTACCAGGCGCCGTCCGGCACGGCGACCTTCGCCGCCGGGGAATCGACGGTCTCGGTGCCGATCGTCCCGCTCAACGACCCCGCCCTCGCGGCGGACGCGACGCTGACGCTCGCCGTCGCGGCCGGTTCCGGCTTCTACGGCGGCGTCGGCGCGACGGCGTCGCTCACGCTTGTCGACTTCCCGCCGCCCGCCGGCTACAACGCCTGGGTCGCGACCTACGACGGGAACGCCTCCGCCGCCGCCAACTGGAGCCTCGGCCGCGCGCCCGTTGCCGAGGACAACATCCTCCTCGGCCCATGGAGCTCGCGCAATCTCACGTGGGACGCCGCCGCGACGAACGAGGTCGCCTCGTGGACGCAGACCGCCGACTACAACGGCCAGGTGATCTTCCCCATCACCTACGAAGGCTCCGACGTGGACGCGGGATTCCACCTCTTCACGATCGCAGGCGACGCGTCGGTCCTCGGCGGCGCCTGGGTTCATCCCGTCCAGGGGCCCTCCGTCAAGACCGCCGGCGCGCCCGAGCCGGTCGAGCGCTACTGGATGAACATTGAGGTCGGAGGCGACTTCACGGTCGGCGCGGGCGTCAACATTTCCGGGCAGGGCCGCGGCCGCGGCTTCTGGACGGACGGCGGCCACAACAGCCGCGGCGTCCACGCCGGCTACGTGATCACGGCGACGAACCAGATGTACGCCGCGGTGTCGGATCCGGTGCTGCTGCCGTTCGGGTCGATCCTCGAGCCCGTCGCGACCGGCAAGGGCTCGGCCCGCGGGACGGACGTGGACGTCTCGGAGGGTCACGGCGGCGGCGCCCTCCGCTTCGTTGTGGGCGGCACGTTCTCCAATTCCGGCCGCGTGATCGCCAACGGCCAGTCGGGCTCGCAGGTTGCCGGCGGCGCCGGCGGCTCCATCTACGTCCGCGCGGCGGCGATCGCCGGCGCGGGCACGTTCGAGGCCAACGCGTCGGCCCCCTCGGGGTCGGAACAGCAGGCCGCCGCCTCCGGCGGGCGCGTGGCGCTCGTCGCGACCGGGGCGAACGCCGCCTCGGCGACGACGGCCTCCGCGAACGGCTCCCGCGCGCCCGACTACTGGCAGCGCGAAAAACAGCCCTACTGGGAGGGCGCCGCCGGCACGGTGTGGCTGCAGTCGGCCACGGAGAAGACGCTCCTCGTCCGCAACGTGGTGGAGAGCTGGAGCAACGGCACCCGCTACGACCTCGGGCCCTACGTCCGCGCCTACACGCCGATCCCGGCGGACGACGACACGGCGGCGTTCCGCGCCGCCTCCTCCGGCGCGGAGCTCTACGCGGCGAGCAACGCGCGGATCCGGCTCGTTCGGAACGTCCGCTTCGCCGCGCTCAAGGTCCGCACGGAAAGCGGCTCGCTCGCCCATGTCGACCTGTGCGGCCGGAAGCTCGTCGTGGACCGCGTCGTCGATTCCGGAGACACCGTCATCGTCGACCGGGCGGGAATCTACCGGCTCGCCGACGCCCAGGCCAACGGCTGGGCGTGGCTCGAGGACACCGCGGGCGGCGGACAGCTCGTCATCGGCGAACAGGCCACCGTGATCGTCGTCCGCTGATGAAACGCCGGGCCTCGATCCTCCTCTCGTTCGTCGCGGCGGCGGCCCTGTCCGCCGCCGCGGAGCCCGCCCTGTGCACCTACCGCTGGGGGACCGGCGGCTGCGAGAAGGGCCTCTACGAACAATGGGCGGCGTGGGTCGGCGAGCCCGGCATCTGGGCCGAGGACTTCATGCCCAAGGACGGCTGGGACAAGATCGAGGGCGAGGCCTGGCAGCTCGGCGTCTGGAGCAAGTGGCGCTCGATGGCGCCGGGGCGGCGGCTCGTGCTGAGCGTCCCGATGCTCGTCGGCCCCTGGAACCGCTCCGGCCCGACCCGCGGGCCCCGCGCCGGCGAGGCGGTGTCCCTCGCGAAGGGCGCGGCCGGCGAATACGACGAGCACTTCGCCGCGCTCGGCCGCAACCTCGTGAAGTGGGGCCTCGCCGACACCGTCGTGCGCCTCGGCTGGGAGTTCAACGGCGGCTGGTACACCTACCGCGCCAACACCGAGGCGGAGGCGCGCGACTTCGCCGCGTTCTTCCGCCGCGCCGTCGCCGCGATGCGCGCGGCGGAGGGGCAGAAATTCCTCTTCTGCTGGAACCCGGCGATGGAGCCGGCGTGGGACTACGACGTCGAGGCCGCGTGGCCGGGCGACGACGCGGTGGACGTCATCGGCATCGACGTCTACGACCAGTCCTGGAAGCCGGACACCTACCCGATCCCCGCCGACGCGACGCCCGAGGAGCGCCGACGCCGCCAGGAGCGCGCCTGGACGCTCAAGACCGGCTCGGCGGAATCCTTCGGGCTGCCGTGGTGGCCCGCGTTCGCGAAGCGCCACGGGAACAAGCCCCTCGCCGTCTGCGAGTGGGGCGTATGCACCCGCGAGGACGGCCACGGCGGCGGCGACGACCCGCTCTTCGTCGAGCGCATGGCGGACTTCGTCCTCGACCCGGCGAACAACGTCCTCTTCCACTGCTACTTCGACGTCGGCGCGCCGGACGGCAACCACCAGCTCGTCCCCGACGGCAAGAACGAGGTCCGCTTCCCCGACTCCTCCGCCGCCTTCCACAAGCGCTTCGCCCGCCCCGGCGCACCCGCCGTCCCGCCGCCCTTCCGTCCTCTCTGGTGATTTTCCCGCTCCCTGCGGCTCCGACAAGATTCCGGCCATGACGCGCAGGCTTCCGATCCTCCTTCTCTGCGTCGCCGCGACCGCGGCGGGAACGGCACGGGCGAACGCGGCGTGGCGGCCGGAGACGCCGCTGGCGCTGTGGAAGGACGCGCCGGCCGCCGCCGCGCCCGGCGCGCGGACGAACGCGCTCGGCGCGGCGTTCTGCGCGGACACGGGGCTCGTGCCCGCGGCCGGCCCGTTCACGGCGTCGGCGCTGCTGCGCGTCGACGGCTTCGCTGCGATGCCCGAGCGCATGGAATGGCGCAACGGAATGGCGCTGTGCTGCAGTTCGGGCTACTACGACGGCTTCCGACTCCTGCTCCACGATACGTCCGAGTTCCGTCCCGTCTTCGAGATCGGTCGCCCGCAGGGCGCGATCTCGATCGAATCGCCCGCCGGGCTCTCGACCGGGGCGTGGCACCATGTCGCGATCGCGTGGGAGCCCTGCGCGGACTCCGCCACGAACGGCACGGCGCGGCTTTGGATCGACGGCGCCCCCGCCGCCGTCTCCGCACCGGTATTCCCCGCGCCGATCCTTCGCGGCGAGCCGCTCAAGGCGGGCTACGTCGACTTCGGTGTCGGCGCCCTGCGCGGCGCGGTGGCGTCCGTCGCGCTCGCGCCGCGCGCCCTCTCCCGCGCCGAGGTCGCCGCCGCGTTCGCCGAGGCGGCGCGCGCGCTGCCGGACGCCCCGCCGGAGCTTCTCCGCGAGGCCGCGCTCGCTCTCGATCCGCCGTCCGCGCCGCCGCCGGAAGCGACGGACGCCTCCGCGCTCTTCGAGGCCTTCGCCGACGACTTCCCCGCGCCGACGCGCGACCGGCTGCTCTCCGCCGCGACGTGGCGGTGGAACGAATCGATGCTCGACGTCAGGGCCGGAAACCGCCGCATGCTGCGTCCCGGCGACTGCGGCGACGACGCCGCGGGCGCGATCGAGCGCGCCGTGGCGGAACTCGCCGCCGCCGGGGGCGGCACGCTCTCCCTCGATCCGGGCGTCTATCCCGTGCGTCGCACGATCGAGCTGCGCGGCTCGGCGGCGAGCGGCGTCCACGTCCTCGGACACGGCGCCGTGCTGGACGGCTCCGCCGCGATCCCGCGCGCCGCGTTCGCGCCGCTCGGCGACTGCGCCGCGCGCCTTCGCCTGACGACGGACGAGGCCTGCGCCGCGGTCCTTTCCGCTCCCGCGCCCGCCGGGATGGTCGCGCCCGGGCCGTGCGGCGTCGGCACGCCGGGGCCGCGACGCGGCGTCCTGCTCTTCGCGGACGGCACGAACGAGCTTGCGCTCGCGCGCTGCCCGCACGAAGGCTGGGCGGAGGCCGAGGCGGACCCCGCCACGGGACGGTTCGCCGTCCGGGGCTGGCCCTGCCTGCCCGTCGGCGCGGAGGCGCTCGCGCAGGGCTGGTGGCGCTTCGACTGGGCAGACGCGACGCTGCCCGTGCGCGCGGAGGAGGACGAGTCCTTCACGCTCCTCGCGCCGCACACCTACGGGCTCGCCGAGCGCCCGCGCGTGGCGCTCCTCGGCGCGCCGGAGCTGCTCTCGCGTCCTGGCGAGTGGTGCCTTGCCGACGGGCGCCTCCTGCTCTGGCCCCCCGAGGGCGGGTTCGAGGAGGTGCGCGTGCCGGTGCTGGACGAACCGCTCCTGCGGATCGAGGGCGCGGGCGGCGTCCGCATCGAGGGCCTGACCCTGCGCGGCACGGCGGGCGACGCCCTGCGCGCGCACGCCGCGACGAACATCGAGCTGCTCTCCGTGCGCGTCGAAGGCGTCGGCGGTGCGGGGGCGGACCTCGACGGCTGCGATGGCGCGTTCGTTCACAAGTGCCGCTTCGCGCGCACCGGGCACGGCGGACTGCGGCTCTCGAGCGGCTCGCGCGAACCCGGCCGGGCGCCGCGCGCCGGCGGGGGCGTCGTCCACGACTGCGTCTTCTCGCGCAACGCGCGCCTCGCGCTCTGCTACCAGCCGGGCGTCCTGCTCGAAGGTTGCGGCGGGCTCGTGGCGGGGGGCTCGTTCGAGGACCTGCCGTCGAGCGCGATCCGCCTCGAGGGCAATGACCACGCCGTGGCGGGGTGCGCCTTCCGCCGCTGCGTCCTGGCGTCCGACGACCAGGGCGCGATCGACCTCTGGGGCGACCCGACCTACCGCGGGAACGTCATCGCGTTCAACCTCTTCGAGGACATCGGCTCGGACGGCATGCACGCCTGCGGCCGCGCGGCGGTGCGGCTCGACGACCTCATCAGCGGGACGGACATCTACGGCAACCTCTTCCGGCGCGCCGCGCGCGGCAACTTCGGCGCGGTGCAGGTGCACGGCGGGCAGCACAACCGGATCTTCGCGAACGTCTTCGAGGACTGCGCGCTCGCGACGAGCTTCGACCCGTGGGGCGCCGAGCGCTGGCTCGCCAAGCTCGACGAACCGGAGTTCCGGGGCAAGTGCGCGGGGCGCGCGGACGACCCCGCCTGGCTCCGCCGCTACCCGGAGCTGGCGCACCTGCGCGACGAACCCGACCGCAACCTCGCCGCCGGCAACCTCCTCGTCCGTTGCGGTCGCACCTTCCGCCGCAAGACCGCCCTCCTCCGCGCCTTCTGGAACCGCGACGCCGACTGACGGCTTCGGCGCCTCCGACAAGATGCGCACCTCCGACGAGCGCCCCGATTCCCGCTGATGGCACGACCTTCCTCACCCCCGAAGCCATGAAGATCCTTTTCGTCCTCCTCGTCCTCGCCGCCGTGGCGGGGTGGTTCGTCTACCAGGCGCACAACGAAGGCGCCCCCGCGCCACGTCCGGCGGCGCCGGCGAACCGGGCGGAAGGACCGGAAGAATCGGAAGAATCGGAAGAATCGGAAGAATCGGAAGGACCGGCGGTCCACCCGGTCCACCCGATCCAACCGGCCTTTTCCTTCTCCGCGTGCCGCCTCGTCCCCGTCCACGGCGCGGAGGTTGTGCGCGAGGACGCGGGCGCCGTCCGGCTGCGCATGCGCAGCGCCGAGTGGTCGTGCGGCCTGCGCCTCGATCCGCCGGAGGGCCGACGCTCGCTCGACCTCTCCGGCGCCAGGTGGCTCGCGCTCGACGTCGAGAACCTCTCGCCCGACCGCCAGATGCGCCTCACGATGCACGTTTCGTCCGGCGGCGCGGACTCCGAGGCCGCCGACCACGCCGTCGCGAACTTCACGAAGAACCGTTCGATCAACACCGGCATCGGACTCGCCCCCGGCGAGAAGGGCACGATGCGCCTCCTGCTGCCGCATCCGGAGGTCTACGCCACGCCGGACGGCGCGCCCGGCCCGTTCCTCGTCGACACGCACCGCGTGAACGCAATCGAGCTGCAGTGCCAATGGCCGTTCGAGGACGAGTTCCGTTGGGTCGTCGACTGCCGCCTCTCCAACCTGCGGCTCGAGGGCGAGCCCGCCGCGCCGTTCCCGCAGGGGGCCGCGTTCTTCCCGTTCATCGACCGCTACGGGCAGTTCCGCCACGCCGAGTGGCCGGAGAAGGTCCATTCCGACGACGAGCTGCGCGCCGACCTCGCGCGCGAACGCGCCGACCTCGCCGCCTCGCCGCGCCCCGCCTCATGGGACCGCTTCGGCGGCTGGCGGGACGGTCCGCAGCTCAAGGCGACCGGACACTTCCGCACGGAGCTCGTCGACGGAAAATGGTGGCTCGTCACGCCCGAGGGTCACCTGTTCTTCTCGACCGGCATCGACGTCGTCCGCGACAACACCGACTCCTCCGACGGCTCGATGCACCCCGACTGGCACGAGACGCCCGTTCCGCCGTCGAAGAGCATGGCCTACCCGGCTTGGAACCTCCGCAAGAAGTTCGGCAAGGACGACTACCTCGCCGACTACTACGCCTTCGTGCAGCAGCGGCTCCCCGCTTGGGGCATCAACACGATCGGCAACTGGTCGGGGCGCGAGCTGCTCTGCGCAGCCGCGATGCCCTACGTCGTCACGCTCGGCGAGAACGAGAAGTCCATCCCGCACGTCCCCGGCGGCCTCAAGTTCTACGACTGCTTCGACGAGAACTTCGTCCCCGCGCTCCGCGCGCACATCGCGAAGCGCTTCCGCGAAGACCCCGCCGCGCGCCGCGCGCGCACCGATCCGCTCTGCATCGGGTTCTTCTTCGACAACGAGCTGCAGTTCAACCCGTGCGTCGCGAAGGCGCTCGCCGCGCCGTTCACCGAGTGCGCGGCCAAGCGCGAGCTGCTCCGGCGCGCCTACGCGAAGTACGGGCAGGACATCGCCGCGCTCAACGCCGCCTGGGGGACGTCCTTCGCCGACTGGGAGGCCGTGAAGGCGATCTCCGCCGAGCCGAAGGGCCCGGGCTGGAGGGACTTCCGGAACGGCTTCCAGGCCGAGTGGTTCGAGCGCTACTTCCGCGCCGTGAAGGAGGCGATCGCCGCCGAGGCGCCGGGCAAGCTCTACCTCGGCTGCCGCTTCGTCGGGTTCCGCCAGTCGCCCCTCCTCTGGGAGGCCGCTGCGAAGCATTGCGACGTCGTCTCCGTCAACGCCTACGCCAACTCCATCGCCAACCTGCCGAAGGCCGCCGCCGGCATTGGCAGGCCGATCCTCCTCGGCGAATTCCACTTCGGGTGCATGGACCGCGGCATGTTCAAAGCGAGCCTCTGCCCTGTCGGCGACCAAGTCGAGCGCGGGCGCAGCTACGCGCGGCTCGTCGAAGGCGCGCTCGCGCATCCGCTTCTCGTCGGCTGCCACTGGTTCCAGTACCGCGACCAGCCGCTCGTCGGCCGCGGCGACGGCGAAGCCTACCAATGCGGCTTCGTCGACGGTACCGACCGCCCCTACGAAGAGCTCTGCGCCGCCGCCCGCGCCGTCGGCGAAACGATGTATTCCCTCCGCGCCTCCTCCCGTTAACTCTCTTCACTCTTAACTCTTCACTTTTAACTGTTAACTTTTTCACTGCCGGTCTTCACGCCTACATCGACTTTGATTGCAAAAGGACTTCAAGGGGCT